>JAOZSE010000157.1 GCA_029939835.1 Pontiellaceae bacterium
TGAAGGACACTCCGGTTTCTCAGCCGCTCGCGGATGGAATGTCTTCACCCGAATTTTCGATTCCCGGTATGGGATCGCTGAAGAAGGTTTTTTCCACATCGACCGATTCGGTGGTCGGGCCGCTGTCGGACGGCACATCCGTTTCTTCCGCGAAGCGTAATCTGGACAATATGTATACCGCGGACGTGCTGGTCGACGGCGATATTGCTTCGGTTCTTTCGCTGTTGAGCCGTTCCCCGCTCGTGCAATATGCCGAGCCGGACTGGCCGCTCGAACTCTATGCCGCACCCAACGATGAGCATTTCGATCCCGAGCAGTGGAGTCTCAACAATACGGGTCAAACGCATACGACGTATGCGTCCACTTCGGAAACCGGCACGGATGATTCGGATATCGACTGGCTCGAAGCGTGGGAGTCTCCCGATTTCCCGACGAATGAAATTATTATCGCGGTGATTGATACGGGGGTGGATTACACGCACCGCGATTTGACCAATCAGATGTGGCGGAACCCGGGCGAGATGGGCACGGATACGAATGGACACGACAAGGCGACCAATGGAGTGGATGACGATCTCAATGGATATGTGGATGACTATCTCGGCATCGATATTGTGAATACGGATACCGACCCGATGGATGATAATATGCACGGGACGCATGTGTCGGGCACGATTGCGGCGGAGGCGAATAATGGCTACGGCATTGCGGGAATCTGCCCATCCGCCAAAATTATGGCGATCAAGATTTTCACCGATGAGGGGCGCGGCAATACGAGTGACGGCGTTCCGGCCATCCGCTATGCGGCGGATCACGGCGCGAAGGTGATCAATAACAGCTGGGGCGGCGGCGGCTATTCGCAGGCGTTGCAGGATGCGATTACCTACGCGAATGAGAAGGGCGTATCTGTGATGTGCGCCTCGGGTAATAACGGGCGATATATGGCGAAGTATCCGGCCTCTTATCGCGGTGCGATTTCGGTCGGCGCAACCGATTCGAGCGACGGGCGGGCCTCGTTCAGTAATTACGGCCCCTGGGTGGATGTGATGGCGCCGGGCCACAATATTCTTTCGCTGTTGACCAGTCTGGTGCCGAATCCGCCGTACGGAAAGTTCGGGGACGATTTTCTGATCATCAGTGGAACGAGTATGGCGACGCCGACGGCGGCGGGCTCGATGGGGCTGCTCATGAGTAAGCACCCCGGCTATGAAGCCTGGATTTATGAAAAGGTGATGGAGGCCTCCTGCGATGCCAGCCTTTACGCGCTTCCCGCGAATACCAATATGCAGAGCGGCTGGCTGGGTGCCGGGCGGATTGATGTGGATGACATGCTCGCCTACGACGAAACCAACGCATTTCTCCGTTCCTACGTGAATCTTCATATGGGCTTCGGTCGCTCCTTTCTCGCGCCGGGCGAATCCACGAATCTGATCGTGAAGGTCGGAACCTGGGCGCATGAGGTGGAGGATGTTGAGGTGTTCGTGACCTCGCTTTCGTCCAACGCGACGTTGAATGCCACGAACTATTCAATCGGTACGTTGTCCGCGCAAACGGTGACGAATCTTCCCGACAGCACCTTTCAGGTGGGCTGCACCACCAATGCGGCATGGAACTCTATGATGAAGTTCCGCGTCGAGATCAAGTCCGGCGATACGGTGCTCGAAACTCGGACGAACGGATTCAATGTGTTCAGCGGGCAGATCACTGATTTCTGCACCTTCGACCTCGACGGCGACGGGGAAAAAGAGGTGATCGGCACGCACAACTCGGTGGTTTCGGTGTTTGATCATCAGGGGAAACTGAAGTGGTTTAAGGATCTGGGGCAGGGCTGGTCGGTGGCCGGCACGCCGGCCGTTGGCGATATCGACGGCGACGGCAAAGGAGAAATTGCCATTGTGGCGGAGCTGATCAATGTCATTTACTCGCTTCAAATCGAGCTGACGGTGTTTGAGCACGACGGCTCCATCAACACCAATTTCTGGCCGGTGAATCTTCAGGAAAAAGACGAGGAATACTACCTCGGCTCCTGGGGCTATTTCTCCACCCACGCGGCCGCGCTGATGGATGTCGACAACGACGACGACCTCGATATCGTGATTGCCGCCAACCATAACGTGAGAGGACGCTACGGGATCTTCGACGAAGAGGGAACCGAGCTAGGCTATCAGATTGCCTCCGATACGAATCGCTACACCTCCGAGCTTTCAGTCGGCGACATCAACGCCGACGGAACCAACGAATTCGTCACCATTGAAAGCGGTGAACACGAGGGGGTGGAGTGCTCTTGGTTTGTGGTGCGCGATTCTCTCGGCGTACAGCAGTTTGAGGTCGAGATCACGGGCGGAACGAATGTGGAGTTCGGCGGACTGGGCTACTCTCCCGTAACGGCGGATATCGACTTCGACGGCGAGAAGGAATTTCTGGCGGTCGGCCGACTCGATGGGATCGGTCATCTGGTCGCGATGAAGCAGGACGGGACGATGATCGATGGCTTCCCGGTGCAGGTGAATAACTCAGCGGTATCCGCCGTACCCCTCGTGGCGGATGTGGAAGGCGACGGCGACCTGGAAATCTTTGTGCATCGTCCCGACCTGCACCAGATCCTCGGGTTTGATCATCATGGAAACCGGCTGAATGCCTTTCCAATAACCGATTCCAGAATCCCGGATGCCGGCGACTATTCCAACGGCTACCGTCCCGTGATTGGCGATGTGGACGGCGACGGCGAGCCGGAACTGGTCTATGCCGGCGCATTCGTGATGGATGTTGACGCGCCGGACGATCCCTACAGCTTTCAGTTGATCGCCCGCGATTTGAAGGACGGGCTGATGGTTCCGGGCTTCCCCATCACCTTGGAAGGCTTTGAAGGCGACATGTTTCCGAAATACCGTCTGATCCTCGACACGCTCACAACGGACAGTTTTGGAACCAACCAATACATTACCGCTAGTATCGGCTCCGAACTGTTTGTGATCAATACCGGCATGCCGTTTGACCCGAACCAGCAGCACTGGCCGCATATCAATCACGACGAGCGCGGCAGCTTCACCTACGACCGCTTCCCCGGCGACCTCGCCGGCGGTTTCAGCGCATCCCCCCGCGCCGGCGTCAACGATTTCACCCCGCAGTTTAAAGGCGTTCACTTCGCCGCCGACACGAACGATGTCACCTACGAATGGGACTTTGGCGATGGAACCGCTCCGCTCTCCGGCGTGAATCTCGGTTCACCGACGCATCACTACACCACCACCGGCGTGTACACCGTCAGCCTGACGCTCTCCAACGCGGCGGGCGAGGTCTACAA
>JAOZSE010000158.1 GCA_029939835.1 Pontiellaceae bacterium
TTTCATCCGAATAGTCCGGATCTTCAGCCCAGGTGCGGTTACCGGCGATCAGTGTGTTTTCCACGTAGATGTCAGAGCCATTGAGCAAGAGAAGCCCGCCGCCGTTTTCGTCGCTATTCACCGCGTCCTCGGCATCCGGATTATTGGTGGGGAACAAACTCGTCGTTATAAAGGTGGCCTCATCAATGGTGTAATAATTGGGAGCCTCATTGCCAAGAATCTGGCAAGCCTCCAACCGACCCTGTGTGTTATCGAATGTGATTCCGCCACGGCTATCGACTACGTCAACGTGTTCGAACAAAACGTTCATGTCGCCGCTGACAAAAACCCCTCGGTTGGCGCTGTTGCTGACGAGCACATCACTCACGAGCAGGCCGTCGCTGTTTTCGGAGACAATTCCGTAACCCGTGGTATCGAAAATATCGGAATTAACGATCAGCGGGGTCGATGCGTCTTCGCAGGCTACCCCGTTCCAGACATTAGAAATCACGCAATTTGTGATGATTGGACTCGAACTGGCTGAACACTGTATACCCGCCAGTTCACATTCGAAAATCACGCAATCGACGATGGTCGGGCTGGCGTTGTTGAGCACGATTCCCTGCTCTTGATCACAGTCGCCGTCCTCACAGGCATTCAAGCCGGTCGTCAAGGCGAAACCCTTAATGACGGTGTTGTTGCTTTCCGCGTTCGAGAGTGTGAAGAGTGCGCCATGACCCAGACTGTGCACAATCGTATCGCCTGAACCGTTCCACGAGCGAACCGTGATCGCTTTACCCTGTGTGTCGAGATCGTAATTACCGTTCCCAATGTAGAAGCCGTTGGTCACCAACACAGTCATGCCGTTGGTTGCCACATTGATGGCCTCTTGAATAGCATCGAATGGATGGTCAATTCGTCCATTTTCGTTGGTATCGCCCAGGGTCGGATCCATTGGGAAAGGATCCAGCGGCGCATCGTCATCGACGAAGACCGGGTCGTTACCGTTGGCAGGATCAGTTCCAAGGAGCTCTTCATCTGCATTACTCAAGCCGTCGCCATCAATATCGGGGTCGAGCACGCTATTGGTGGGATTGGATCCGTTCTCAACTTCCCAACCGTCGAGGAAGCCGTCGCCGTCGGTGTCTTCGTCGTTCGGGTTGGTGAAGTAGAGGTTGGTGATGGCGGCGTTGGTGGTGATTTCGAAGAAATCCGTCAGTCCATCGTCATCGCTGTCAGTATCGTTCGGATCGGTGGAACCGGGCATTCCGAAGGAGAAACTGGAAGCCGAACCGGATACATTTGTCCACACGGTTGACCAAAGGCTATTGGAAACCAGGCTGTACTCCTGAATATTGAGCAGCGTGTCGCCGTCGGGGTCGCCGTCAGCTCCGTTCTCCACATCGGTTGAGCCATCATCGTTCGGGTCAAGCAGGTTGTCGACTTCCCATCCGTCGGGCAGACCGTCGTTATCCGAATCGCTGTCATGCGGATCGGTACCGGCTGCATACTCTTCGGCATTGGTGAGGCCATCGCCATCGGGATCACCGAGTGCACCCTCATCGCCGATATCGTCGAGTGGATCAAGACCATTGTGGTGTTCCCATCCGTCGGGCAGGCCATCGTCGTCGCTATCCGGATCGGTTGGATCGGTTCCCAACGAAAGCTCTTCGCTGTTGGTGAGGCCGTCTCCATCGTAGTCGTCAGAGGAGAACTCGTAAGCCCCGAGGTCGTGCCACGCGTTGGTGGTCGGCCCTTTGCCGGCATTGAACGGACGCGGGAGGCCATCGTAATCGATCAGCGGTGCAAAAACGGGTGAACCGATATCGATACAGGGCGATGCGATCGTGGACAAATGGTAATCTCCTCCGCCGATAAAGCCGGGATCGTTGGTGATGACAATGCCGAAGAAGTAGAGGTTGTCATCACTGAAATATTTATATTCTATATCGCCGTGCCAAACGAGGGTATAGCCGCTTCGGCAGTGGAGGTTATGATACTTCTCCAGAGGCGCAACCCAGCGAATTTCATCGGCAATGTAGGTGTTAAACGAACGATTTCCAAAGGCAATGATGTTGCGAAGCGTCAGATCTTCATGACAGGAGGTTCCGCCGCCTCGTGTATTGGCGAGGTTGTCGGCCACGGTACAGTTGACGCTGACCAGCTCACAATTTTCACCCACATACAGGCCAGCACCCAATCCGTAATCGGGGACAATTTTACCTTCGTTATAGTCGGGATCTTCAGCCCAGGTGGTTGCCTGAAGCATCAAAACATTTTCAATAAAGGCGGTGGCTCCGTCCATCAGAAGCAGGCCGCCGCCATTTTCATCGTTATCTGTCGTGTCTTCAACATCCTCGACACCCAGAGGTGTTAAATGAGTGGTCTTCACCAGAACATCGCCCGCCATGTAATAGTTGGGTCCCTGATTGCCGCGAAGCATACACTCGCTCATCGTCAACGAACCCCCGTCCACGCGGATGCCGCCCAAACAGTTGGTAATCACCGTGCCGGTAATGGTCAGATTGGTGTCGCCCACCACATAGATTCCGCGACCCCAGCAATCCTCAATCTGTGTATCCTGAATCGTGAGACCCGCACTACCGTTGGCGTAGATCCCGCAGCCGGACTCATGAATAGGCTCGGGCGTATGATAGAACCAGTTGTTTCGAATCTGGTTGCTGACGATGGTCGGGGTTGCGCCGCCTTCGCAGTAGATGCCGGTGAGCACCTCTTCAATGATGTTGTTGCGAAGGATTGGATTCGCCGCGCCGATACATTTGATGCCATTGAGTTCGCACTCGTGAATGCGGCAATCCTCAATGATCGGGCTGGCATTATTTATTTCGATCCCGTTGACCCAGTTACAATCGCCATCAGAGCCTTCGCAGAGCGAGGTGGTGAGCGAAAAGCCCTGAATCACAGTGTTCGTGTCTTCTCCGCTATTAATCGTGAAGACCGGGGCAATTCCCATACTGTTAATAAATGTGACATCGCGACCATTCCACGAACGGATCGTGATGGCTTTTCCCTGCGGATCAATCCCGTAGTTTCCGGTGAAGGCATACCAGCCATTCGTCACTAAAACGGTCATGCCGTCGGTCGCCGCAGCCACAGCTTCGGCAATTGCATCGAACGGGTGCGCCATGGAACCGTCTTCCAGCGGATCGCTGATTTCGGGGTCATAAAAGAGATCATCGTTCGGCGCATCGTCATCGACGAAAATGGGGTCGAGTTCGTTGTCGGGCTGCGTGCCGAGGTCTTCTTCCTCGCCATTATCCAGACCGTCGTTGTCACTATCGTCGGTCGGTTGCGCGGCGACC
>JAOZSE010000159.1 GCA_029939835.1 Pontiellaceae bacterium
AACTGATGCCCGAAAAAGAGTTCAAAGAACTCCTCGCGCGCTCCAACGGCCCGACGCCGTGAGGCTGCAATGAAAACGTTCGGCCTGCTGGGTTTCATATTAACAGGAGTCTTGATGATGGCCTTGGCAGAAACACCTTATCTTCCGGTTAAAGGAAGTGCCTGGCGTCTGGTTGCCGCCGACGTCAACGGTGACGGAGTCAATAAAATCGTCTATAGCGCACGCGACGGTGCCATCCGTTGCGTGAATCCCGAAGACGGCGCTGTGCTGTGGGAAGTTCCGCTTGGTGGATTTGCTTATGAGCTGCGCACGGCGGATATCAACGGCGACAGCAAACCCGAGTTTATTGCACCGTGCGCCGACGGCACACTCTACGTGATTTCGCACGAGGGCGAAGTGCTCTGGACGTTTGAGGCACAGCTTCAACTGATGGATGCCGTTGTTGCTTATCCGAGAAAAGGCAAAGAGCCGGTGATCATCTGCGGTGGATTTGACCGGCAGATTTACATGCTCAGCAGCAAAGGAAAGCTGCTGCATCAGCAGCAAGCGCCGGAGCATTTTGTATCCCGGCTGGCGGCTGGCGATCTCGACGGTGACGGCAAGGATGAGCTGGTTGTGATCGACCGCCGCATCAAAATGGCGGTCTACGATATTAACCGCAGAGATTTAGAACTCCGCGACAAACAGTGGCTGATGTCGGGTCGCGAAAACTGGGAAAACACGCAGGGCCGATTTAATGCATTTTCCGTTCGTTGTGCAGACATCGACAATGATGGAAAGGATGAAATCATTCTGGGCGAATCGCTCTGGATCCGGCAGGCGGTGATGGCGCTCGACGCTGGAGGTGAGAGGCTCTGGCTTACACCGGGGTTGAATGACCACCCAGATTATGATCGAAGCACATCGGAATATTACAGCACCGCTTTTGTGCGACCTGTTAATCTGCTGCCGGATCGCGAGGGGCTTGAAACACTGGTTCTGGCCGGAAGCAGCTTTCGGCTGATCGGCTCCGACGGCGAAGTGCTCGAACACTTTGAGGCTGACCTGGGCTTCACGGATCTGCTGATCGACGGTGATACGCTCTGGTTGGGATCCGTCCCGAACGGCGACGAAACTCTTTACCGCATAGACCTTTCCGTCGACTGGAAAAAACAGATATTGTCCCTGAAACGGCAGGGCCTGCCGAAGCGTATCGGCGAAAACATTGCCGCGCTTCGCGAGCAGGTGCTTGCACATGACGGGACATCACCGATCGGCGGGCCGATCTATGATCTGCGCCTGTTTCATCTGAACAAAGCCCAAAAAAACGTTGGCATGCTCACCTGGTTTAGAGATCAGTTCGGGCAATACGACAATCTGCTGGCCACCGGCTCCATCGACCTGCTCGAAGATCAACCCGCCATCGGCACCGATGGACAGCCCTTCCCCGGAACTCACAGCGGCTCGAAGCCCCGCAGTCGGGAAGATCTGGTGAGCATCATAGAAACGTTTGAGGAAAATGAAATTCCGGTACTCATCCACTTTGCGCACGGAGCCCAGCCGCAATTGACTCTTAAAACGGCCGAGGCTCTTCTCAAAGCCGGGCCGACCTATCTGACCGGTTTTACCTGCGCGGAAACGGAACATTTCAAAAGTCTGCCGCGCTTCTACGAACATTACTTCGGCCCGCTGGCCGATCTTTGTGTAGAATACGGCGGTAAACGCTGCACCTCGCATAACAAAGGGGTCTGGTGGATGTCGGTTCCGTCACGCGAGGAAATGTTCGACCTTCTTTTTGAAGGTGATCGAAAAACGGTGCTGACGGCGGCGGTGGAAAATTCCAACTCGCGCACGCCGGAGATCAACCTGATGGCGCGCCTTGGGTTACGCCAGGCCGGACTGATTAAACACATGGAAGTCGCGGTCGTGCTCGACCTTTTTACGGCGACCCGCTACCACGAATGGGAATATCCCAAACATGGTCACCCCTTCCTGCGCCTGCTCGCCGTACAAACGCTGATGGGCGGCGATGCCTTTCACATGCGCATTGAACACATGAATAAAGAAGGCTTCACGCAGACGGGACACGAATCCACCGAAATCATTTTCCATATGCTCGGAAAAGGACTGTTGATGGCTCCGGAACCGGAAAACATGGCCGGTCTCTCTACGCTGGGCATTGCCGTGCACAATGTGCCGATGAAATGGCTCAACGAGGCGCATAACGGCCACAGCCCCGACGATTGGCTCGATTGGGTTGACAACGACCTCGAAGACGCGGTCATTCCGCACAACGGCGTTACCTGGGGCTATACCCAAACACCGGAACACGCCCTGCAAAGCGTCCTGTTCAATAAAAAAGAACAGTTCGGCCATATTCCCGCCACCCCCTACGGCCCCATCGCCATTGTTCCGGCACATGCGAACCTCGACGCCGTCGCAGGCGTCGAGGAATGGTGGCACACCGATGGCATTGAGCTCTGGCGCGAAGGCGGAAAAAAACTGACCGGTATGAAAGCCGCCGAAGCACTGAAAGAATCATTTGAAAAAGCGGCGGATAACCTGCCCTTCCGCCCGTTCGGCGACGATGTCTTTTTCCACACCGTCCGCATGGATGACAGCACCTACCGTATCTACGCGATTGATCCCGGCTGGCTGAATCCACGGAACCGCCGTGTGGAAGTCAAAATCCAACTGGACGGCGATTTTGCAATCCGCGACCTGCTGAGCGGTGAGGCGCTCGATGTCAATGAGCGCCGTTCTGAATTCACCGTCCCGGCAGGCTGTCTGCGCATTCTCGAAGCCCGTTCAATTTGAGAAGAGACTACGGCTCCAGCTGGACGTCTATTTTATAAAAGCCCTGTTCTTCCGCGCTGTGGGTGGCGTCGGTGAAGATGCCGGGTGTCCACGGCAGGTTGGTTTCCAGCGGGCCGTCAAATCCGCTGAGCAGATTGCTTGTCCAGTAAACGATGTAAACGCGACCGCTTACCCCCGACCACTGGAGAACAGAGGACAGAGGACTGAAGACGGAAGACAGCAGAAATGCGGCATCCGGATCGGTCGGATCAAGTCCGGCGATGTAGCACTGCCCAACCGTGTAATCGGTGTTGGCCGCCAGATCACCGGGGCTGTGCGAGAGGTCGCCCGGCCAGTACTGCTCTTCCCAGCTGTCGGGGAGACCGTCCCCATCGGTGTCGGACTCGTCCGACGACGTGTCCGACACGGTGATGCTGTCGAAAAATGACGTATTGGTGAAACATTCCCTAAGTTCCAAACCTTGGAAACTCGCGGGGTTCCCG
>JAOZSE010000160.1 GCA_029939835.1 Pontiellaceae bacterium
GATTGCCTCCTATCGGATTTTGATGCGTTCGCGTGCCAAGCTCGACGCGCAGGGCCTGGCTTTCGACAGGCTCTGGGAGGTCTACAATCTGCCGATGGACGATCTTCCAAAGATGTCGGAGCGTCCGTTTGAAATATGGAACGCACCCACGAACAGCATTCTTTACCCTCACGGGATTGTGGAATGCTCCATTGTGGCGGAAATCGATGCGCCGACACTGCCCGATCCAGTGATGTATTGGGATATTACCGTACAGGTCTATGCCGGCACGAACAGCCCAATCGATTTTGGGGACCGACCGCTGGTTCGCTACGACGTGCGACGCTATCGGGGACACCGGCAGAAGGAGTGGGAATGATGAATAAAAGGACGCGCAGAGGATTTACGCTTCCCGAAGTATTGTTGTCCACGGTGCTTTCGGTGATGGTGTTTTTTGCCCTCGGCACATTGCTCACTCGCAGTTTTTCGGTCTGGTATGACGGCATGGCGCAGTGGAAGCTTGCCACTCACGCACGTGTCACACGCACGCGCCTGCTCGATGGCGGGTTTGGCAAGGGAACCGGCCTGCTCTCAGCCACCAATCACACCATCAACCCCTATGGAAACTGGGAGTATCTGGAGTACTATCCGATTCTGAGCGGCGAGAAATACAGGAGTTACGGATGGATTCCCACGAACAGCCCGAAAAACATCTGGCTTAATAATAAAGATCCACTTCTTCCGGTGAAGTGGGCCTATGGACAGAATGTCGGAAATGCTGGCAACACATCGCCTGACGTAAAGGTTGGAGGGTTTGATGCGGAGTTTGTGGAGGATGACGTGCTGGAATTGACCTATACGCTCTATTTTTCAGCGGGGGGAAAAACAAACGAGCATCCGCAGACCATTCGGGTTGTTTTACTGAATTCAGAATAAAGAGGAGGACATTATGAAAACACGAAAACATTCAGACGGATTCGTACTGACGGGCGTTTTGGCGCTCTTGGTCATTGCCTCGGTTATTGGCGGTGCATTTCTCTTTTCAGCACGCAATAGTTTGCGCACAGCTGAGCGTTGGGAAGGCTACGATCAATGTCTATGGGTCATTCAGTCGGCGTTGGAGGCACGTAAGTACGCTCTGGATCTGGAGTTTGAGGAGGCTCGTGCTGGTGACAATGGCTGGGATGCCTACGATGTATTGGCGTTTCGGGACGAAGATATAACCGTGGTGGTCACCGAAGACGGGGTTGAGATTGTGGATGGCGGCTTGAGTGGGCTTCAGAGCACGGGTGATTCCGGGATTCTGGCCACCGTGACGGTTCATACTGCCTCGGGTCAGGTGAACCGGGATATTTCTAATTATGAGTGCGACATCACCATCACTAATATCGCCATGGCGACCTATCGAGGGGTGACGCGCCGAATTCAGGAAAATGTTCTCTATGAATATGCCAGCGGAGCAATGGCTCCGGGTGGATATTCCGGAGGCCCGCGCGGTGTCTTCGATTATATTCTCTTTATTGATAACGATGCCTATTTTTCCGGTGTGAACGCCAACTTTAATGGGGATGTGCGTGCCAACGAAAACATTGAGTTGAAATACTCTTCGATTCTGCTCAACGGCGATGCCTATGCCGTTGGAATCGTCGACACGAAGAAGAATTATAAAAACCTCAATTGGAGCAAGTATTCCACACAGCCCTATGCGGGAAGTGCCCGCCCAGCGGAATATACCGACTTTAACCGAAGCAATACTAATACGTACTGGAGCCAGGGCTATGCCGAGTCCAGCGTTTACAACGAAGGGGTGGAGCGCATGGAGCTTCCCTACATCGGGCCTCTGAGTGAGTACGAAGACTATGCGGTGGCCAATGGAGGAACGATTTCGCAGGGTGGCGTGGTGACGGTTGATGCGGTGTGGGGGGATGACCCCGGTGAGGATGCTGGATTTCCAAGCACGCTGGATGACGGAAGTCTGTTCCTCGATGGCACGGTCACCCCATTTGAAATCGATGGTGTGATTGTGGCGCAGGGTGATGTCTACATCAAAGGTAATTATACCGGGCAGGGAACCATCTATGCGGGTCGCAATGTACACATCATCGGCGATGTGGTTGCGCTAGATGCACCGAGCTGGCCGAAGCCGGATGGCAATCCCTATGCCACGGCGAATGCCAATAAAGACAAGGACTTTCTAGGCCTCTGCGCCAAAGGCTCTCTCGTCTTTGGCGACTACACCTCGTGGAGCACGCATGTGAATCGGAAATATCTGAAAAACCCTTACACTAAATCTCACGCGGTGGATGTAACGGATGCGCTCAACGGCTATGTTAAATTCTATGTGGATGGTGTTCCCTATTTTGATGGCGATTATACGGGGCAGGACGGCGAGTTCTTCAATGCCGTTCAAACCGATGGTGATCCGCGCCTCTATTATGAGTCGACCTTGAGCGAAGCCGACTTCGCCACGTTGGGCGTGGATCCGTGGGTCGGTCATTTCGATTGCGTTACGTATGCGAACCATCTGTTTATGGGCGAGTTGGATAACAATGCGGTGGTGAATGGTTCGATTGTTTGCCGCGACGAAGCGGTGAAGCGGCATGGAAATCTTTCATTGAATTGGGATATCCGCTTGGGTTCGGATTCTGAAGATGGATCTGGATTTGCACCCTGGTTGCCGGGTACATTGCCGCGTATCGTGATGGCCTCGCAAATGGTTCGTTGGTTGGAGTTACCTCTGGAATGAAAAAAATAAAAGTATGGATAGTCGCCGGGATGGTGTTGTTCGGATGCGGAATGGCGTATGCCATGCTGCCTCCGGATGCCTCTGCGCGCGAACCGCAGTTGCGGCGCGAGCGTATAGAAGCCAACAAAAAATATGAAAAGTACATCACGGAGCAGCGCGAGATCGCTGTTCAGCGCCACCGGGATGTTAAGGCCGGGCTGGACTTTCCTCCGTGGAAAGTAACGGCCACGGGTGCGCCGAAGCCGGGGGCGACGCTTTCATCGCGCACGCGTTCTATGGAGGAGGCAACTGGGCACAGGTGGCTTTTCGGCCTCTCCGGCCTGTTGGTGGTTGGTATCGTATTTTGGCTTATAAAACAGATGACCCGACCGACGGAGCGTCGCTAGATTTTCGGGAGTTTTATGGGTCTTCTCCAACACCGCAGCGCAATGACGCTGGTTGAACTGCTCATGGTTCTTTCCATTATCGGGGCGTTGGCCGTTGTGATCATTCCCGCCGCGACCTTGGGTTTGCAGTATCGAGATAATACCGATACGGCGAACCATC
>JAOZSE010000050.1 GCA_029939835.1 Pontiellaceae bacterium
AGCTGACTTTGCCCGCTGTAACGGGCCTTACCCATTCAAAGTGACGAAGAGCCATCATCACCCCGTACGTTTAAACGTATGGGATGAGAGCAGAAGCCGGTGAGTTTTTTTGGCAGTTTTTACCTGGCGTTTTTCAGCATTTCACGGGCGTGCTGAAGCGTGACGTTGGTCAGGCCTTTGCCGCCGAGCATGCGAGCAATTTCTTCGGCGCGCGCGTCATCCTCCAGCGGAGTAATGCCGGTAAACGTACGGCTCTCGCGAACATCCTTGCTCACCGCGAAATGCGTTGTGCCGAAAACCG
The DNA here is from genome assembly GCA_029939835.1 of Pontiellaceae bacterium. Taxonomy (GTDB): domain Bacteria; phylum Verrucomicrobiota; class Kiritimatiellia; order Kiritimatiellales; family Tichowtungiaceae; genus Tichowtungia. The sequence goes on from JAOZSE010000050.1 coordinate 302, forward strand.
CAACCTGCGGAAGGTGCGTGATGGCGACCACCTGGTGCAGGTCCGCAACCTGCGCGAGCTTCCCGCCGACCGCGTTAGCAATTTCGCCGCCGACGTTGGCATCGATCTCGTCAAAGACTAGCAGCGGAATACGGTCGTGCCGCGCGAGCACCGCTTTAACGGCGAGCATCACGCGTGAGATTTCACCGCTTGAAGCAATGGCCCGCAGCGGACGCATCGCTTCGCCCGCGTTGGGCGCAAAGCCGAACTCGATTTCGTCCATGCCCGAGGCCGTCGGCTCGCAGGCGAGTAGCTGCACCTCGAAGAGGCCGTGCTCAAAACCGAGATCGCGCAGTTCGGCGGTGATGGCATCCGCCAGCTTGCCCGCCGCCTGCTGCCGTTTTTTACGAAGTGCTTTGCCCGCCTTTTCCGTCTCGGTGCGTGCTGCCTTGGCATCGGCTTCAACCGTCGCGCGCTGCTCATCACGCGTTTCCAAATCTTTGAGGCGAGCTTTCCACTGCTCGCATTTTTCGAGGATTTCCGGAATGGACGGCGCGTACTTGCGCTTAAAACTCTGGTAGAGCCCGAGGCGCTCGTCGAGGAACTGCATCCGTTCGGGGCTGGCATCCATGTGGCCGAACGCGCTCTGTACCGCAGATGAAATTTCCTGCGCACTGGTCGCCGCACTTTCGATCTCCGCTGCCCAGGTTTCGGCTTCGGGATGATATTTCTCCATTTGCGCGAACGCCTGCCTCGCGGCCGTAAGCCCCTCAAAGGCCGAGGCTTCGCTTTCGGTCAGCGCGCTGCTTGCGCGCTGCGCCATTTCAAGGAGCGTGCTGGCGTTGGCAATCTGTTCGTGCTCCTGCGTTATGGTTTCTTCGTCCTCTTCAGAAATCCGCGCCTCCGCGATCTCCTTTACGCGATAGTTGAGCATATCGATTTGCTCGGCCAGTTCGATTTCGTCAACCTGCGAGAGTTCGGCCAGCCTCTTTCCCAACTCATGCAATCGGCTGTACATTTCGCGATACGTGGCACGGTCGTTTTCGAAATGGCCGAACGCATCGAGGATTTCAAGCTGCGCTTCAGTTCGCAACAGCGACTGATGGTCGTACGGCCCGTGCATATCGACCAGTACATCGCCGAGGGCTTTGAGCACGTTGAGCGTTACAGGAGAGTCATTCACCAGATTCTTCGAGCTGTTTTCGGTGATCGTGCGCCGGATGATCAGTTCGCCGCCTTCGCAGGGCGGCAGGTCGAATGCGTTGAGTGCGGCATCAGCGGTGGACGAATCGGCCAGCGCGAAGGCCGCCTCGATGCCGCAGCGTGCTTCGCCGGTACGGATGAGGCTTTTATCGGCCCGTTCGCCGAGCAGCAGGCGCAGCGCACCGATCAAAAGCGATTTGCCCGCGCCGGTTTCGCCGGTAATCACATTGAGACCGTCGCCGAACTCGATCGAAACAGAATCGACCAGGGCAAGATTACGGATGTTCAGGCGGCTCAACATATTGCTGGGTATCTTTCCAATTTACGGGCGTTCCGACAAGGTCAACGGCTTCCAAAACTTAGAAAACGTGTTGCTCTTGCGTCGCGAAGCGCTGAACTGCAACGCAGTTGCTTTCAGTTTCTGCTCTTTTCGACAGGCACAGAACCGCTATTCTTGAGCCTTTCATGGTTAAAACACTTCAGACCTATGCGCTCGACGTGCTCGGGTGCAAAGTAAACCAGTACGACGCGCGGCAGATCGCGCGCGTGCTCGAAGGCTTCGGCCTGCGCGAAGCGGAAGATGCTGCTGATCTCGTGGTCGTACACACCTGCGGCGTGACCGCCACCGCCGTGCAGAAATCGCGGCAGGCCGTGCGCCGCGCGATTCGCACCCACCCCGGTGCGGCGGTATTCCTGACCGGCTGCGCCGCCGCCGAAGAGGTCATTGAAGAGATTAGCGGCATTGCCGTTCGCGTCGCCGCCGGGTCCGGCTGGGTACAGCTGCTTGCCGATCAGCTTCAGACCTTTTCGCTGCCGAACCCCGATTTCCGCCTGCCCGAAAATGCCGACGCGTTGGGTGTCGAAGCTTTTGGCGAGCAGACGCGCGCGTTTTTGAAAATTCAGGACGGCTGCGACGCGGGCTGCGCCTACTGTATTGTGCCGCAACTGCGCGGTGCGCCGCGCGACAAGCCGCTGGCCGATGCCGTCCGCGAAGCGGAGACGCTCATTCAGCGCGGCTACCGCGAAATCGTCGTCACCGGCGTCCACGTCGGACTCTACGGGCGGGAGACACATATATCATTATATGATATATTGGCCAAACTCATCGAATTGCCGGGCGATTTCCGGATACGGATGTCGAGCCTGCATCCCGCGGAACTGACCGATGAACTGCTCGCGGTCTGGACCTCGTCGCCCAAAGTCATGCCGCACCTGCATCTTTCATTGCAGTCCGGCTCCGATTTGGTGCTGGAGCAGATGGGGCGGGGCTACACCGCCGACGAGTATGCCGCCGCCGTCGAGCGCGCCCGCGCCGCGCTGGCACATCGTAACGAAATAAATACCGAATCACTTGTAGGACCGGCTTCCTATATTCAGAAGCCGGTGTGGTCGCGACATGAAGACACGCCCTCTCGAATACGAGACTTGACCAACGGGAGAGAGACCGCGTTATTAGGCGGCAACGACCGAAGGGAGTGGCAACGACGTCCTACAATTTTTGATGACATGCACGGAAATCCAGCGATTACCACCGATGTCATCGTTGGCTTCCCCGGCGAGACGAACGCTGAATTTGAAGAAACCTTTGAATTCTGTAAGCGGATCGGCTTTTCGCGGACGCACATATTCACCTTTTCGCCGCGACCCGGCACCCGCGCGGCGGAATTGCCGGATGCCGTATCGCCGGACGTTGCGCACGAACGGCATCAGCGACTTGCCGCGCTGGCCGATGAAATGACCGCAGCCTTTCACGAAACCTTCATTGGAAAAACGGTTCACGTCCTCGTCGAGCACTGCAAAAACGGAACCTGCACCGGCGGTTCCGAACACTATGTGCCCGTGCAGTTTTCCGGTTCTGCCGATCTCATCGGGACCGTTGTTTCCGTAACAATTTCCGAGGCCAACGCTGAAGGTGTCGAAGGCGTCGCAACGCAATAACTTAGAGCATGTTAGGAAAACTGTAAGCGTATCGTCCAACAAAGTAGGACAGGCGTCTTGCCTGTCTGAACAGGCTGGAAGCCTCTTCTACTTTATATTTTGCTGAGGACGGCGAGGGAGTGGGGGCGGAGTTTTCCGTGTTTGGGCGGTTTTTCGGAGGTGTAGAGTTCGAGTTCCCAGTCGCCGGGCGGCAGATCAAATTTTACCGAATGAGATTCGTTGTTGATGAGGATGAGCAGGTCTTTTGCTTCCAAAAGCATCTCTGGTAGGGACGGTTCTCCGAACCGTCCATGGACGCCCCGGAGATGCGTCCCTACTTTTGCACAGGGTAAAAGCATCCCAAGCGCGCGGTCATGATGCCAGTCGGGTTCGCGGCCATGCGGGCCGAGCCATTGGACATCGTCTTTTCCGGTGAAGAATGTGCCGCAATGCAGCTGCGGAAACGCCGCGCGCAGTTTAATCAGTTTTTTTGTGAATTCGAACAGTTCGAGGTTTTTTTCGAGCAGCGGCCAGTCGAGCCATGAGATTTTGTTGTCCTGACAGTAGGCGTTGTTGTTGCCCTGCTGCGTGCGGCTGAATTCGTCACCCGCGGTGAGCATCGGTACGCCCCGCGCAAGCAGAAGGGTGGCGAGCAGGTTTTTCTGTTGCCGAAGGCGCGCGGAGCAAACGTCGCGCCGGCGTGTCGGACCTTCAACGCCGAAGTTGATGCTCCAGTTATGGTTTTCGCCGTCACCGCTTCTTTCGCTGTTGGCTTCGTTGTGCTTGTGCGCGTAGGAGACGAGATCGGCGAGCGTAAAGCCGTCGTGCGAGGTGACAAAGTTGATGCTGTTAAGCGGCGAGCCTCCGTTGTGCTGATAGAGGTCGGAACTGCCCGCGAGCCGCGTGGCGAGCTTAGCGATGGGGTCGTGATGATTCCAGAAACGGCGGATGTCGTCGCGGAACTTTCCGTTCCAGTCGCTGAAACGTTTGCCGGGGAAATGGCCAACCTGATAGCCGCCGCGGGCGTCCCACGCCTCGGCGATCAGCTTGACATCGGCGAGGGCGGGCTCGGTCTCGATCATTACGATCACCGGCGGTTTTTCGAGCAGTTCTCCGTCTTCGCCGCGACAGAGCGCGGTGGCGAGGTCAAACCGGAAGCCGTCGATATGAAATTCTTCGGTCCAGTATTTAAGGCAGTCAACGATCATCCGGCTGACGACGGGATGATTGGCGTTGACGGTGTTGCCGCACCCGCTCCAGTTCTGGTACGAGCCATCCTCCTTTTTTAGGTAATAGGTTGAATCGGCGAGGCCGCGGAACGAACAGGTCGGCCAGTAGGCCGGGCCTTCGGCGGTGTGGTTGAATACAACGTCGAGGATCACCTCAATCCCTTCGGCGTGCAGCGTTTTGATGAGCTGTTTGAGTTCGGTAATTGCCGCGCCGGGTTCGGGCGAGGCGGCATAGCGGCTCATCGGTGCGAAGAAGGCGCGTGTGCTGTAGCCCCAGAGATTGAGCAGTTCCTTGCGCTCGTTGCCTTCAAGGTGGAATTCGAGTTCGTTGAATTCGAAGAGCGGCAGGAATTCGACAGCGGTTACGCCGAGTTCCTTGAGGTGCGGGATTTTTTTGATGAAGTCGAGATAGGTGCCGCCGCCCGCGCCGCGCGTAAAGCCGCGCAGGTGCGCTTCATAAATGACGGTTTGTTCCCACGGCGTATCGGGTCGCGCATCGCCGCTCCAGTCGAAGTCATCGCCGACGATGACGCATTTAGGAAAAACATCTGGTTTTTCGCCCCACTTGCGCGGGGTATGCACGGCGTGCGCATAGGGGTCGAGCAGTTGTTGTTCGGCTTCCGTGCGGTAGAGGTAGAACAGCCCGGGCTGTGCATCGGGCACGAAGGTGTGCCAGTGGTCGCCATCGCACGCACACTCGATTTCGCGCGCGGGTGTTTCATCTTCGGCGCGGTCGAACAGCATCAGCGTGACCTGCGCCGCCTGCGGCGCGTAGAGCACAAACTCACAGCCGCCTTCTTTAAGCTGGATGCCTAATCCCATTACTGAATCTCAATCGTGTGGCCGTCGTATTCAATCCGCTTCCCGCGGGTTAGTTTGCAGCGCTTGCGCGTTTCGGTTTCGCCGTCAACGGTGATCAATCCTTCGGATACGACAATCTTGGCCTCTCCGCCGGTGCCGCAGAGACCGGTCGCTTTGAGGAGCTGAATCAGCTGAATATGTTCACCGGATAACTGAAAAGTTTGTACACTCATATTTGCCTGCCTTACAGGTAGGGATGCCTCTCCGAGGCGTCCGCGGACGGTTCGGAGAACCGTCCCTGCCAAATAACTTCAGCCATGTTTTTTCCTCATTTTGCGGACGAGTTCGAGGTCGCGGAAGGCAGCGCGTCGCCGGTGATAGAGAGCATCCATTTTTTCTTCGAGAGCCTGCCAGTCTTCGGGAGAGGGCGGCGTGTCGTAGTCCCACTGCATCTCATCGGAACGCTTGAACTGCCATTTGATTTTTCCTCTGCCGGGAAAAACGATGCGCACGGTGCGCTTTACACCGTCTTCGAGTTTTTCGACCCATTCAATATCGCGTTTCATAGGGGCAATCCTCATGGGGAGGAAGGCTGGCAGTCTTTCCGCAGTTCTTCCAAAATCTGTTCAGTGTCCGGAGGAGGGGGCCGATCATCTTCCACAGGCGCTGAAGGTTCCGGCGGCGGTTCCTCGTCGGCGGAAGCAGCGCGGGCATTTGTTTGTGCTTTCTGCAGGCTGTTTAACAGCTCCGCGATGCGGCTCAACTCGAAATTAATGTTCAGGGTGATGTCGCCGGCCGACCCGTTTTGATGGGCGGCCGCGCTGTACCGGATCAGAGAAAGCGCGTGAAGCGCGACTGCGAGACCGCAAATGGAAACCAAGGTTATGGCAGCGCCAAACCAGAGTGCCGGTTTGGAAAACAGACGGGCCCAATCGGCGGGTTTTTTGATTTCTTCAGCGTCGGCGAACCGGGCCGGATGGGCCGCGTGCAGCCTTTCTTTAGCGGCCTGTTTTTCGGCCTGCTCAAGCTCCCTCTTTTCCTTGAGGCATGCCAGACGGTGCAGGTACCGGATAAAACTTTCGTCGTCCTCTTTCGGATGCAGCACATCCTCGAGTTTCCATGAAATGACCGGGTTGCCGTTTTTATCCACGGCCCTTGCGGACTCAAACTTTCTGTAGAGAGAGGGGTGGTTCTGGATATAGAGGGCGGAGAAAACTTCCAGATCGACTGCGGAGAGATCTTTGACATCTTCCGATGTGAACAGCGGGCGGGCAGGTCGGGATGCTTTTTTCTTCAGCTGATCCGTCGGAAAGCAAATGTGCCGCGCGAGGCGGCGGACATATTCTTCCGGTTCGCACTGATAAACGCGCTTCCCGAGCTCTTTGTACAGGGCGGTTTGATCGGCCGCAGTGCTTGCAAAGAGGGTGAGCGGCCCGATTGAGCTATTGATCTGTCCAAATGGTTTTTGACGGGTGTCCATAAGCGGCGAAGCTTAAAAAAGCAAGGGGTGGTTTAGCAAGGCATCTTTTTGTTTCGGTTATATGGATGACTCTGTACAGAGACGGTGGAGGTCGAGAATGGTTTCGAGCGTGGCGGGGAGAGTCGGGCCATAGGCGATGACACCCTCTTCGTGGCCGGCGGTGGCGAAGAGTCCGCCCTCCGGCGAGGCGGCGGCGAGCGCGCCGATTTCTTCAGCCAGTTCCGGCGTGCCGAACGCGGCGGTTTCCGACGTGCGCGGGTACGGCCCGGCGAGCATGAAGTCAAACAGCGCGCGGCTGTGAATGTGAATGACGCATTGCGCGCCCGCGCAGGCGCGGTACACCGCGCCGTGACTCATCGATTCCGATGATGCCTTGACGCGGCCGATGCATCGTACTTCGTTGGCCGCGAGATTAAATGAGTCGACGAGGCAGTAGTCCTCCGCGTCGAGCACGCGTTTGCTGCCGGTGGCGGTGCCGCTGATGATGAATGTTGACGGGTCTTCCGCGCACAGGCTCAGATTGCCGTAGCCGATGCCGTTTGGATACATGCCGATCAGTTTAAGGTCGTGAAGCTGCGTACGGGCGCGGTTGAGTTCGTCGAGGGCGGGGTGAGCCGGGGCGGGGCCATTGGTCAGGTGAACCGTGAATTTGATATAGCCTTCATCCATTTTGCCGCTCCTCAGGGAAGAGCGAAAGAATGCCTTCTTCACTCGCATCGCAGACACCGCGCTCGCAGATGAGTTTGGTGACCAGCCGCGCGGGGGTGACGTCGAAGCCCCAGTTGCGCGCCGGGGTCTCCTCCGGGCAGATCAGCGCGCGCTTTCCGTCGGTACCGTTGACATACCGGACTTCGTCCGCGTTGCGCTCCTCAATCGGGATGTTGCGTACGCCGTCGGTCAGCGAAAAATCGAAGGTGGAGGAGGGCAGTGCGACATAAAATGGGATGTTGTTATCGTGCGCGGCCAGCGCCTTGAGGTAGGTACCGATTTTGTTGGCGACATCGCCGTTGCGCGTCACACGGTCGGTTCCGGTAATCACCAGATCGACCATTCCGTGCTGCATGAGGTGGCCGCCCGCATTATCAACGATTAAATGGTGAGGCACGCCGTGGTGCGCGAATTCCCACGCGGTGAGTGCTGCGCCCTGATTGCGCGGGCGTGTTTCATCGACCCATACGTGAACGGGAATACCCGCCGCGTGCGCAGCATAGATCGGCGCGGTGGCCGAGCCGTAATCGACGAAGGCGAGCCAGCCCGCGTTGCAGTGCGTGAGAATATTCACGGGCTCGCCGTTTTTCCGTCGGCTGATTTCTTCGATCAGCGGCAGGCCGTACTCGCCGATGCGGCGGCAGAAGTCCGCGTCTTCATCGGCAATTTCCTGTGCGGTGTTGAACGCGGTTTCAATCTTTGCTTCCACGGAATCCGCCTGTGCAATGGCGCGCAGCTGGCGGGTTACGGCCCACGCGAGGTTGGCGGCCGTTGGGCGTGTGGCCTTGAGCGCCTCGCCCGCTTTGTGCAGCGCTTCATCGAATTTACCTTTGGGTGCGCGGAGCGCGGCGATGTACATGCCGAAGCCTGCCGTGGCACCAATCAGGCCCGCGCCGCGCACATACATTTCTGAAATAGCAACGCAGAAATCTTCAACCGTCTTGAGCTCCATGATGTGGAAATCGTGCGGGAGGCACTGCTGATCGATAATGCAGACGGTTTCGCGATTAGCCTCGCTCACCCAGATGGTCCGGTAGTGTTTGCCGTCAATTTTCATAGGGCACGTCCCATAGAAAGGCACCGGTTTTCAGGAAGTGTTCGATCTGTTCTACGCTCTGCTCTGATTTTCTTTGCACCGCCTCTTCCGTGTTGAAGGCGTTGTGCGGTGTGCAGAGCACGTCGTCGCGCTCGTTGAGTTTCAGCACTGTCTGGGCGCTTTCACTTTGGCAGGTTCCGCCGGTGCGCAGCGCGACGGCCAGTTCGCTTTCGGCTTCATAGACGTCCAGTCCGGCTCCGCCGAGTTTGCCTTCTTCGAGCAGGCGGAGCAGATCGGCGGCGGGAGCGAGCTCGCCGCGGGCGATATTGATGAAGATAGCCCCGTATTTTGCTTTCCTAAGCCGTTTATAGTTAAAGATTTCGCGGTTTTCATCCGTCAGGTTCATGGCGCAGACGATGATGTCGGCCTCGCCGATCTTTTTGTCCAGTTCAACGTAGTTCACGAAGTCGTATTTCTGAACAGGATCAACGCCGTAGACGGTTAGTTCGAGACCCTGTCCGATCCGGACGATTTCGCTGCCGATGTTGCCGACCCCGGCCACGAGCAGGGTTTTTCCGGCGAGTTCGCGCCCGGTAATACCGTCGCGATCAAAGGTGCGGAACTGGCGGCGCTGGACGGTGAGGCGGCGGCTGAGGGCGATCCAGAGAAGCATGGCCTGCTCAGCGACGGCGCGCGCGCAGTAGAGTGGGAGGTAGCCGCAGGCGGGGCCGTCGGGGTGGCGGGCTCGGTAGGCGGCGAGATGGTCGTAGCCGGTGCTGCGGCTGAGCAGGGCATTAATTTTTCCGGCCCATGCATCGGGAAGTTGCGACTGGGTGCGCAGGCTGATGATTTGTGCCGGCGGTTCCGCCTCCCCGTATTCCTGAATGGTGTCGGCGGTGAAGCCGGCACGGATATGCGGCGGGAGAACGGCGGCAATGGCGGCGGCCTCTTCTTCGAAGGCCTCATAGAAAAAAACATCAAGTACTTTCATTTTCCGATTCCTTTTTCTCTTGCCGTCGCTCGCGGAAGAAACCTCGAAGCAGGGCTTTGCATTCGTCTTCCAGCACACCTGTTTCGATGGCGACGCGGTGGTTGAGGTCGGCGTGGTCAAGGATTTCAAATTTGGAACGTGCGCCGCCGCGTTTGGGATCGTCCACGCCCCAGACGACTTTATCGAGCCGCGCGAGCACCATGGCGCCCGCGCACATCGGGCATGGCTCTTTGGTGACGTACAGGATCGCGCCGTTGAGGCGCCAGTCGCCGACGGCCGCGGCGGCCTGCGTGATCGCGAGGATTTCGGCGTGCGCGGTGGGATCTTTGAGCGTTTCCGTCTGGTTGTGCGCTTTGCCGATTACTTCGCCGTCTTTAACGATGACCGCGCCGCAAGGCACTTCGCCCGCCTCGGCGGCACGCTCCGCTTCGCGCAGCGCCATCCGCATAAAAATCACATCCGCTGAAAAGTTGTCGTCCATGACTAAGGTGTCAGTCCTATCTTTTTATCCTTTCTCTAAGATCGTACAATATCCCCTCTTTGGCGTTCTCGACCTCCCTTACATAACGCGATATCTTCGATACGCATCCCATATGAACCTGTTGCGAAATCCATTCATTTTTAACGCTGGTATTTTTCCGGACAGACCAGGCAACAGCCTTTTTCCGGGGATCACTTTTCTTTAGCGTTTCCAGTTCGGCTGAACTCAAATTTAATCGGGTCAGCCCTCTTTCGAGCAATCGCCCGGCCTCCAGCATATCGTGCCTTTTTGATTCAACGCCAACAAAGGAATCTCTCCGCTTTCCCTCCATTACTCCATCAAGCGCTTCAATCATTTGATGGCGAAACTCATCTGCTCCGAAACACCATCCCCGGCGAATTTTCGCCCAACGCTCATCAACCTCCCGGGGCTTTTCACTGCAGGAAATTTCCAAAACCCGTTTTTGCATATACTGACGGTATTCTGCCCGGCCGGAGTGATTATCCGGAACATGACATGCTCCAAGGGTCCTATCCACACTCAACCACTCTGGACGCTTAGACGGACGCAAATACAGAGGATAGCTGCTCCACGCATAGTCCGCCAGTTTTCCGCTTGCCAAATCAAAAAAGCCCGCCCTGGCCGGATTCAAATGTATATAGCTGCTGACCGTCTGGAAATAATCGCCTTCGGGGTCAATAAGCAGTGCTTTGTAGCGGCCCTGAAACAGATGGCCCCGCTGGTTGTGACGAATATTAAACCGCTTCGTGTAGGTGCCCTGCAGCCAGTGCATCCCGTCCACCAGATTCGCTTCCGGTGTCTCGATCAATAAGTGATAGTGGTTTCCCATCAGAACAAAAGCGTGTACCCGCCATCCGGTGCGCCCGCAGGCTTCTCCCAGCGTATCCAGAAACAGCCGGTTGTCGTAATGATCCAGAAAAATCGGTTCCTGACGATTTCCCCGGCTCATCAAATGATAAACCGCCCCCTCATATTCAATTCGCGGACTTCTTCCCATACACCCTTTTTAGAAAGTGAAAAACACGTCGTCAATAAAAATGACAAGAAGATAGGACTGACACCTTATGCGGAAAGGCAAGGCAGTTGATAAATGTTTTCTTGTAGCCGTTCGCGGTGAGGACGGCTGATAATCCGCGCCCGACGAGCGCGACTACAGAAGATAAGTGTTTGACAAAATCAAATAATAGTGATAAATGAGCCTGTCTTTCCGTGTAAAGAGAGAGGAATGAGAAAGGGGGCGGAAAGGATTTTGGATTGGGGGCGAGTAACCCCTCCAAAATGACAGAGGCGAAAGGTTTAAAAACCCTTTTTTTGTATATATAGTATGAGAAACAAAAAGTTTGGCGGATTAGGAAAGGTTTTGGCGACAGGTGCTTTGGCGGCTGTGGCTCTGGCGGCTCCTTTGAAGGTGAAAGCAACTACATTAGATTATGTGAATACAATTATTCATAATACAGAAGACATGGACTCTGAAAGAGAGGGTGTCCAGTGGAGATATGATTGGGAAGTTAAAAATGATGGTGCTGGTGATTGGGAACCTGATTCAGTCTGGAAATACACCATTCAGGCAAACTTGGAAGAGAGGGGAATGTATGGAATGGCAATTCAAGATAGTTTTGGAGATTGGAGTTATAACAATGGAATTGAAGGTTATTTTCAGTTAGATAATTCTCCTCCTCAAGCATATCCTATTTATCCAGAATATACAGCTACTTTTTCAGCATTTATTGACGCAGACCAAGTTTTGGGGAATGAGTGGGTTGGAAGTTACGGACTTTCAAATAACGGAGACACACAAATCGTGGATGTTCAAGTCCCTATCCCAGAGCCAACAACAATTTCTCTTTTGGCAGGTGGTGCTTTGGCAGCTTTGGCTGGAAGAAGGATTAAAGATAATTACAAAAAATTCTGAGCCAGAAATAATTTTAGATTTTTAATTTGTGCATTGGTTATTGTCATAGACAAAGAACATGTCGTTATTACAGGTTGTAATTCCAATTTCGGTTGTTAATCCCTCTTGTGTTGCGAGAACGATTTTTCCCATGTCCTTATGTCCACCCCAAGTATCTGCATTGTCTGCATCACTTATCTCCACACAAGCATCTTCATCAACA
>JAOZSE010000005.1 GCA_029939835.1 Pontiellaceae bacterium
CGGAAGTTTGGAGCGCAGAATGTCGGTGATCAGCTTCCGCAACTGGGCATGTTCCCCAAGTGCGCTGTAGATTTGAATCAATTCGAAGGCATTGTTCACGTCCGCGCCCGCGCCGCCGCTTCGCAATTTCTTTTCAAGGGCCGCACGTCGCGCGGTCATTTTTTGCATCTGTTCGATCTGCTTCAGGAATCCGGCGGCACTCTCGTTGTTCACATCTTTTTCTGAAAATGCAGAAATCACGGCGCGGGCCTCATCGAACCGGCGAGTGCTCATATACAAATTAGCGAGCCGGAAGGTGGCCTCCGGACTGAGCGGATAAAGCTGAACCGCCTGTTTGAAAGCATACTCCGCTTCGGCCTTTTCGCCGCGTGCATCATAGAGCCCGGCGATCGCACTGCGCAGTTTGGAGAAGGTTTTACGAGCTACAATATCACGAGTGAACTTCGAATCGCTTACAAGACGACCCACATACCAATCCCAAAAATCATGGTCGTTTTTGATCATCTCTTTGGTGATTTTGGTCGGCTGGTTATTGATCTTCATGATGAGCCCGTGCGGCGTGAGGTAGGGATACATCCATGGGATCACATAGCTCTCTTCGACGAAGAAATCGCGCTTGCGCAGTTTGCCGGTTTCGGGATCAATCGGATCGCGAGGTACGACGGCGAAACCCGCCTGACGGGTCGCTTCATCGGTTTTGGTTTCGGTGATGAATTGATTGTGATCAAAAATCATTTTGCAGAGAATCCCGTTGATCTGCATGACCCCGCCGACGCCCTGCACCTGCACTTTTCCACCCTCCATCTGCACGTCGGCGCCCGCCTTGATTTTTCCGCTTTTTATGCCCCGCACGTATTCATTGAAGGCGCGATTGCTGTCGAGCTGGGATGGAATCCAGATTTGATCGCCGTAGAGGTCGCGGGTCACGGCCATAAAGGTGTTGTCGGCCAGCGCATTCTGAGTGATGAGGTAGACATCGGGCCGCACCTGCGGGCAGTAGATCATGTAGGTCGGCACGAAACGGCCCGGGTCGGTTCCGCCGAAGAAGATAGCATTGGTGCCCATCGGCGGCGGATAGTCCGGGTTCGGATATTTTGCCCATTCGGCGTCAAATTTTTCCTGATCCTGATCGCAGTAGTACCAGATATCCTCCTTGATCCCCTCGGCTCCGCGCAACTGCCAGTTGCCAAACTGCCAGCCGAAGTCGTGCCCGTTCTGCTCTGAGCCGCCAACCACCTTAAGCTGTTTAGGGTTGTAATAATTTTTATGAATCAGCGAAAACGGCAGCAGGAATACCAGCAGGGTGCCGATCCAGCGGGTAAGAGGGTTGTTTTTCACCAGTGTTTCGAGCCACGCCATCAGCAGTAGTAGCCCGTAGCCGAGCCAGATGGCGTAAACCGCGTGGGACTGAATGTACTGCACACGCGCAATGAAAAGCGTCTGCATATCAATCTTCGGGTTCTGCAAAATAATGAAGAGAATTCCCACACCGACAAACGCCAGCACGGTTGTTAAAAACCACGCGCGGTTCTTTTTACCGATCCACGGAAGCGAGACGAAGGGAATCAGGGCCAGCAGGGCCGTGGGGCCGAAGAACTGACTGCGCAGGTCGTGCAGGTAAGCCCCGATCTGATGGACAAAGCGAAGCGTAAACACATTGGCCAGCGTCACTTTTTCATACTGCCCGCGCGTGATGGCATGCATAAGCCCTTCCCACGTGCGCGGGTAGCCCCAGTTGATGGGCGGGTTCTGCTCAGAAGCAAACGGCATATAGAGGTAAAACGACAGCCCCAAAAACATCAGCAGATACGTCGCGCAGACCGTTTTGCCGTTGGGGAGAAAAAGACCGAGCACGGGAATGACGAGTGCGTAAATCGTCCAAAACCAGAAAGCCGTTTTTTCCGGCCCCTGATTCCACGCCCATTCCGCCGGACCGAATTTGTTAGCGGCAAGCATGATGGCATAAAAAACGGCGATGATGGCAAAATCACGACAAAGACGAATTTTGCGCAATAATATGGCCAATCCAACAGCCAGCCCCATGAAAAGGATGGTCTGGTGATTGGTCATTCCAAGGCCATAGGTGAAGGCCATCAGGAAAAGCGGCTTCGGGTTGTCCGGCTCGACCATCCAGCGGTAGAGAAAGAGCAGCATCAGCGTTTGGAAAAAGATGTTGAGGCTGTACACCTCGGCAATCACCGACTGCGACCACATGCCCTGGCTGAAGGCCAGCAGCAGCCCGGACGAAATACCGGCCACGCAGCAGAAAATGCGCTCGGTCCGGTCGCCCAGTGTTGCCGACACCCTCTTCAGGCTTCTCAGAAAATCAGTACCCGAACGGCTGACCAGCAGGGCCAGCACCCCGCAAGCCGCCGCGCCGGCAAAGGCCGAGAAAAAGTTGACCGCCCATGCGGGGTTCGGATGGCCGTGGTATTTCATAAAGTGAAACACCCACTGAAAACCCCAGGTGAGCAGACTCCAGATGGGATAGCCCGGCGGATGCGGCACGCCCAGGTAGTCGGAAGCGACGATCAGTTCGCCGGAGTCCTCCAGCGTAACCGTCGGTGCGAGCGTGAGCGTATAGACGGTCAGTGCAATCAGAAACGTAAGCCCGAGGGCAATCCAGTCGGCCCGGTGGAAAAATGACGGTTTATTCAAAATCAAATCCTCTCTTACAGTTCCAGAAGTTTATGGAATAAGCCTTTTTTGTGCGCGATGGTCAAGAGTACAGAGTTCTCTTGCGAAAAAACGTTCAACAGCTTATACAACTTTTTATGGAAACGGGCACAAATACAGAAGAGAGCCGCTTTGCAAAAGTGTACGGAAGTCCCGGGCAGGGTCCCCGAACCCTCGGCCCGTTGCGCGTCTTCTGGCCGCTCGCCCCGATTTGTCTGGCGGCAGGCTGGGTGCTGCACGCCGCCCTGCCCGTTCCAAAAATTTCCACCTCGCAGGCCGGGTTTCTTTTCATCCTGCTGGCCGTGGTACTCGCCCTCTTCACCACGTGGAGTGCAAAGCGGCTTCGCAGTTTCCTTAAAGGGGCCGAGGGCGAAGAAACCGTCGCGCGTATTCTTTCCTTCCTGCCTTCCGGCCACACCGTCTTCAACGACCTTCAACTTGATCCCGGCGGCCCCGCCTTCGATCATATCGTTGTCGCTCCCGCCGGCATCTTCGTCATCGAAACCAAAAACTGGAGCGGAAAGATTACCTTCGAAGAGGGACAGGTACTCTGTAACGGGCGCACACCGAGCCGCCCGCCGATCAAACAGGTTAAAGAGGAAGCCGCAGCACTGCTTGATCATCTTTCTTCGGTAGGCTGTCCCGACGCACCGGTCTATCCGGTTGTCTGCTTCGTCGGCAACCGTCCGCAGGACGGCCTTTCCAATATCGGCGGGGTGCGCATCTGCACCGAGACCGATTTGCGTACGCTTTTTGAGAACACCCTCGAAACACCGGTGCCTGCCGGGACGCTCGGCATGATTGCCGACGAACTTGTCCGCTGCGCGGAAAGCTGAAAAACAGAATGACTAAATACCCAATGACGAAGGAAGCTCTAAACCCAAAGCTCGAACAACTGTCTTTGCCATTTTTTCATTCGTGTTTCTTTGGGTATTTGGGTGTTTCGAACTTCGTCATTAAAAAATCCGGCCTTGCCGGATAAGGAGGTTCCCATGGCCAGGGTACTGATTCCAATCGCTGACGGCTGCGAAGAAATGGAAACCGTCATTACCACCGACATCCTGCGCCGTGCCGGCTGGGATGTGGTGCTCGCCGGCATTCAGGGCGATAAACCCGTCACCGCTTCACGCCAGGTGAAACTCATTCCCGATGCCCGCTGGGAAGAGCTGGAACTGCTTTCATTCGACGTGCTCGCCCTGCCGGGTGGTGGCGGCGGCACAGAAGCCCTCTGCAAACACGACGGCGTGCAGGAAACCCTGCGCATCTTCGACATCAAGGAAAAATGGATTGCCGCCATCTGCGCCGCGCCGCTCGCGCTGCACACAGCAGGCGTGCTCAAAGGCCGCGAGTTCACCTGCTATCCCGGCGTGGAAAAAGATATCGGCCGTGCCGACCGGTCAGACGATGCCGTTGTCGTGGACGCCCACATCGTCACCAGTCAGGGGCCCGGCACGGCGATTGCCTTTGCCCTGAAGCTGGTCAAACTCATTGACGGCGTGGCGGCCACCGAAAAAGTCCGCAACGGCCTCCTATGCTGAAGAAGCCACTCGTGTCGACAAGCAACCAGCGTGTCCGGATACTGATCAACCCGAGCTCCGGTATGGGGTTCGCGCTTGACCGTATTCGTGACGCCCTCATGGAGCACTGGGATCTGCCCGGCACCGAACTTTCGCTTCAGTTCAGCAAATCCAAAGAGGACGGACAGGCCAAGGCACGCCGCGCGGTGGAAGAAGGGGTTGGCCGGCTGCTGGTTATCGGTGGGGACGGGTTTGTCAACAATATCGGCAGCGTACTCATCGGTACAGATGTCGCGTTAGGCGTGATTCCCGCCGGAAGCGGCAACGGATTTGCACGACACTTTGACATTCCGCTCGATCTGGTCAAAGCCACCGTGGCATTGGCCTCCGCCGAGATACAGCCCATTGATGTCGGTGTCGCCAACGGGCATCCCTTTTTCGTTACCTGCTCGCTGGCATGGGATGCCGCGCTGGTGAGGGTGTTCGATAAATCGCCCGTGCGCGGTGTGCTTCCCTATGTTTTTGCCGCTGTGTATGAACTCTTCGAATACACACCCGAACCTTTTACGCTGCTGATCGACGGCGAAGAAGAGATCATTATTGAAGACCCGATACTCTGCACCATCGCCAATCTCACCCAGTATGGCGGCGGCGCGCAGATCGCGCCCGGCGCGCGGGCCGACGATGGAAAGCTTCAGCTCGTTACGCTCCGCCAGCGCGATGTGCCCTGGTTTATTCCCATGCTTGGAAAGTTGTTTGACGGCACCATTGACCGCATCCATGAAATTCATACGCGCTCTTTCCGCACCCTCACCGTCCGGCGCAAAAAGGAGGGGCCGATGCAGATCGACGGCGAACTGCTCTCGGCCCCGGCCAAAGTTGAAATCAGCGTGCGCCCGTGCGCGCTGACCGTTCTCGTTCCTTAGGCTTCGTGTTTATAGACGTGCACATCACGCTGCGGGAACGGGATGGAAAGCCCTTCGGCTTCGATCCGTTTTTTGATGGCTTCATTGAGGGCGAAGAAAACATCCCAATAGTCTGCCACCTTCACCCACGGCCGCACCGCCAGATCAATACTGCTGTCGCTCATCGCCAGCACGCCGACCATCGGCGCAGGGTCTTTCAGTACACGCGGATCTTTGGTGACTTCATCCATGATGGCCGCTTTGGCCGTATCAATGCTGTCGCCGTAGCTGATGCTTCCAACCAGATCGAGGCGGCGAATGCCCTCGACGGAATAGTTGATGATGCTGTCACCCATCATTTTGGCGTTGGGGACAATGACACGTTTATTGTCGGGTGTAGTCAGCGTTGTCGTAAAAATATGAATATTTTTTACAACCCCTGCTGTACCGCCGCCTTCAATGTAGTCGCCCGTTTTGAAAGGGCGGAAAAGAATAATGAGCACGCCGGACGCAAAGTTAGCCAGCGAACCCTGGAGCGCCAAACCAACGGCTAAACCGGCAGCACCGAGCACGGCAATGAATGACGTGGTTTGAATCCCAATCTGACCCAGCGCCGCGAGAATCACGAACACCATCAGCGCCACGTAAACCATACTGCTCGCAAACCCGACAATTGCAGCATCCACCTTCGCGCGCTGCATCATTTTCTCCAGCAGCTTCCGAAGAAGTTTCGCCACCCAGCGCCCGATAACAAAAACCAGAATCGCCGCGACGATTTTGAGCCCGAACTCCATCAGCAGTTCCTGCGCTGTCACCAGCCATTCCGGTTTAGCGGTAAACATTTCCTGAACATTGCTCAGTGCGTTCTGCACCGCATTGGTTTGCACCACATTTGTTTCCATGGCCTCCTCCTTTATTTTTATAACCTGTCCCGGAGCAGGCTGTACCTTGCCGCTGCCGTGCCGAGGAGAGAAACTTTAGCTTTTATTTTTAAAAACCGAATCTTTTTTGTCGGGTTTTTACGGCATCCGAAAACGAGGAGTCTGAATAGCCCCCTTGTCAAGTAGCTCATTTTTCTTTAGCGTGCTCTATATTAGCGTGCTTTATAAGGAGGGGTGCCATGAAAAGAATGCTGTTTATACTGTTTCTGGGAGTCGCCACGATTGTAACGGCGGATCAAGTTGAAATGCAGGACGGTTCTGTTCTAAAGGGACAGATTCTTTCCATTTCTGAAACATCCATTGAGCTGGAAACAGCCTATGTGGGCACTCGGAAGGTGGACCGCGCCCAAGTGGCGTCGTTCTCGACCGATGAGCCCATCTATATTCGTCTGACCGGCGGAACGGTTGTTCCCGGGCCTGTGCTGGCAGATGATGCGAACGAACTGATCCTCAAAGGTCCCGACGGAATGTTCCGGACAGAGCTCGTTATGATCAAAGAGGGTTGGCGAACGCCAGATCAGGATCCCCGGACCAAGGATCTCCTGCGAAAATGGAGATATCGTGCTGAAGCCCGACTCAGTGGAAAATCCGGCAATACCAGTGAAAAGAATACGAGCGCCGCGTTTGACGCAACGCTTTCGGGAAAAAATGACGAACTCAAATTTTACGTTTTATACAGTCGCAGTGAATCCGAGGGCGTCAAAATCACGGATGAGCGAAAGGGCGGCCTTCGCTACACCTCCTATTTCAGTGATCCCTGGGGCTGGTATATACGCGCAGAGCTGGAAAACGATGAGTTTGAAAACATCCGGTTGCGTACGACAACAGCCGGCGGCTTGAGTTACCGCTTCTGGTCCGAGGCGCATAAAAAGTTGAGTGCCAGTGCCGGTGTAAGCTATCGCTATGAAGATTATTACGACGCTTCACCCAGCGAGGGCGCCGTGGGGCTGGACTTCGGCTTGCAACACTATTATCGTCTGAATAACCGGTTCGAGATCAACAACGAACTTTCCTATATCCCCTCTGTAGAGGATGCCGCAAGCTATCTGATCATTCATGACAGCTGGGTAAACTTTCCGCTGGGCGACTCTGATATGTGGAAAATCCGGCTGGGACTGCACAACGATTACAATGCCACGCCCAAGGGCGGGCGCGACCGGCTCGACACCACCTACTACAGCGGTCTTGTGGTGGATTGGGAATAACTTGTCACGCCTCGCGTGGCCTTCCGCTCTTCAATAAACTCTCGTTCAAGTCTAAGCCTGATAGCTCATCTCTCAGAGCCGAAAAGGATGCGCTAATTTCGGTGCAGTAACGTTTTTACAGCAATCCGGCCGCGCGGTGTTTGGCGGCGATGGTTTTGGCCAGTGCGTCGAGCTCCTTAAACGCTTCGGCCTTGGGATGACCTTTGGCGACGACGGGTTCAAGCAGTTCAACTTTGAGCGACGGCAGCAGCTCGCCCGCTTTTTTGAGCGGGCCGGGGCTCCAGCCGTAAGAACCGAAGACGGCGGCAAATTTTGCCTTGGGTTTGAGCCGGTCGATCAGGAAGGCCGTGTTGACTGCGCAGGGGTGGAGCGCAGCCATGACGACGGAGGAGCCGAGCACAATCGTGGCCGCGTCAACAAGACTGCTTGAAATGTCGTTGAGCGAAAGACCAACCAGGTCAAAGAGTTTCACGGCAACGCCCTGCTTCTCAATTTTCTCTGCAAGATACTCGGCCATGATGCGGGTGCTTCCGTGCGTGGAGACGAATGCCAGCAGCGCGAGGTTTTTGGGCTCGCCGCGCATCCAGTCGTCGTAGAGGTCGAGGATTTTCTGCGGCTGGTCATAGACGGGGCCGTGACTTGTGCAGATGGTTTCAATATCGAGTTCGGCGAGACGGTCGAGGTGCCTGACGCTCACTTTGGCGTAAAGCATCATGATTTCGGCATAGTATTCCTTGGCCTCTTTGTAGACGACGGGGTTGTCGCCCGCGAAGAGTTCATCGCCGAAGGAATAGTGCGAGCCGAACAGATCGCAGCTGAAGAGCAGCTTATCTTCCGGGATGTAGGTAGCGGTGGTTTCCGGCCAGTGTACCCACGGCAGGTGCAGGAAGCGCAGGGTTTTATTACCAAGCGAAACTTCTTCGCCATCTTTTACCAGCTGAAAGCGGTCGTCGGAAACAGTCACCAGATCCTGAAGCATTTCTTTGGTCTTCTGCAGGCAGAGGATTTTTGCATCCGGATATTTGCCGAGTACTTCTGGAATGGCTCCGGAATGGTCCTGTTCGGTGTGGTTGCAGACGATGTAATCTATCTTCTCCACCCCTTCGAGATTGCGGAAAAGATCGTCCATCTTGTCGGGATCGACAGTGTCGATCAGCGCGGTCTTTTCCGACCCCTCTATAAGGTAAGCGTTATACGTCGTGCCGTACGGCAGCGGCATCAGCGCGTCGAACAGCTTGCGGTCCGGATGCAGCGCCCCGACCCAGAAAACACCCTCTTTAATTGCTCTTTTGCTCACGTTTCACTCTCCCTGTAAATGAGCGTATACGTTTCCATCTGCTGTTCCGGTTGACAACTCCATAGTGCGAGTAGTTTAATTCTCTCTCTGCTGGGGGTGCCCCCCGAAGTTTCGGGGGCTGAGAACGAACCCTTTGAACCTGCGCGGGTCATGCCGCGAAGGGAAGCGCGTAACACCGTATCCTTTCGCCACCCGCGCGAAGAGAGTGATAACGATGACAGGATACGGAAAATATTTCCCGCACTCGTGCAAGGTTTACGTGACCGGTTCGCAACCTGATATCCGCGTACCGCAACGCGAAATCGAACTGGCCCACACCGTGAACCCGGACGGCTCTGAGAACTTTAACGAACCGTTTCGCGTCTACGACACTTCCGGCCCGTGTACCGACGGCGTAGACGGCCCCCTGCCCGCGCGGCGCGCGGCGTGGATCGCCGAACGCGGAAATAAAACCCAGCTCGAGTGCGCGCGCGAGGGCCTCATCACGCCCGAAATGGAATTCGCCGCAGTGCGCGAAAACGTAAAGCCAGCATTTGTGCGTGATGAAATCGCCGCGGGCCGCGCGATCATTCCGCTCAACCGCTGCCACCCTGAGACTGAGCCAATGGTGATCGGCCGGAAATTCCGCACGAAGGTCAACGCCAATATCGGCAACTCGGCCATCCAATCCTCAATTGGAGAAGAGCTCGAAAAAATGCGCTGGGCAATTCTCTGGGGTGCCGACACGGTCATGGATCTCTCGACAGGCAAAGATATTCACGAAACGCGCGAAGCCATCCTGCGCCACTGCCCGACACCCGTCGGAACCGTCCCGCTCTATCAGGCACTCCAGAAGGTCGCCGGCGATGCAACAAACCTCTCGTGGAACGTGTATCGCGAAACACTGATTGAGCAGGCCGAACAGGGTGTCGATTATTTCACGATTCACGCCGGTGTTCTGCAAAGGCATATTCCGCTCGCGAACAAGCGCCTGATGGGCATCGTCAGCCGCGGCGGCTCCATCATGGCGCAGTGGATGCAGAGTAAAAATGAAGAGAGTTTCCTCTACACGCACTTCGCAGAGATTTGCGAAATCGTGCGCGATTACGACATCGCCTTTTCGCTCGGCGACGGCCTGCGCCCCGGCTGCCTCGCCGACGCCAACGACGACGCCCAGTTCGGCGAGCTTGAAACACTCGGGAAACTCACGCAGATTGCGTGGAAGCACGGCTGCCAAACCATGATCGAAGGCCCCGGCCACGTCCCGCTTCACCTCGTTAAGGAAAACATGGATCGCCAGCTCGCCGACTGCTTCGAAGCACCCTTCTACACGCTGGGCCCCCTCGTAACCGACCTTGCACTCGGCTACGACCATCTGGCAAGCGCCATCGGCGGTGCCAACATCGCCTGGCACGGCTGTGCCATGCTCTGCTATGTGACCCCGAAAGAACACCTCGGCCTGCCGAATAAAAAAGACGTCCGCGAAGGCGTTGTGGCGCATAAAATCGCCGCACACGCCGCCGACCTCGCCAAAGGCATCCCCGGCGCGCGCGACCGCGACGACGCCATCAGCAAAGCCCGCTTTGAATTCCGATGGGAAGATCAATTTAATCTGTGTTTTGATCCTGAACGCGCACGCCGCTTTCGTGGGCAGTCCATGCCGCCCGGAGAGCCGTTCGAAACCGAACAACGCTACTGCTCCATGTGCGGCGAGCACTTCTGTTCCATGCGTATCAATCACGAGATCCGAACCTCGTAAAAGTGCTATCCCCTTGTTGCGGAGATGCTTTCCGAAACCGCAAAAACGTATCTATACTAGGTCTTCGTCCAAAGACACCTCCCGGGCACCAAAAGGGTTGCACGTCGTCGGTCTAGCCCCGAATATCTGGGCCTTCAAATTCAAAAGTTCCGGCGAAACGAACGGCCGGACAGGGGGTAGCGGAGTACCGATTCGAAAATTACAGAGGCGTGAAGCCTCTATGCATTGATCTTACTCAATGTTTACAGTTGCTTGGTGAGCTCCCGTGTAAAATTACAGTTTTCGATGTTTGTTTAACCAGTTGGCATGAGACCTGCTTTTATACCTGCCCAAATTGCAACCATCTTAGCGCAGGGGACAATGACAGTGAAACCACATACAATCATTCGAATAATCGCTGTTTTACTGATGACAGCTTTATGCAGTGCAGCCGTGGAGGTGACCGTCGAATGGGATTCTTCAACAGTTGATATTGGCGGGAACCCGCTTAATGAGACCCCCACTTACAAGCTTTTTTACGGTGAAGCGCCGGGCGTTTATACGGATTATGCGGAGGCCGGCACCGGAACCCTTACAACGGTAACGGGGCTGGACTATGAGACCACCTACTTTTTTGCGGCAAAAGCCTACACCGAAAGCGCTGAGAGCGCCTATTCCGAAGAGATGCAATGGGACAGCCCGCCACCTCCGGTCGTGGTGACTGCCATCACGATCTCCGGCCCGGAAAGCGTCGAAGAAAACAGCTCCGCGCAGTACACCTGCACGGCCAGCTACAGCGACGGCAGCACCCAGACGGTCGCGCCGGTCTGGAGCGAAAACCGTTCCTTCACCACGATCGACAGCTCCGGCCTGCTCACGGCTTCAAGTGTATCGTCTGATCGATCCGTTACCATCACAGCCGTCTACGACGGATTCAACGATACGCATGCCGTCACCATTGTGGATGTTCCGCCTGTGCTGACCGGCCTTACGATCTCCGGCCCGGCGAGTGTGGATGAAGACGACACCGCGCAATACACCTGCACCGCTAACTACGACGACGGCAGTACTCAGACGGTCACTCCCGTCTGGGGCGACAATTCCCCCTTCGCCTCGATCAACGGCTCCGGGCTGCTTACCGCATCAAGCGTTACGACCGATCAGTCCGTTATCGTCACCGCTGCCTATGGCGGGTTCAACGATACGCATGCCGTGACCATTGTGGATGCTCCGCCTGTGGTGACCAGCCTCACGATTTCCGGCCCGGCGAGCGTGGATGAAGGCGATACCGCGCAATACACCTGCACGGCCAGCTACGATGACGGCAGTACGCAGACGGTTGATCCCGCATGGAGTGAAAACTCTCCTTATGCTTCGATCAACGAATCCGGCCTGCTCACCGCCTCGACCGTGACGGCAGACCAGTCTGTCACCGTCACCGCCACGTACGGCGGACAGAACGATACGCACGCGGTGACCATTGAAGTGCTGCCGCCGGAAGCGCCGACGAATGTAAGCCCCTCTGATCAGGCCATGAACGTCGAACGGACGGTCACGCTGGAGTGGACAGAAGTGGCCAGTGCCGCAGGCTACGAGGTTTGGTTTGGAGAAAGTCCTGGAGAAATGAGTAAGATATCAACCCAAACCGCCGAAAGCTATTATACCGGCCTGCGGCGACCGGGCCGAACGTTTTGGTGGCAAATCACAGCCACAAACGAGGCAGGGTCCGCTACAGGCGGGCCTTGGTCGTTTACGACCCTTAATGAAGAAACAATCGAAGAGGCACTGGGTACCGTAAATCAGGAGTGGAATACGTCCGGAGCCGCAGAATGGTTTGTACAGACGGACGTGACGCACGACGGAATCAGTGCGATGCAGAGCGGAGCGATTGCCGCCGGTCAGGAATCAGTTCTGGAAACCACCGTGGTCGGCCCCGGTACGATTTCGTTCTGGTGGAGGGTTTCTTCTGAAGCCAATGGAGACTTTTTGAATTTCTATACGAACGACAGCTTGCAAACCGGTATTTCAGGTATGGAGGGATCCGGCGACGGCTGGATTCAGGAGTCGTTCCCCATTGATCGCGGAACACAACAACTGACGTGGACATATGAGAAGAATGGTTCCGGAGTCGGTGGCGACGACGCCGGCTGGCTGGACGAGGTTCAGTGGCTGAGTGCTAACACCACCACCTTCCCTCTTTCCGGATTTACCGGAAAATGGATCGCGTTTTATCTGTGGGACAATACCGACCAGATATGGATACCGCTTGGACAGGAATTTGAGCCGGAAGAACTTCTGATTCAAAACATCAAACCGGAGCGATGGTACTGGCTCAGTGTAATGGAATATGACGCGGCGACAAAAACCTGGTCGGCCGTGCATGGCAGCTGGATTAACCACTGGGATGAAATTTAACGAGCGAGGTATATGATGAAAAAAGCAATTCTAATACTGTTTATGCTTGCGGGTCTCACGGCCTTCGCCGGGCAGGTCGGCCTGCCTACCGAGCAGATTGCATTTCCGGCCGTTCAGGGAAATTTCCTGGTGTGCATCTGGGATGACGCTGCGGATGGATGGGCAGGCCCCTTTATTTCTTATGACCATACGGGCTCCTACCGTTTCGAAGTTCCCGAGTGGGGAAAATGGTACTGGATCGGGCTGTGGGACCGGGCGAATGAACAGTACGTCTTCGCCAAATGGATCGGCCATTTTGAAGCAGAATAAGAGCGATGAAAACAGGAGGAATAAAAATGAAAATTCGCAAAACAGCCAGCTGGTTGCTGATGTCGGCAATACTTACCATCTGCGCAACGGCTGAAGGAACAGACACCGCACGCGGCCCGAGGCTTTTAACATCGGGCCATGTCACAGAAAACGGGCAGTATGCAGAGGTCGGATTTGAGTTCAGCACGTGGGGCGATTTTGTCGCACTGGTTTCCCCCACCCGCTGGAAATCGCCGTTAACGACCGGCGGAAGCCTGTCGTGGCTCAACCCCGTTGCATGGGGTGAGGATGCCGGAAGAACCGGTCGAATCCTGATCGGTCAAGCGGCGGTGGCCGGCGGTCTTGCCGCGGCTTTCGGCGGCGGCGGTGGCGGCGGCGGAAGCAGCGGTGGCTCGACGCCTGACACGCCGTCGGGCGACAATCCCGGCGGCGGCGGCACCCCCGGCAATCCTGGCGATCCACCGATGTAATGGGCAGCCGCTGTCAAAAAGTGGCAGGATAAAGTTAATGAAAACCGGCATGGCGCTCTCTGAGCACGGCCGGTTTTCACTGTAAAAGCTGAGTCCAGCGATAATAAATTAACGTTTCTTATTGATCTTTCCCACTTTTCTTTGCTAAAAGGAACGGCTTTATCATCAATTTCGGAAAAGCGGGGTGATTTGGATGCGGAACAAACCTAATATCGGTGTGGTGGGGTGTGGCTACTGGGGGCCGAATTTAATTCGGAACTTCAATTTACTGAAGGAATGCACTCTTAAAGCGATCTGTGATACGGATGAAACCAGGCTGGCCTCAGTTTCGGCTCATTATCCCCACGTAGAAACATATACCGATTACGAGGCATTCCTGAACGATGCCGACCTTGATGCTGTGGTTATTGCCGTGCCCGTCCGGTTTCATTTCGATCTGGCCAGCCGCAGCCTGCTGGCCGGTAAACATACATTCATCGAAAAGCCCATGGCCTCCTCGATTGATGAGTGCAAAAAACTCAATGAACTTGCTGAACAGCAAGGTCTGGTACTCATGGTTGGCCATACCTTCCTGTATTCTCCGGTGGTGCGGAAAATCAAGGAAATCGTTGACTCCGGGGAACTTGGAAAAATCAACTACATCAGTTCCCGGAGATTAAATCTTGGCCTCTACCAAAAAGACATCAATGTGGTCTGGGATCTGGCCCCTCACGACCTGTCCATCATCCTCTTTCTGATGAATGAGTGTCCCCGGGAAGTTAACTGCCGCGGGAAAACCACTTCCGCCGCCAATATTTATGACGTGGCGAATATGAGCCTGGGCTTTTCCGACGGAGGCTTTGCCGCTGTGCACAGCAGCTGGCTGGATCCCAAAAAAGTGCGCGACATGGCTATCGTCGGTGACCGTAAGATGCTCGTTTATGACGATCTCGATCCTGCAACGAAAGTGAAAATCTACGACATGCGGGTCGAACAGCCGGGAACACCGCATGAATCCCGCATCTCGTATCACTACGGAGATATGTGGGCACCCTATATCTCGCCGAATGAACCGCTCCGAATTGAGGCCACGCATTTTATTGATTGCATTCTGACGGGGGAAACCCCCATGACCTGCGGCGCCCACGGACTGGAACTGGTCTGCATTCTGACGGCCGCCTCGGAATCCATGCGGAATAACGGCGCCAATATCCTGATCGAAAATCACATTCCCCGCGACGGGCAGCTGATCGGGAAATAACGGTTATGGATGCAGAACCGGTCAGCACAAAAAAAATCGCAGCCGACGTGCGGCTGGGGAAGAATGTAACGATTTATGATTTCACCAATCTTTACGGATGTGAAATCGGCGATGATTCCCGCATCGGTACCTTTGTCGAAATCCAGAAGGGAGCCCGAATCGGAAACCGCTGTAAAATATCGAGCCATACCTTCATTTGCGAAGGGGTTACCATTGAGGACGAGGTTTTTGTCGGACACAATGTGACCTTTATTAATGACCGCTACCCCCGTTCTGCAAACAGCGACGGAACCCTGCAAGCCGGTGATGACTGGGAATGCCTCCCGACCCTCATCCGCAAGGGCGCTTCCATCGGATCGAGCGCCACCATCCTGTGCGGTATTACCGTTGGCGAAAATTCGATTATCGGCGCAGGAAGTGTCGTCACCAAAAATGTCCCCCCGAATATGATTGTTGCCGGAAATCCGGCGCACGTTATGAAACCCGTCCAACCCTAACAACCAAAGGAATGCACATGAACGTCCCCTTTCTGGATCTGAAAGCCCAATACCTCTCGATGCGTGACGAACTCGATAGCGCCATGCAGCAAGTAATTAACGATACCGCTTTTGCAGGCGGCCCCTACGTCGAAAAGTTTGAACAGGAATTTGCCCCCTACTGCCAGTGTTCCGCCGCCGCGGGAGTCAGCAGCGGAACCAACGCGCTTCATCTGGCCCTGCTGGCACTGGGGATCAAACCGGGTGACGAGGTGATTACCGCCGCCAACACGTTCATCGCCACGGCGGAAGCTATCAGTCATTGCGGCGCCATACCGGTATTCGCCGATTGTGATCCAAAGACCTACACGCTGGATCCGGCCGCGGTCGAAGCCGCCATTACCGAAAAAACCCGTGCCATTATTCCGGTGCACCTCTTCGGCCAAACCGCCGACATGGACGCTATTATGGAGATTGCACAACAGCACAGCCTGCCGGTAGTTGAAGACGCCTGTCAGGCCCACGGCGCCGAATACAAGGGACAGCGGGCGGGCTCCATGGGCGAGATCGGCTGTTTCAGCTTCTACCCCGGAAAAAATCTGGGGGCCTACGGGGATGCCGGGGCGGTCGTTTCCAATAATGTGGAACTGATTGATCGCGTTAAAATGCTTCGGGATCATGGATCGAGCCGCAAATACGAGCATCCCATGATCGGCTGGACGGCTCGGATGGACGGTTTGCAGGGTGCGGTGCTCAGCGTAAAACTGCGTCATCTGGAAACCGCCAATCAGGCTCGCCATGCTCACGCTCTCCGCTATAAAGAACTGCTGGCGGACTGCGCCGAAGCCGCCCTGCCGTTTGAAGCGGAGGGAAACCGGCATGTCTTCCACATTTTTGCTCTGTGCTGCGACGACCGCGATGCGTTGATGAAACATCTGTCGGAACAGGGAGTCGGCTGCGGAATCCATTACCCCAAACCGCTGCACTTGCAGGATGCCTATGCATTTCTTGGAAAAGGGCCGGGTTCATTTCCAGTCGCGGAGAATTGCGCCAGTAAATATGTCTCTTTGCCGATGTTTCCGGAACTCACGGAAGAGCAGATTCAATACACGGCGAACGCAGTAAAAAGTGGACTCTGCGGCGCAAAATAACGTAGGGTTCCGCACATGGCTCTGCAACAGAGCCAATCTATCGGAAGGGAATACGATGACGATAAATCTCAAAAAGACAGGGCTCGGTATATCCTGCGCCTTCGCAATCATCACAATGGGTCTGATTCTGACGGGATGTCAGACGACAGATTCGGCGAAACGGTCACAGGACAACGCAGCCGACATTCTGCGCGAACTGCGTCAGACAACGGATTCGGCAAAACCGCTGTCCCTGCCGGACACCAGCGTAACACTGGCCCCCGGCGACATGGTGGATATTAAATTTTTCTATACCCCCGAGCTTAATGAGTCTCAGCAGATCCGTCCGGATGGAAAAATAACCCTCCAGCTGGCGGGAGATGTCACCGCGGCGGGCCTGACACCGGCTGGGCTGCAGAAAGAGCTGGAAGAGAAATACAGCGGACTGATCGAAGACCCGGCCGTAGCGGTCATCGCCCGCACACTGAATCACCGCAATGTGTATGTCGGCGGAGCCGTCAACCGGCCCGGTATGCTGACCATGCCCGGACACCTGACGGCGCTGAGTGCCGTCATGGAAGCCGGCGGGTTCGACCTGCGCGCGGCCAGACTCAAAAACGTTATTGTGATCCGGCATGAAGACGACATCCGGACGGTCTTCAGTCTGGATGTCCGGGACGCGCTCAAAGGCGACACCCCGCACGCCCCGTTCTATCTGCATCCGCAGGATATCGTCTACGTCCCGCGTACAAAGATCGTCAACGCAGGCCAATGGGTTGACCAGTATATTAACCGGATCGTCCCGCAAACCGGGTTTACCTATTTTTACACCGATGGTTCGGGTAGACACCGCGGCGGAGTGGACACCTCTTATTAGCCGGCAGCCGGACCGAAGAAGGGATTGTTATGCTGAAGACAGACACAAAGAAGGAACACACACGCACACTGCGGGATTATCTGGAGACGGTTTTCCGGCATAAGAACAAGGCAATTCTGTTTTTTCTGGCCGTGGTAATCTCGTCCGTGATTGTGCTGAAGCTCACGCCCGGCAGCTACACCTCCACCTCCACGCTAATGATTCGCCGCGGGCGGGAAAATGTAGTTCTTGATCCGACCACCGCTACCGGTGCCATGTTGCCGATCTATAAGGACTGGGCGAGCGAAATCAATTCTGAACTGGAAATTCTCAAAAGCCATGAACTGGTGGAAAATGTGATCATGCGCCTCGGACCAACGGTATTTCTGACAGATCCGAAACCGGATCGGGGCGGCAAACTGAGCCTGATTCGCAGCGCCCTGAATCCGGCCCGCCAATGGATTGCAAACGTTCTGAAGCGGTTTCAAAAACCAGAGAATGAAAACGGGGACGGCGAGCTCGGCCAACGGAATAAAGCTGTACGAGCGATGGAAAAAAACCTGCATATCCATGTTCAGGAAAACAGCGATATTATCACGGTCTCTTATACCGCCACCCGCCCGGAGCTTGCAAAGCAGGTCGTTACGCTCCTGATTGACTCCTACTTCGAAAAGCGGATTGACGTGCGCAAAACGCCCGGCGCCTACCAGTTCTTCACTGATCAGAGGGAACAGCTGCTGGATGAACTGCAGCAAACCGAAAAAGCCATCCGCACCATTAAAGAGGAAGCAGACATCCTTTCACTGGAAGACAGCCGCCTGACCCTGCAAAGCGCACTGCAGGAGACCCGGACCCGGCAGTTAAGCGCCCGGTCTTCCCTGGCCGCCGCCAACGCCCGCGTCAACACGCTGCGCACCCTGCTCTCGCAGCAGTCCTCTGCCGACCCCAGCCTCCAGAACGGCGGCGCACTGCTTGATCGTGAGGAGCGCAAGGAACTCCAGGCCGAACTGCGGCGGGAGGAAACCGCGCAGTCCGCCCTCAGCGCGGAAAATCTGGAAATCAGCCGGCAACTCACACAGTTGCGTGCGGAACTCGCCGCTTTAGACAAAGTGGAGCCCTCCATCCGCAGTCTCCAGCGCGAGCAGGATCTGCTTGAAGAAAAGTACCGCAAATACTCGGAAAATCAGGAACAGGCCCGCATCAACCAGGCGCTGGAAACGGAAAAAATATCCAATGTCAGCATCGTGCAGCATGCCACCCTGCCGACCCAGCCCGACCCCTCCCGCAAAATGTTTAAACTCCTTGCAGCGATGTGTCTGGGACTGGCCGGCGCCATCGGCATTGCCTTCGGCGCGGACTATCTGGATCCGACACTGCACTCCGCCGCAGATATTTCCGAGCGTCTGCATTTAACCACCCTGATTGAACTGCCGGACCTGCCGGCCCATGAGCTGGATCCCTGCGCCCTTCCCCCTGAGGACATCCCAAGAGAGACCTCGGGCAGAACTGCAAAAGACTGTTTTCAGGAGCTCTGCTTTAAAATCCTCGCGCTGCGCACCGATGAAAAACCCGTTCCGGTGGTCATTGGTATAACCAGCACCTCAACCGGCGAAGGGGTCAGCACCATCGCCGCCAATCTGGCCGCCGCCTTCTCCCGCGACGACCGGTTCAGCAGCCTGCTGCTGCTGGATGCCAACCCGGAGCAGCTGCCCGTTGAATGGGGTGAACATACCCCTCCGTTTACTTATCAGCATATTAACGACCTTGCGGAAGATGATGAATCTGAACCCGAACCGCCCGGTACCGCTGCGTTTGCTGAGTATCTGGCCAAGCTTAAAAAACAGCAGCATGATATTATCGTGGTGGATATTCCGCCGGTCAGCGAAGGCGGTTATGCCGTGCGGGCCGCCGCCGAACTGGATATCGTGATTCTGGCGGTTGAGGCCGGTCGCGTTCCCTGGCGGACTCTGCTCCGGACCGCCGGACTGCTGAGGGCGGCCCAGGCATCGCTGGGCGGCATCATCCTGAACCGCCAGCGTTTTGCGATGCCGGCATGGCTTTATCGAAAGCTCTAGCGTCCTCCTCTGTGTCGTGAAGCGAGACGAGATATCTCAGCGTGGAAGAGCCGCAACCAGACAGGGAAAGCATGCAGAATAATTGACGGCAAATGATGTGCCTGTTTTTCTCATCATTCTGCCGTTCATCATTCTGCGACAATAGAAATTTGTTTGTGAGACTTTTTGAGAAACCTGCAAGAGATTGACGATACAGTATGAACAACTCTCCTTATATCCTCGTGACGGCGGCCCGCAACGAAGCGAAGCATATTGCGCAGACCATCCGGTCGGTCACCGCGCAGACCCTTCCACCGAAACGCTGGATAATTATCAGCGATGGTTCCACCGATGAAACGGATGATATCGTCCGTGGTTTCATTGCGCAGTTTCCTTATATTGAACTGTTGCGTTTGGAGCCCGACGGGGAGCGGAATTTTGGATCGAAGGCACTGGCTGTAAATGCCGGTTATAAAAAAATCTGCAACATTGAGCATTCGTATGTCGGGATTCTGGATGCGGATATTTCCTTTAATGCGAATTATTACGAGCAGGTCGTTGAGCGTTTTGAAAACGATCCGAAGCTGGGTATCGCTGGCGGCATATTGATAGATGTAATAGATGGTCGTCTTATCCCGCAAATGAATGCGTTCGAATGGAGCGTCGGCGGGGCGATACAGATGTTTCGCAGGGAATGCTGGCAGGCCATCGGCGGCTATCTTCCGATCCCCAGCGGCTTGGATGCGACGGCAGAGGTCATGGCGCGCATGAACAGCTGGACGGTGCGCACATTTCCGCAACTGGAGATTATCCATCACCGTGAGACTGGGAAAGAAAACCACAACATGATCGGCCGTTTGTTCTATCTGGGAATTCATGATCATCATCTCGGATATCACCCCCTGTTTTTTCTGGCCAAATCGGTTCGCCGCTTCCGGGCCCGTCCCATTATGATCGGCGGACTGCTCATGCTGTTCGGCTATGCCTGGGCCGTGCTGTCGGGAAAGCCGAAAAAAGTCCCGGACGAGGTGGCCCGCTATTTGCGACAGGAACAGATGGATCGGCTGTGCGCCTGTCTGAGCCGGCGAAAGGAAAAGACAGATTGAACAAGGTTGCGCTTCAAGCCGAAAGGGCCCGAGCATGAAAAAGATTAACAAACGGGTCTGTGTTGTCCGGCACGGATATTATCCGGAAGGCACCCGGATTTATAAAGAGATCCGGGCGCTGGTTGATTCCGGACACGAAGTGGATGTGATCTGTCTGAGCGGTTTCGGTCGTTCGGGCTGCGAGCAGATGGGCGGTGTGCGGGTGTACCGCATGCCGCATACGCACCGGCGCGGATCTAAAGTCCGCTATATGCTGATGTATATTTTCTCGATTCTGCTGATGGGCCTCGTCCTTTCCCTGCTCTACTGCCGCCGACGGTATGCCTGCATTCAGGTCAACACCCTC
Source organism: Pontiellaceae bacterium (assembly GCA_029939835.1). Classification (GTDB taxonomy): domain Bacteria; phylum Verrucomicrobiota; class Kiritimatiellia; order Kiritimatiellales; family Tichowtungiaceae; genus Tichowtungia. The sequence continues at coordinate 20,661 of JAOZSE010000005.1, forward strand.
CCGGACGCGCTGGTTTTTATCACGATCCTGCCGCGCCTCTTCGGCGCCCGCGTCCTGCTGGATCTGCACGAACCCACGCCGGAACTGCTGCTCAGCAAATATAACGGCAACGTGCATAAACATCTGCTTCACTTCCAGATTCTGATCGAACGGTGGGCCATCCGCTATGCGCACCGGGTCATCACCGTCAACGACACCATTCGACAACGCTTTATAGAACGGGGCGCCGACCCGGAGAAAATCGCTGTCATCCGCAACGTTCCGGCCGAAGATTTCGGGACATCGGCTCCACCGCGAACACCGCATGAGGGCCTGGCGCTTATGACCCATGGAACCCTGCAGCCGCGCTACGGACACAGCGTACTGCTGCGCGCCCTGCCGCTGATCCGTGACCGGCTTGACGGTGTCCATCTGGTCGTGGCCGGCCGGGGCGAAACGGAAGATGAACTGAAACGGTTAACGGCGGAACTGGGATGTGAGGGGATCGTTACGTTCACCGGGCCCGTTTCCCACCGGCGCATCGCAGAACTCATTACGGAGGCCGATATCGGCATTGTGCCGCTCCTTCCGGGGCCTTTTTCTGAACTTTGCCAGCCGAACAAACTGTTCGAATACATGGCCTTGAAGGTGCCGGTTGTCGCCGTGCGCCTGCCCGCTATCGAAGAAAGTTTTGATGATTCCTGCCTGCAATATTTTACGGCCGGAGATGCACAGGATCTGGCGAACTCTATCGTGACGCTCGCAGAGAACAAAACCCGGCGGGAATCGCTGGCCGAGAATGCTTTTACCCGCTATCAAACCACCCTGTGCTGGCGCGAAGCCAAAAAAGAATATATCCGGATTGTTGATAAACTGATTGAATCAGGCCGTTATGCAAACTGAAATCCCGGCGCAACAACTTGTCGCGCCGTATTGAAAAAAAGAGCGGAAGCCGTCCCGTGACCACAATAAAAGGGAGAGTTTTATCAGAATGATTGAAGAGGGGGAAGGGGTGACACTCGATCATAGTGATACGGAATCAAGTGAAGTTGTATTGAACTGTCAGGTGGAACGCGACCTCCGGGCGCGTTTGGGCGTGCTCGGAGATCACGCGCCACCCAATGAATCACTTCAGTTCAGGTTAATTGCATACGAGAGAGGCCGCGTTACTGCGCGGCAACGCCCGAAGGATGTGACAAAATAATGGACAACCCCGAGCGAATGCGACGGATAATTTTCGGAGCCGAAGCGAAGCACAGATAATTTTTCGAAGGAAAATAACGAGTGAAACGAGAGGTTCAAATAACGAAGTGGTTCAAATTATTTTTCCGCCTCGGCGGATCTGCCGGAGGCACGATAACCGCTCTATAAAAAATCTTCATGATCCTATCATCAATTATTCTGTCAAAAACCGCCTCTGTTGAGGTGTTATTCAAAAACGAATTGTAAAAAATAAGGAAATGACGAATAACAGTACAAATGACAGCGGCCCGAAACGGCGTGTCCTGTTCCGCGTTCTGCTTACACCGGTCGCGCTGCTGGCGGGCGGCATAGCCGTCGGCGCCCTGACAGGAAGGCTGCCTCTGATGCTGACCATCACGGCGTTTGCGGGCGGACTGGCGTTGCTGCTCACGGTTTTGCGCCCCGACATGGCGCTGATCCTGTTTTTTTGCGGAACGATTATGATGACCGACGCCTTCGGCCTCTCAGGCAAAGACTGCTTCACAATCCCTGATGCGGATATCATTCAGGGACTGCCGTCCGCACTGACCATTTTTTTTCTGCTCCTGTTTTGCATAGCTATGGCACGCACCCTTTTCTTTGAAAAGCGGCCTCTACCGGTTTCACTGCGGGGACTGGGCGTGTATATCGTAATCCTGCTTCTGGCTCTGTTGACCGGTCTGTTCAGGGCCAGCGACCCAGGAATGATCCGTGTAGATCTGATGAAAATGCTTTTCCCGGTGCTCTGCTTTTATCTGTGCATAACCCTGTTGAACAACCGCGAGCGCATTAAACGTATGCTGATGGTATTATTGGCGGCTTCCGCGCTGAAAGCACTGATTCTGGACGGTTTCTATCTGGCGGGACGCGGCTGGCCATACGACTCAATGACCGGTCGCATTGTAACGCTGGACTCCGCCGATCTGCTGGCCTTTATCACGCTGACGCTGATTGCCGTCCATCTGCTGGCGCGCCGGGATATTCGCGGATTTCAAGCGGGACTGGTCGGCGCGGCCTGCATTCCCATGATTTTTGCCATTATCTTTTCCTACCGTCGCGCACAGTGGGCCGGGATGGCCCTCTCCATGGGTTTGCTTTACCTCGGCGCGGAACAAGCCGTTCGTCGCCGAATCGTGATTGTTGTGGTGATTGTATTGTGTATCGGCGGCACTGTGGCGGTCGCGAACGGTATAAACAAAGAGAATCTGGTTCGTATCGGATCCCGTATAGCCACAATCTTTGATCCAAATCAGCACTCCAATCTTCACCATAAGCTCGAGGCCCAACAGGTGATGCAGGATATTTCCCGCTCCCCGCTGCTTGGTTTGGGTTTTGGCAGCCAGCACGGCGGGGTTGCCCACTACGATAGCATCCCCACCAATGTTGTGCATAATACGTTTCTGTACATTTGGATGAAACTAGGATTGCCAGGAATGGTTTTCTTCCTCTGGGCTTCTTTTCTTTATGGGAAAAATATTCTGCGGGCTCGTAAAAAATATCTACACGATGAAACTTGGGGTTTGCTCCTGCCGCTGGCGGCCTCTTCCGGCCTGTGGCTGACCATGTTTCTGACCAGCCCGATTCCGTGGTATTTACACCAGACGTTTTTTAAAGCGCTGGTTGCCGCCATGGTCATGTCGTTGATTCTGCAAGCTGACAAAAACGCAAAAACGCAACTGGAGGCAGGCACATGAGGGTACTGCCGGGCAATGACTTTCCCGCGGGACTGGCGGGCGCAAAAAGAAAGAAAGTTTTTGGATCGCTAATTGCGCTAATTTGCGCGAATGGGAACGCTTCAGAGTCTTATATGGAATCAACCTGATTGGTATCGACAGAGTCCATGAATCGAATAATAGATTTTTTACCACCCGCTAACGCTAGAGGAAGTCAGAGTAAGCCCGAGGGAGATTTAGAAACAGGTTTTCATATGAACTCTCTACTCAAAATCCAGATCATTTAGTTCCTCTTCTCTGACTTGCTCGGAGGTTTCTCTAATGACCAACGGGAATGGGTGGTGAAAATCTTAATTAAGTTCATTTGATATTATTTGCGAAAATTCGTAATCCAATAGATATTGTGTAAAAGGAAAACTCTCTATGAAAATCGGAGAACGCACCGTTAATAACGCTCTGTTTAACACCGTCAGCGGCATGCTGCCGCTCCTGCTCAGTTTTATATTCTGGCCTTATATCGTCTCAAAACTGGGCGATTCATCCTATGGCATATATGCGCTGGTCGGTTCGGTCATCGGCTATTTTGCCCTGCTTGACCTCGGACTGGGCAATGCCGTCGTCAAATATGTCGCGGAATATGCCGGACAGCACGACGACGACCGCACACAGGAAGTGATCGGGGCGGCCCTTTTGATTTTTATGACAGCCGGACTGCTGGGTTTGCTGATAATCCTCTCGATTGCCAGAGTACTGGTTACCACGCTGCTTAAAATCCCCCCGAACCTGATTGATACCGCCTATTATGCATTCTGCGCCGCCTCGCTTGGATTTTTCTTCACGATGCTGCTGACCCTTCTGACCTCAATCATCAATGGCTTAAACCGTTATGATATAAGCGGTATCACCATGGCCGTCATGGGCGCGACCACCACCCTGGGCTCAGTGCTGCTGCTGCGAACAGGATTTGGCCTGCTTTCACTGGTCTGGCTGAATGTCGCAGTTCCCCTGCTGGCGACCCTCTTCTATTTTAGAATAATCCGCCGTCTGGTGCCCGGCGTTTCCCTGCGCCTGAAGTACGGCCTGTCCGTCATGAAACGTCTCTTCCACTTTGGTATGTATTCCATGCTGAGCCGCGCGACGGATGTCATCATTCGCCAGGTCGGCCCGCTCATTATCGGCGCCATTCTGGGAGTAACATCTGTCACCTACTACATCATTCCTTTTACGATCCTGAACCGGTTGACTGTTTTAATCGTTCGCATCGGTAGGGTCATTTTCCCGGCCATCAGCGAACTGCAGGGGCAGCAGCGCCACGATACCATCCGTGATCTGTACCTGACGTCCTCGCGAATGATCCTCTCTTTTGCCACGGCCCTGACGGTGTCTTTGCTGATCTTCGGCCCGAGATTTCTGCATCTCTGGATGAGCCCTGAATTCGCGGAACGTGGCAGAACAGTACTCCTCCTGATTACGGTCGGGGTTTTTATGGATCAGAGTACTAATGTCCCCAGTTTTGTAGTCAACGGGCTGGGTAAGCCGAAATTAAGCGGATTTATGTCCGTCGCGCGCGCGGTACTATTTCTTGGGCTGATGGTGCCCGGCGCCATCTATTTCGGTATCATCGGCGTAGCCGCCGCGTTTACTTGCAGCAATGCCATTGTTTCTCCGGTTTTTATCTGGTATGTCACCTGCAAAGTGCTTGGATTGCCCTTGCGTCAGCTTTTAAAAGAGGTGTTCATACGCCCTGTGTTGGCCGGCATTGCTGTGGCCATTCCTCTGTGGTTCGTGCCTCAGGCGCGCATCGAGAACATATTCCTTCTGCTCCTCGTAATGGGCAGCGGAATGGGGCTTTACTTTGTAATCGCCCTGCTGCTCGGGGTGTACCAAAAACGCGAGCGCAGGGTTTTAATGGACTATCTGACCGGGGTGATTGCCCGCCTCCGGTTTAAAAGGAAATCGTGAAAACCCGATTGCCGTTTTAAGATTTTTACCACCCGCTAACGCTAGAGGGGCCCCGAGAGGCTCCGAGAGAAAAATGAACAACATCTGGTTTGAGATCTGAAGAAATGATCTGGTTTAGAATAGAAAGTTCACATGAAAACCTGTTTTCAGTTGAGCTTTCTGTTCCAAATCAAACCCTGCCTGTTGCAGGGCTGCGGGCACGGCCCGCATCATTTCTTATGGATGTTCTCGTGACTTGCCCGGCTGTTTGCTCTAACGAGCAGCGCGAGCGGGTGGTGAAAACAGGAAGATTTTTAGATTCTTTTCGAAGAATCCGGGAGGGAATCATGAGAATCAGAGGCTGGGGACGAATTCAAAACAGTATACGAACGGTTCAAAACCGGCTCGGTGCCAATGCCGTTATTCTGCTTTACCACCGGGTCACCGAAGACATGCCCGATCCGCAGCGTCTGGCTGTTTCCCCCGACAATTTTTCACAGCAGATGGAGGTGCTCGCCGCAACCACCTGCCCGGTTCCTCTCGAAGAACTGCCCGACCGGCTGAAAAAGCGAAAACGGTCTTTGTCGCCGGGATCCCGTATGACCCACCAACACCTTATTCTTATTTTTGAGAACAAGGAAAGTCCGCCCTGTGTAATTTGCTCGTGTCAGCGCAAAATTCTAATAAACGCAGGAGCTGGCGCAAATAATGCTCATTTATATGCAAAATAGATTTGGCGGGCCGCTTGACAAGATTCCACGTTTCGAGGAACGTTGGTTGTTAATGCGGAAACGAGTACTGAGCCCTGCCCGTCTTACGGGGAAAATTATGAAATATCGAATGATTGCAATTTATATTTTGGTGGGACTGCTGGCAGATGTAACAAATGCGGCGGATTATTATGTTTCAACATCGGGTAAGGACTCCAACCCTGGAACGGCCAGCTCTCCTTGGAAATACTGCCCCGGCATGAGGGCATGGAGCGGCAATGTGTCCCTTAATCCCGGTGATACAGTATATTTTGACAACTCGGATACATGGGAACACAACGAAGGATATCTGTTATATGTTGAAGGCGGAGTAACCTATGATGGGGAAACGTGGGGTGGCGGAAATAATGCGATTCTAAAGTCCACCGGAAATATGGCCGTCTTGGTGCGTATGTACGAAGATGACGCCATAGAACCGACGGTTTTAAAGGGATTTGAAATAGATGGCGGCAATTATGGCGGGGTAACGCATACGGGTGCGGGAGTCGGTATAAACTGGCCAAATTCCTATAATAATCTAACGGGTGCGGTGAAGCGAATAGAAAACTGTCATGTTCACCATACTGGATACGATAGAGAGCAAGGGGATGGGGGTTACAGTTATGGCATTTTGGTTGGCGCAATCGGGAAGAAAACCAAAAATGTAGAGGTGCTTAACTGCCTGGTTCACGATACAGCCCGAACCGGAATTACCATTTATCCAGAAACCACCCCAGCCGGAGCGATAGAGTCGGTGGTGGTTCGCAACTGCGAGGTGTATAATACGGGGGTCAACTCAGAATCGGTCGGCCGGAGTATTTCGGTGATAAGCGACTGCAAAGATATTCTGGTTGAATATAACTACATACACACTGGCGCAGGAGAACTCGGCGTCCACGCCGTACAGTCGCATAACAGAGGCCCAACAAATGTAACTTTTCGGTATAATGTAGTAATTGGTGGTGATCGTAAGGGTTTTGCTGATGAAAGCGCGCGTACACAACAAAGGCAGTATAATGTGTACGGAAACCTTTTTATCCAATGCGCTGATTATGGAGTCCATATTTTCAATCCGTCACCCAACTGTATTGCTAAATTCTATAACAATACGTTTTTTGATAACTGCCAAGATTCCAACGCCCGGGAAGTTTATTTTGCATCGGCATCATCTACACCCGATATTGAGTTTATTAACAACATCGTATGGGCGCGGTCGGGAAGCTATGCAATGTATGACTCAAGCGGCGACACTATTATGCACAGCAACAATCTCTATTACCGGAATGGGGGCGGGAATGTGGTTTATAACGGCGGCTCCACCTATACGGCCGCGACGGCTTCTAATTACGAAGATACCGCGCAAAGCGCCGACCCTCTTTTTATCGACACCAACAGCCTGCCGACATCGGTTAATTCGACAAGCGGTGTTAATAACGACGGCCTGCAACCGCAATCCGGATCGGTAGCCATTGACAATGGAACATCCGGATTTGGCTCTATTGACATCGATGGCACATCCATTCCGGTCGGAGATCGGGATATCGGTGCTTATGAGTCCAGCCCAGACGGCGGTGAGATTCAAATTCCAGAACCTCCTTCTCGTCCACGCGTGGTTCCTGATATTTAATCAGTCGCTGAATTCACTATACGCAAGGATATCTAATCCTGAAATGCCTCGTAATAAAAAAGCGTAGCAATCCGGCAAAGCATGTCCGTATAAGCCGTACGGGTGTTAGCATCGGTATCCGGTTTTATGATTTCCTCAAAGCGCCTGCGGTCTAAGAAATCCCATAGTGGCGAGCTGGTGTTGTCCATACAGAAGGTTCTTATCCTTTGACTCTCGCCCACTATCATTCTGTGAATATTAAAGAATGTTCCTGTCTGAATTTGTTTTGCACATCGCAGTTTTCTCGTAAGTGGCTGAATCACCTTCTTTCTAATAACCAAATGAGGAAACGCCAGCCCAGACAACTGAGTCAACCAAGGATCCTTGCCAAACGGCATTGCGTGAAGCTCGGGGATTAAACGAGTAAGCTGGTAATGAAGCGGCTCAGCATAGCGGTTCCACACTGGGAGATGGAAAGCCGCCTCCACAAATGGCCGAGTACAGAGCGGTGAAAAAACGTCGTGAGACTCCTGAACTTTTCTATAGTCAACACCTCCCCAGCGCCGAATCTTTTCAAAGGTGTGAAAAAAGTCCGGCATTTCTGAAAAGCTGTATCCGGTGTCCGCCCACTTTGCAACCCAGTCGCGTACAAATTGACGCGCCAATGTCATCGCCGATTCTTTTACAAGTCCACTATAGGAGTAGAGCGTCTGTCGCTCCAGCCAAAGAGTCGCACCATTCAAGTCGTTCTTTTTCAAAAAGAACACTCTGGGATCACGATACGCCCGGCGAGCAATTCCGCCGCCAATGCCCAACAGCCGAATCGGTATTTCAGGCGGGGTGCGCTCTCCCGGAAGCAGGTCTGCTATCTGGTAAAGACTCAGTAATCCGTCATGCTGGCGGACTAGCCGACAAATCAGTTTGTCCCACTGGCTGGAGAAAATATCGGGGTCGGGGCGATGAATTCTAAGCGGAAGATGGAGCCGTTCGGCAATGGCAACGGCCGTATTAACATCACTCTCGTGAGTAGTAGCGTCAGTGTAATAGTCGGCAGACAATTTTCCTCGCAATATAAATGACAGCATAAGACGTGTGTCGCGTCCTCCCGTCAAAGGGCATTGTATCTTGTAATCATTTTCAAAAGCGCGCAACAGTGCAACCATGCGATCACTCAGTTCACGTGCTTCAGAACGCCCAACTTTCTTTTTCTTACGGTATCTGAAGAGATCGGTTGGAGAATAGTATTGTAACTGGGCAGGTGTTGGTCTATTCGCCGTCCAGCGCCAATGTGCACCACTTGGAACAATCTGTACTGCTCGGTTCAGTGTCCGATCGCCGCTGGCCCATCCAAGGCTAAGCGTCAGACTGATACCCAGGGGATCGAGGGTGGAGTCCTTACAAAGCCGCGCCAGCAAGCGCGCACTATTGCTTATCATAAGTTTACCATCGACGGATGCATAGAAAACCTGCGTCATTCCCAGATAATCCGTCAGAAGCTCCATCTCCGGTATCTCAGGACGGATGCGAAGAATGGAAAAACAGCCTTCCAACCGTTCCGGCAGACTATCCCAATGTGCAGCCAGATTTTCAGAACGCATTGCATTGATCCGGCCTTCGGCATCCACCATACAACCATCGAACAATACGATCTCATTCGGCTGCTGGTGTAGATACTGTCGCGAACCTCTAACGTCACTGCTGCTCTGTACGCACGCAACAAAAGCGCGTCCGGCAGGAGTACGCCAAACCGGCTCTGCATCAAGGGAGGGATAATCTTGGGCAATTTCCTGGAGGCAATGGAGCGCAATCGCCTGTTCCTGTTCCGAGAGACCCCACCCTGCCACATAAAGATTCATTTTAAGTCAAAGCCGGAATTACATTAATTAGATTGGCATCGTATCGGGAGCTTGGTGTCGGTGCAATATTAAACAGACCTTAACTGTCAATTAGCGGTCGACAAACCACGTATAATGATCGCAGATAGCCGCTAAACTCTTTATAAAAATGGGTCTTCCGAAGAATCTGAAACAGTCACAGTCTGACTGGATATTCATTGCCCCTGATCTCCAACTGCATCCAAAACTTGGTTAACTGTCATGACTTTGATTTTCGTTTCATAACATTTTTTGACAACGGCTTCAAAATAGTGCTGGGAACAGCCGTATGCAGAATAGTTTCTTCGCACATCATGCGTGTAAAAGATAAGCCAGCCGTTTGATCGTTTCACTTCAGCAATTTGTTGATAAATATAGTCTAAAGCATTTCTGTCTTCATACAGTTGGATCGCTTTTAAACTATTTAAATCCGTTCTTCCCCGATTAATGCCGGGTGCAATCCCCCGGGCGCTTCTGAACCGGTCGCGCACCAGCTTTTTTCCGACGAGAGTCTGCTCGCCAAGCGGATAGGCAAAATTCTTGAAACGCCGCCCCGGAAACAGTTTCTTAAGCTCCTCTGAATTCTTATCTAAATCCTCTTCGATAGTTTTTTCATCCGTCTTGTAAAAATTGATGTGGCTAAAGGTATGGCAGGCCAGCTCATTTCCCGCGTCAAGACACCGTTCAAGATGTTTGCCGGTAAAGCAGACCTCCGATGTTTTATTATCCAGAAAAGACAGGGCGATATAGTACGTTCCTGCAAAGCCGTATTTTGATAATACGGCTCCGCCGTTTTCAAAAGCGGATGCCGGAGCATCATCAAAAGTAAACGAGATTACCGGCTCATTGAGTTTGATTTTAGCCGTTTTAACGTAGCCGGCTTTAATAATCCGGTTGGCGGCAGACTGGATGATATCTTTCATTTTTTATGCGGGGTGACCAGATATTTAATCAGATACAGGCTGCGCGAAAGACAGTTGACCATCGGAATAGCGTGCCGCAGCCAGTCCGGGACAGAATGGCGTGTAAACCATCGAACACATAGGATGGAACAGAAAAAATAAACAAGTATTCTGCCGGTGCACTGCACAAATGTAAAAGCGTTCCGCATCAGGTCGGCATTTGCTGATTCAAACGCCTGATAACAGCGCGCCGTCTGAAAGTTGCGGGAAAGGATATACGTAATGGACATATTCCGTTCCGGAACCAGATGGTACACCACGAGTTCGGGATCGTACCAGAAGTGCGGATATCTGCGCGCAATTCGGCTCGACAGCTCGGCGCCTTCCCCAAAAATCATTTTATCCCCTTTGGGTCCTAAATCCGTTGAAAATCCGCCGATTTCGTCCAGTGTGCTTTTACGAATGCAAAAGTTGGATTCCGAAAAGCCGAATAGGCACTCCTTCGGGCAGAGAAACCGCGCATGGTTTCCCTCGCTTCTTATCTCCAGCGAATCGGTAAACCACGCAGGTTTTTCGGTCGTATAATACGGAAGAGTCCTGCCGCCCACGACAGCTGGCGGCGGGCCAACCGTTTCAAACGCATTCAGAACTCTTTCCAGCCAGCAGTCGTCAGCATATGCATCGTCATCCATGAAACAGATATAACGGCCTTTAGCCGCTGAAATGCCTTTATTGCGCGCAGGACTTACCCCCTGTCTGGATTCACTCAGGAGAGAAAAGTTTTCATGCGCTTCAACATATTTTGAGGCCACCTTGGCGGTATCGTCGGTTGAGTTGTTATCAACGACAATGACCTCGTATAAACCGCAGGGAACGGCCTGTCGGGTCAGGGATTCCAGACAGCGGCCAATAGACCCCGCTCCGTTATAGGAGGCAATGACAACCGATAATTTAATGTTTCCGCTTTCCATTTTTCTTAACACCAAATTCATCAGTCACCGTGAACGCTTTTGTATTCGGCATAGCGTGAACCGAACATTCCGGCGAACATCCCGGCTCCCCAGAAAATGTATTGAAGATAAAGAACGGGATATTCCCGCCCCAGCGGCCACGTTAGCGGAAGAAAAAAAGCGCCCCGTACTACACACCAGCAGGCACGTGTAACCAGACGCAGTCTGGTTTTCAGGCTGTCTATGTTTGCAATGTCAACCACGCTCAGTGTGTTACCCAAGCGATAGCTTCGTTGCAGGAGCCACCTTGCACGAGCCCGGCTTTCGGGCACAGTTTCATGCACGCAGGCGTCATCCGCCCAAATGATCCGGTAACCGGCCAGGCCGATACGTTGAAAGAAATCCCGATCTTCACCGCCCATTAATGCGAAGCGATGGTCAAAGCACAGGTCGAGTTCACGGAGAATTCGCGTGCGGAAGATGACGTTGTTGGTGAAGCAATACGGAAGGCATGTGCCGGTTGTATAGCGGAGCTGACTAAAGAAATCCCCCGTCGTAATCCATCGCGGAGTGTCCGGGGGAAATTCAGCGATGACCGGCCCCGAAACGACATCGGCATCGTATTCACGCTGGACGCGGAAAAGTTGATCAAGCCAGTCGGGACTGGGGATTTCATCGTCGTCTATAAAGCCAATCCATTCACTGTCACCAGCTTCGGACAGCGCGCGATTACGGGCATAGGTGATGCCGCGCCGCGGCTCAACGTGATAGCTGACCGGCCACGGAATGGATTTGGCGGCATCGGTTACGGCCACGCGCGCACTGGCATCGGGGTCGTTATCAACGATCACAATCCGTAATTCAGGCGGCAAGCCAGTGAAAGTAAGTTGACCCAGACCCGCCAACATCTGCGCAACGCCAACGGGACGATGATACGTCAGCGCGCAAAGTGTAAGCGTGGGCGGGGACTCCTTCCCTGATTCAGATAGACCGAGTTTAGACATGTTAGATTTTCTCCAGCAGCCCGGAGCCTTCGCTTTTTAAAACAAATTTATATTCGTTCGGATGTCTGCAGCTTGCGCATGGTTTAATATTCGCTCCGTCAACGTAAGCGTAAATCGCTTGCAAAACGCATAATCCACTGGCCGATCATAGTCATGCATAAGGATCACCTGACAGGGATCGGCTACAATCTTTTTGAAAATATCATCATCAGGCAAATGCTTCCGTGCATCCCCGCTGTCCAGGGTCCAGTAGATAACCGGCGCCTTTTTCAGCCACAAATAGACTAAACTGATACCGTTAAGCCTCCCGTAGGTTGGCCGGAAGGGATAAACGCCTCGACTTTCACCTAAAACACGATCTATGGCGCTCCACCCTTTTTTAATGTCGCTTACGGCTCTCCATGGCGCAACTTTCAGATGATGCAAATGTTCATATCCGTGCGAGGCGACGACCTGTTCCTTGTGGATGGACCGAAGGATTTCTGGACAGGCTTCAGCCCTTTCGCCTGTCACAAAAAAGGTCGCCGTTCCGCTAAATGTTTTCAAAAGGTCGAGCAACTGGAGGGTCAGTGCATCACCGGGGCCGTCATCAAACGTCAGAAACAGTGCGTTCTTTTTATCCGCCTTCTTTTTGAGCAATCGTGTCGCAAAGTATTTCAGCCAGAAAGCGGGAAAAACATAATAAAACCCGACTCCGGCGCACAGTATGAATACCGCTCCAACAAAATAGATCATGCCAGAGTGATGCCCGAATCAGACCCGAAAAGCAAGACCGGATGCGAAGCGAACTGTTTGCCGAATAGTTGTTACTTTCATTCCAGCGGCAGAATCGCTTTGACGCCGTAGAAACGCACCCAGCTGTTGGTGGCGGGTTCATCCTGCACGGTGAGTGTGCCGGTTCCATCGTGCAACAGGCCGGAGCCGGTGTTCATCCAGTCCCCGGAAACCAGATTCGTCGCGAACCGAAGCCGATAAAGACGCGTCGGGCGTGTCTGCCACGAAAGCGTATTGGTCGCGCCGCCCGCTTTATCAAGCGTCACCCACAGGTAATCGTTGGCATCGAACGGATCGGTATCGGTGCCGTATTCGTCAACATCTGAAATTCCGTCGCCATCCGAATCAGCTCCGCCATCGGCAAGTACGGTAAGAACGTTGGTGTATCCGTATTCCCACGCGTCGGGAATACCATCGGTATCGGAATCCGGCCCGGCATCAATCGTTTCGGTGCGGACATAAGCCTGTGCATTGCTCAGTGAAATCCAGCCGGTATTGGCGCTCCAAGCATACCCGCCCAGATTAGCGGTCAGCAGGTCAACGTGCGGCTGCCCATGGGTCTGCTCAAAGGTGATCCAGCCGATGTTCGCGCCATAGGCATAGCCGGAGAGGTTTCCGGCCCCGTCATGATTCACCCCCCAGTCGCTGTCCAACAGGTTTGAATACTGCCAGCCGTTGGTCGGGCCGCTGCCTAAGCAAATCCACCCGCAGTTGGCGGAATAAACGTAACCGGTGCAGTACGCCTGCCCGATCACCGCACCGTGCGTCACGTTCCCGAGCGCATTGATCCAACCGGTGTTGGCACCGTAGGCGTAGGGATGATTTGCGTCAATCGTCGTGTCGGCCATGCAGGTGATAACGGCAATGAGAGCCATCATTGCCAGTATCCGCTTTTTCATCTTGATATCACCCCCCCTCAGAATTCAAAATTGTCCCATGCTCCCGCGCCAACCGGTGTGGTCTGAATAGTTCCGATATCGTTGCCCGCCGCAAAATGGTAGTTGGAGATGGTGTTCCCGCTCGCAGTGTTGCGCACAATAATATTCCCAGCACCAATTACATCAATCCCATAGTAGGCGTTACTCGTCACATTGTTTCCATCAATCCGGTTGCCGGAGCCGATCACACGAATTCCCGCGACTTCAAGTGTGCTGTTGTGGCCGTTGTGGTCACAGGTATTGCCGATCACTTGGCATCCGGAATCTACCTGTATGCCGTAACGCGAGTTTTTGACGGCTGTGCAGCCGCTGATCGTGCTGCCGGAACCGGCATTAATGCCTTCATAGCCTGCATAATTTCCGTTGACCGTACAGTCAATGACCGTGCTACCAGTGCCGACGTTAATGCTGACCATACTTTTCCCGCTGACCGTGCAGCTGATGACTGTACAGCCAGATCCTCCATTAATGCCATCATAAAAGGTGTTCTGCCGGACCGTACAGTCGCTGATCGTACTACCTGAACCAGCGTTAATGGCCACCGCTTCCCCAGACAAGGCTGAGCAAGCCTTGATCGTGCTGCCAAAACCCACCACAATGGCACCGCTGGAACCTCCTCTAGCAACACAATTGTTGACTGTGCTCCCAGCACCGGCACGAATAGCGCAATTGTTCGCGCCCTCAGTTACGATTCCGGCTATGCAACAGCTGATTGTGCTCCGGTCGCCCGCAATAATGCCTCCATTGACCACACAACCGCTGATTGTGCTTCTGGCGCCTGTGGTAATGCCAAACCCTGAGTCTATCAAGCAATCGCTGATTCTGGAGTCGTCGCCTACAGTGATGCCATTAGGGTGGGATTTAGAGGTCTGACGAACGTTCCGGATGTGGCACGCGGTACCCGCAATGACGGGTTCCGGCCAATCGATTATGCTACCGTTAAGTACCGTCAGGTTACGAAAGATGTTTTTTTGATAAATACCCTGTTCGCCTTCCCCGCTGCCGTCGTTATAGGTGAGCGTAAAGCCGTTGAGATCGATCGTCACGTCGTCGGCGTTGACTGTAATGCCGGTCTGCCCGCTCGTGGCCGTGAGGTTCGTCGTCAAATAGTACGAGCCGCTTTGACTGATCACATATCCGGCACTGGATATTGGAGTTCGCGGCTCGACTTGATCAAGCGTTTTCATCATCGGCGCTGGTGCGCCCGGTGGCACCAGCGGCCCCTGCGCAAAAGCATTCAGTACACTTACAAATACCAAAAGACCTATTGATATTACAGACTTCATTATATCCCCCTTTTTCCCTAACGGGCGGACTTTAAGCCGGTCGTCGGCTACGCGCAAGAGTTGTGTGCGTCAAGTTCTGCAAAAAGGATTTCCGGCATCTCCTATTCGTTCC
>JAOZSE010000051.1 GCA_029939835.1 Pontiellaceae bacterium
GCACAACCCCGTAGTCAGCGGTTCCATTTTCGACGGCACTGAAGACATCGGCGATGCTGCCGACGGGATGATAATCAACGCTGGCGCCGAACTTCTGTCGGGCTGCCTGATGAGTGAAGGTGGCGGGCGGGCCGAGATAGGCAATTTTCAGGTCACTCTCGATGGCGAGAGCCGCCGACATGATTTCGCGATAAACCGCGCGGGCGGATTCTTCAGGAAGCGGACCCTTGTTCAGTTTGGCAATGCGTTCAAAGACGGCTTTCTCGCGGGCAGGCGCGTAGATCTCGCCGTTCTGCTCTTTTTTGGTTTTTCCGATTTCGAGCGCAATCTTGATTCGCTCGTTGAGCAGCCCGATCAGCTCATCATCGAGTTTATCAATCTGTTTCCTCAGCTTCTCCAGATTCATCCTCGTCCTCCGTTAACGCCCGCTGTTCTAACTCTTTTTCCATGTCGGGGAAAGGTTTTGTCCCGCCGGTTTTTTCGCCGTCCGTCACCAGCCGCTTGAGCTCCTCCATGCCGGGCAGGTCGTCGAGCCCCTTGAGGCCAAAGTGTTCGAGGAAGCGCTGCGTGGTTCCGAACAGCCACGGACGCCCCGGCAGCTCGCTGCGGGCGACCACCTTGACCAGCTGCATTTCGATCAGGTTGCGCAAAACATGATCGACCGCGACACCGCGAACCGATTCGATTTCCGAACGCAGGCAGGGCTGGCGGTAGGCGATTATGGCGAGGGTTTCGAGCGCGGGTTTGGACAGCTTGGCCGTGCGGTCTTTGTCGAGCAGCGCCCGAACCCACGGGCCGCAGTTGACTTCGTTCTGCAGGCGAAAGCCGTGCGCCACTTCGGCAATGCAAAGTCCCGTGCTGCCCTGGATCAGCTCAACCTTCAGCGCCTCGACCGCAGCGAGAAGGTCGTTTTCTTTGAGGCTCGCAAACTCTTCATAGGGACCGCCGTAGCTTTGGCCCGCATCCACCAGTGTCTTGCGTATTTCTTTGACCGTCAGCGGTTTTTTGGCCGCAAACAGCAGCGAGCCGATGATCTGTTTGATTTCGGGAAGTATTTCAATGTTGCTCATAACGACTCACTCTCCTGAAGAACCGGTTCGGGTATCTCGCCCTCCACCTGCTCAATAACAATTTCATCAAAATGACCATCCTGCCGTGCGGCGAGACGGTTGAGTTTGATCAATTCGAGCACGGCGAGAAAAGTGCAGACGATTTCCTGCCGTGAATGCATTCCGCGAAACAAGACGCTGAGCGAAATGGATCCGCCGCCGCGGGTGCGTGCGAGCAGATCATCCACTTTTTCAGCCACGGTAAACTGCTCAGCGAAGATTTCCTGCAGTTCCTCTTTCGGTGCGCGGTCGAGCGCCTGGTTGAGCGAACTGATCAGGTCGAAAATGCTGACATCCTGCATACCGACATCGGGCCGCGCACCGAGCTCGACGTGTTCGCCCTCGCGTGCAAAAACATTTTCCTGCTCCTCTTCGAGATGTTCCAAAAAGCCCGCGGCATCCTTGAATTTTTTGTACTCCACGAGCTGGCGAACCAGATCCCAGCGCGGATCGTCCTCGTCGTCCTCTTCAACCGGGCCGCGATCTTCATCGGGCAGCAGCAGGCGACTCTTGATCACCATCAGCGTCGCGGCCATCACGATAAAGTCGCCTGCGATCTCGAGACTGAGGATTTTCATCAGATCGAGATATTCCATGTACTGCGTGGTAATCCGGCCGATTGGAATATCATAGATATCCACCTCGTCTTTTTTGATGAGATAGAGCAGCAGATCGAGCGGGCCTTCAAAGACCTCTAGATTCACTTTGTATTCTTCGTTCGGGAGCAGGTCGGCCATAAAAATTATTCCAGTCCAACGGCCTTGCGGGCGGCTTGAAGGGTTTCTCGGGCTTCGGCGCGGGCTTTTTCGGCTCCCTGCCGCAGCACATCATTTACAAAATCGACATCCTTTTCGAGTTCGGCGCGCTTTTCGCGCATCGGCGCAAAGTGATCATTAATTTTCGTGAGCAGCTCTTTTTTTGCCGTGCCGTAGCCGAATCCGGCAACGCGGTACCGCGCGGCGAGATCGGCCGCTTCCTCTTCGGTAGCAAATAATTTGTAGAGCGCAAAAACGTTGCAGGTGTCCGGATCCTTCGGTTCTTCCAGTTCTTTGGAGTCAGTCACGATTTTCATCACACGCTTTTTAAGCGGGCCGGGCTCTCCGAAAATTTCGAGTGTGTTGTCGTAGGATTTCGACATCTTCTGCCCGTCGATCCCCGGCACGACCGCGACCGACTCCAGAATTGAGGGCTCCGGAATCGTGAAGACCTCGCCGTACTGGTTGTTGAATTTGATGGCGATGTCGCGCGTCACTTCAACGTGCTGCTTCTGATCGCGCCCCACCGGAACGATCGTTGACTGCACCGAAAGGATATCGGCGGCCATCAGCACCGGATAGGCAAAAAGGCCGTGGCTGGCCGCGACCCCCTTGGCAATTTTATCCTTATACGAATGGCAACGCTCCAGCAGCCCCATCGGCGTAATCACCGAAAGAAGCCACGCCAGCTCCTGCACCTCCGGCACATCGCTCTGCCGGTAGAAGGCTGTCTTGTCGGGGTCGAGGCCGCAGGCAAGAAAGTCGAGCGCAACATCCTGCACCATCTGCCGCAGCACAGCGGGATCGTTCACACTGGTCAGCGCGTGATAGTCGGCAATAAAGAGAAAAGCCTCGCCCTGCTCCTGGAGTTCAATGGCGGGTTTCATCATCCCGAAGTAATTGCCGATATGCAGTTTGCCCGAAGGTTGGATTCCCGAAAGTATTCTCATTTCATCCTCTGGTTTTTGTTACTAAATAATCGCGGACGGCGGTTTCGTCGTTGGCAATGGTGTCGCAGTGTGTTTCGGCGTCGGCCAGGGCATCAATAACCGGATGGTGCGCGGCGGCGCCGACCGCCTGTTCAATGGCCTCGGTAAACTTGGCCGGGTGTGCGGTGGCCAGACAAATGGTAGGGACGGCTCGCCGAGCCGTCCGCGGCGCTTTCGGCGAAAGCGCCCTACCTTCCGCAAATCGCTCGGCAACGGCCACGCCGACGGCGGTATGCGGATCAAGCATGTAGCCATGTTCCTCGTGATACTTTTTGATCGTTGCCAATGTCTGCGCCGTGCTGGCCGCGCCCGCAACGAACAGGTCGTCCACCACGCCGTTGGCATTCAGCGGAACCGAGAGTGATTTCTCAGCTTTGAACGAGTCCATCATGTCGCGCAACGCGCCGGCGTCCTTGCCGAGGCGGTAGTAGA
The DNA here is from genome assembly GCA_029939835.1 of Pontiellaceae bacterium. Lineage (GTDB taxonomy): Bacteria > Verrucomicrobiota > Kiritimatiellia > Kiritimatiellales > Tichowtungiaceae > Tichowtungia. The sequence goes on from JAOZSE010000051.1 coordinate 3,286, forward strand.
GGTAGCGTTCAAAGTTGCTGGCTACCTGAATATCCATCGAAGGGCTCAATGTCGGGACGACTTCGCTGAGGCTGTATTCGCCGGTGTTAAAGAAGCGCGAGAGGATATTGTTTTCGTTCGTGGCGAGAATCAGCTTATGCACCGGCAGGCCCATCTGCGCGGCGAGATAGCCGGCGAGAATATCGCCGAAGTTGCCGGTCGGCACCGAAAACTGCACCTCTTCCGCTCCGGTGCTCTCCTGCACACGGAAGGCGGCATAAAAGTAGTAGGTCATCTGCGCCAGCACGCGCGCCCAGTTGACGGAGTTGATCGAACCGAGCGAATACTCCGTCTTGAAGGCCACATCGCTGAAAATCGACTTCATCAGATGCTGGCAGTCGTCGAACGTTCCCTGCACAGCGAGGTTGAAGACGTTATCATCGAGCACGCTGGTCATCTGCTTTTCCTGCACGGGGCTGACGCGCCCTTTCGGGTGCATGACGAAGATGCGGATTTTCGGTTTCCCGCGCACGCCGTAAATGGCGGCCGAGCCGGTGTCGCCGCTGGTCGCGCCAAGAATATTCAGCTCGCCGCCGCGCTTTTCGAGGATGTACTCAAAGAGGTTGCCGAGAAACTGCAGCGCCACATCTTTAAAGGCGAGCGTCGGGCCGTGCCACAGTTCGAGAATATGCAGATCGCCGACCGGGATGACGGGAGCCACCTCCGTCACGCGAAAGACGGAGTAGCTCTTTTCGATTAACTCCTTCAGGTCATCAGCAGGCATATCGGTGATGAAAAGACTCATCACCTCAAACGCCAGCTCTGGATAGGAAAGTTCCTTCCACGCTTCCAGCCGACCCGAAACATCCGGCAGGCTTTCGGGCAGCAACAGGCCGCCGTCTGGCGAAAGTCCCGTCATCACGGCGTCAAGGAAACCGACCGGCTCCATCTGCCCTCTGGTACTGATGTATTTCATTCCAAAAACCCTGAAATTGAGTGGCCGAGAATAAACCAGCCCTCCGCCCGAATACCAGCCTTTGTTGAAACTTCGGACGGGCAGACAAACGCGAAAAAATTGCCGTAAGGGGAAGTTTCCAAACTGCGGGAAGCTAAAGTATACTGCCTCCGGTTTCAAAGGAGGCTTGCTATGGAAAAACTCTCCCGCCGTGAATTCGTTAAAACCGGAGTCCTCGGCTCCGCCGCACTCGCCGCCGCACCGTCGGCTCTGCTCGCCGCTAACCCGTCCAAGGTCGATGTCTGGATTTTTAAAGGCGAAGACCCGCGGACGCTGATGGCTGAATGTATGGAAACCGTTTTTGCCAACGGCGGTTTCGGCAAAGGCGCCCGAAAGGTCGCACTCAAAGTCAACGCTGCGTGGGATCGCACACCGGAGCAGGCCGCCAATACGCATCCCGAGCTGGTGGACGTCTTCCTTGAAAAGGCGCTGGCCTCCGGCGTCAAAGTGGTTATGCCCGAAAACCCCTGCCACCGCGCGGAACGCTCATTTACATCCAGCGGCCTGCTGGATGTCGCAAAAAAGCACAACGTGAAAATGATCGACCTTAAGAGTCATAAAAAGTCGTTCACTGAGGTGGATATCCCCGGCGGCAAAAAGCTCAAAAGCGTAAAAGTCGCCCGTGAGTTTCTGGAAGCCGATGCGGTCGTCAACATGCCGATCGCAAAGCACCACAGCGGAGGAACCCTCACCATCTGCATGAAAAACTGGATGGGTGCGGTTGAGGGCAGAAAGACGTGGCATGTCAAAGGACTGCATCAGTGCATTGCCGACTTTTCGAGCTTCATGAAACCAACATGGGCGATTGTCGACGCGACCTGCTGCATGACCAGCAAGGGCCCGCAAGGGCCGTCCGAAGATATGATCTACCCGCAGCAGATTATCCTTTCCAAAGACCAGGTTGCCGCCGACGCCGTTGCAGCCCTGCTCTTCCACGACTCACCCTATAAAGTGAAGTATCTCCAAATCGCCAAAGAGATGGGTGTCGGCGTCACTGATAAAAGCGACATGAATATTCACGAGGTCGAGGTCTAAAGTCGACCCCTTGTAGATTTTCTTGAAAAATGGATTTTCTACAACCGCTGCGCTTGAGGGATTCAGAGACATGCAGAGAAAAAAGAAAATCAAAGGATGAGGTTCTCTGTTTTCCTCGGGGTTCCTCTAACGACCAGCGGGAGTGGTTGTGAAAAATATTCTATTAAATATTAAAATGAAGCCAAAAGACAAAGGTCTTCAAACCGCCGTCCGCCTGCTTCTGCTGGCGGGCGCGCTCTTTATGGTGCTGGGCGGGCCGCTGCCGCGCGTCGCGCGCAAAATCCTGCCGATTTTGAGCCCGCTCACCGCACTCAGCGAAGCCGTGGCGCAACGGACATGGTACGCCGCGCTCTACTGGCTGCTGCCACCGCTCGCCGTCCTGCTGCTGGCGGTTTTCAAAGGCCGTTTCTTCTGCCAGTGGATCTGCCCGCTCGGAACGCTCTACGCGCTTCCTGGAAAAAGTAGTAAACCTAAATCTGGAGGGACGGCGGTCTCGCCGTCCATGGGCATCGGGGCCGATGCCCCTCCAAAAAAGAAAATACTGTCGCTTCGCCTCAATGCGATGATTTTCTGGCTCATTCTCTCCGCATCGGCCTTCGGACTGCCCGTGCTTCTGTCCCTCGATCCGCTCTCCACATTCAGCCGGCTCGGCGCATGGCGCGAGGCGGCAATGTGGATCCCCGGCGCGTTGATTCCGCTGATGCTTCTCCTAAGCTTTTTCCAGCCGCAAGCATGGTGTACCCACCTCTGCCCCCTCGGCTACAGCTTCGACCTCATGAACCGACGAAGTGGAAAGAAAACATTTAACCGCGACCGCCGCCAGTTCCTTGCCGGGCTCGGCATCGGCATTCCCGCCGCACTGCTTCTGCCGAAAATTATTAAAGGCAAATCGAAGCCGTCCATCCTGCCGCCGGGGGCAACGCCGAAGTTTGCCGAAACCTGCACACGCTGCTACGCCTGCGTCGCCGTGTGCCCGACGCGAATTATCCGCATCAAAACCGGCGGCGGACTCAATGAGCTATTCATGCCCGAACTCTGCTTCGACCGCGGCGCCTGCGAAGAGTTCTGCAACCGCTGTACGCAAGTCTGCCCGACAGGCGCGATCCGCGTACTCGCTGAAAATGCCAAGCGCCACCGGAAAATCGGCGAAGCGCAGATCAACCGCGATGCATGCCTCTCGTGGACAGATGACGAATACTGCATGGTCTGTGACGAATACTGTCCTTACAGTGCCATCGCCACGCACACCAAAGGCAACGGAATACCCTGCCCGGAAATGATCCCGGAGGCTTGTCGCGGCTGCGGTGCGTGCGAGCACAACTGTCCCGCCGTGCGCGACGGCAAAGCCATTCTTGTTTCAGCACTCACCCCGCAGGAGAAGATTCCGTCATGAATATGAAACTGTTTATGGAAATTCACAGCGACATGCCGCGCCAGGGCCCCGGATGTACTGAAGCAACCCGCCGCGCGTTTGAGAACATTCCGGATATTCCACAAGGTGTACGCGTGCTTGATATCGGCTGCGGTCCCGGTGCTCAGACGCTCGACCTCGCCCGGCTTGTCGAACCATTCAACGGTGAAGTGATTGCTGTCGATCTCTACGAACAGTATCTCGATGAAGCTCGGCAAGCCACCGAGCAGTCCGGCCTGCAGAATATTACTTTTCAAAAAGCGGACATGACCGACCTTCCTTTTGACGATGCCTCGTTCGACATCATCTGGTCTGAAGGTGCCATTTACAACATGGGTTTTGAAAATGGACTGAGAGACTGGAAACGACGGCTCAAGCCGGGCGGTGCAATCGCTGTGACAGAAATTTCGTGGTTGAAAGACGATATTCCCGAAACGGCGCACGAATTCTGGGCTGAGGGGTATCCGGCCATGCAGACCGTTGAAGGAAATCTGGAAATCATTGATCGATGCGGCTACCGGATTTTAGATCATTTCACCCTGCCCGAAAATGCGTGGCTTGATAATTACTACAATCCGCTCGAAAAGCGGTTTCCTCTGTTTAAAGACCGAGACGGTAGCGATGAACTGATCGCCATGGAAACGGCGGAAATTGAACTCTACCGAAATTATTCCAATTATTACGGCTACGAGTTTTATATTCTTCAGCAGTAAATGCGACGGGTCACAGATGATCCCCGTTGGATTCAATGACGTCGCGGTACCAAAGCGCAGAATCTTTGAGCGTGCGTTGCTGCGTTTCATAGTCGATATGAATCAGCCCGAAGCGCTGGCTGTAGCCTTCGGCCCACTCAAAGTTGTCCATCAGCGACCACTGCATATAACCGAGCACCGGCACGCCGTCGTCGGCCGCACGGCGAAGCGCGCGCAAATAGCTTGTCAGAAATTCAATGCGCTCGACGTCGTGCACTTTTCCGTCCGCGTTCAAGGTATCGTCATTCGACATTCCGTTCTCGGTGATCATGATCGGCTTCCCGTAACGCTCATGCATGAGCTTAACGCCCCAGTACAGAACATCCGGTGTGATCGGCCAGTTAAAATGCGTATAGCCCGCCGGTTCAAGCGGCCGGGTTTCGGGTTCGCCGTTCGCCCCGGCGCCGACACAGCGCCCCCGGTAAACATTGAGCCCCAGAAAATCAATGGGCTGGGAAATCGTTTCCATTTCCGCCGCCGACACCGGCGGCATGCCGGTTCCAAAATACTGCAAAGTCTCCTCGGTATACTTCCCGAAAAAGACCGGGTCGAGATAGAGGGCCGCCGAGTGCAGGTCTGAGCCGCCGTCATCGGGAACCGCAAACATGGATTTCCGGGTCGCCTCGATATCTTCTGCCGAATCGCTGGTAGGAAAATTAACCACGCCGCAGTGGGCAAGTCCGATCTGCGCCGTTTTCGGAAGTACAGCGCGCAGCGCCTGTACGCCCCGTCCGTGCGAAAGCAGAAGGCCCTTCAGTACCTCCAGTGCTCCGGTACGATCCAGTTTTTCACCCGGCGCGTGGTTGCCACTGGGTACGTGACCGCAGTTGATTACCACACACATCTCGTTAAACGTCATCCAGCAGGGAACACGGTCGCCAAGGCGGCGGCCCATCAGCTCGGCATACGCGCCGAAATGCCCGGCAATATCCGGATTGCGCCAGCCGCCTTTATCATGGAGAACCTGCGGCAGATCCCAGTGAAAGAGCGTCGCGCACGGCTGGATATTTTTGGCGAGAAGCTCATCGACCAGCCGGTCATAAAAATCGAGGCCCTTCTCATTGGGTGAGCCGGTTCCTTCCGGAAGAACGCGCGGCCAGGAAATCGAAAAGCGGTAGGCCTGCAGGCCAAGTTCCGCCATCAACGCGACATCCTCTTTGTAGCAATGGTAATGATCGCAGGCAACGTCGCCCGTATCACCATTTTTGATTTTGCCCGACGTGTGCGAAAACGTATCCCAGATTGACGGCCCGCGCCCGTCCTCATTCGCCGCACCCTCAATCTGATACGCCGCCGTCGCCGCACCCCACAAAAAATCCTTTGAAAAACCCATATCGTCCTCCGTAAAATTATTACCGATTACACCATTTTGCTAAAACTTCCTGATAAAGACGCCCGGTCAGGTGACCGGGCCTACAATTTTTCAACAGCCGGTTTTGTAGGCCGGGTGACCTCACCCGGCGGAATATACATACCGGAAAGGTTTGGGGAAACGGTATTATTCCCCCTGCACGGTCACGACAATCCGCCGGGAACGCGGTTTAATATCGCACTCCAGATGAAAAATTTGCTGCCACGTTCCCAGCATAAGCGCACCATCTTCGACCGGCACAGTCTCTGACGGCCCCATCAGCGTCGCCTGTAGATGCGAATGACCATTGCCGTCGTTCCACGCCTGCTCGTGTCCGTACTCGCGGCTTGGCGGAATTAGTTTATCCAGAAACTCCGGCACATCGCGTTCCAGCCCCGGCTCGTATTCCACCGTACCGATCACCGCCGTACTGCCGATATTGAAAATATGCACCGTCCCGGTCTGAATGCCCGACTCAGCGACAACCTCCGCCACGGCATCCGTGATATTGTGCATATCCCGATGCCCAAACGTCTCAATGGTCAGATAATCCCGATAAACCATGATCGAAACATACCGAAATCTACCTGCAGCTTTGAAGCGAAGAGGAAAAATAATTTCCGCCAGGAAATAGTGACCAACGGGAACGGTTCATACACAGAGGAATTCACCCATTGGAACTGTGGCAGAAACGGCCTTTTTCTGGCAACGCGACGGGGACGTCGCGTCTACGTTTTCCAAACATCGGAAAACCCTCCGCGCTCTCTGCGCCTTCGTGAGAAACAAAAAATGCCGAAGGGTTTGACCCCTTCGGCATTCGTTATTCGGTGTTTTTACCTCGCCGAAGCCTCGGCGAAGGCGGGCCTACACCCCTTTGCGGGTGATGCGAAGCATTTCGCCGGTGGTGTAGTTGTGAGTCGGGACGTGGCCGGGCAGCGGCAGGATGCGCTGGTGAATCGCGTCGATCAGCCAGTCAGCCTGCGGGTAGTAATCCTTTTCCATTTCCGCGGCGGGTGATATCCAGTTTTTGGCACCGATGACCACGGGCGGTGCATCGAGCTGGTCGAAGCAAAGCTGCGTGATGTTGGCGGCGATGTTGTGGAGCGCGCTTCCGCGTTCAACGGCGTCAGAGGCCAGCACAACCCGTCCGGTCTTTTTGACCGATTCGACGATCTTGTCGTAGTTGAGCGGGTTGATGTAGCGCAGGTCGATCAGCTCGGCTTCGAGGCCGTATTTGGCTTTCAGCTCTTCGACGGCCTTCATGCCGCTGTAGAGAACCGGGCCGACGGTGATGATCGTGAGGTCTTTACCGGGAATCCGCACGGCGGGTTCGCCTTCGGGCGTTTCGTAGTAGCCTTCCGGAACACCGTCTTTTTCGAACATTTCGCCGATGCCATAGGTCTTCTGTGATTCGAAGAAGATGACGGGGTCGGTGCCGGAGAGCGCGAGGTTGAGCATACCTTTGGCATCGTACGGTGTTGCCGGGTAGTACACTTTCAGCCCAGGAATATGGTTGAGCATCGCGCTCCAGTCCTGCGAGTGCTGCGCGCCGTATTTGTTACCGACGGAAATACGCAGCACGAGCGGCATTTTGAGGATGCCTGCAGACATGGACTGCCATTTGGAAATCTGGTTGAAAACCTCATCGCCCGCGCGGCCGAGAAAGTCGCAGTACATCAGCTCGGCGCAGACGCGGCCGCCGCTCAGCGCGTAGCCGCAGGCGGCTCCGACGATGGCGCCTTCGGAAATGGGCGAGTTGAAGAGGCGATGATACGGAATGGACTCGGTCAGCCCGCGGTAGCAGGCAAACGCTCCGCCCCAGTCGCGGTTTTCTTCGCCCCAGGCCACAAGGGTCGGGTCGGTGTAGAAACGGTGCATCATTGCTTCGAAGATGCCGTCGCGATAGGTGTAGAGCTTATTGGCCGAGTACGCCTTACCGTTTTCGTCGAAGGCGTAGCGCTGTTTGCGTTTAAGCTGCTGCACGCGCGGATTTTCATCCCACGGCAAAAGTACTTCCGGCTCGCGGTCGTCGAATTTTTCGACCTTGCCGTTGGAGAACATTACCTCTTCGATGAGGTTGATATCGGTGTAGGGCGAAACGGATTCATCAATCGCCAGCTTCATGGTTTTGCTGATTTTAGCAACGACCTTCGCTTTGAGCGCGGCGGCTTCGTCTTCGGTCAGCGCACCGTTTTTGATGAGGTAATCGCCGAACTCTTTGATGCAGTCAGCGGCTTCCCACATCTCGGTCTCTTCTTTGGTGCGGTACGAAGAGGCGTCGGAAGGCGAATGGCCGGAAAGGCGGTAGGTGACAACGTCTAACAGCGCCGGCCCCTTCCCTTCGAGCAGCAGCGCTTTCTGGCGTTCCGTGGCGTCGGCCACGGCGAGCGGGTTATAGCCATCCACGCGCTCAGCGTGCATCTGCTCGGGGTTGATGCCCGCGCCGATGCGCGCGACCATGTCGTAGCCCATCGTTTCACCCTTGGTCTGTCCGCCCATGCCGTAGTGGTTGTTCATGATGTTGAACAGCACCGGCGGTGCACCGAACTCTTTGCCCCAAAGTTGGCGGTATTGATCCATCGCCGCCATCCAGAAGCCTTCCCAGACGGGGCCGCAGCCGAGCGAGGCGTCGCCTATATTGGCAATGACGATGCCGGGCTTGCGGTTGATCAGTTTGAAGAGCGCGCCGCCGACAGAGATATCGCCGGAGCCGCCGACAATCGCGTTGTTCGGCATGGAGCCGAACGGCGTAAAGAAGGCGTGCATCGAGCCGCCGAGTCCTTTGTTGACACCAGTCTGGCGGGCAAAGATTTCCGCGAGCGTTCCGTAGAGCACAAAATCCTCGGCGAGATCCTTGACGCTTTCGTGCGAGCCGTCTTTCACCACGCCCACAGTCGCGCCGTCAAAAAACTCGTCCATAATTTTGGTGAGCTTCTCGTCATCGAGTTTAGAAACCGCTGACAGGCACTTGGCGAGAATCTCGCCGTGCGAACGGTGCGAGCCGAAAATACAGTCGTCGGTAGTCAGGTTGACGGCCTGCCCGACCGCGGAGGCCTCCTGCCCCATCGAAAGATGCGCCGGGCCGGGGTGGTTGTATTCGATCCCCTCATAAGCACCCTGCACCTTAATCTGGTTGAGCATGGTTTCGAATTCACGGAGAACAAGCATGTCGTAGTACATCTTCTTCAGACGTTCGACGCCGTACTTCTTCTCTTCCTTCTTATAGTCCGGCTTATACTGATTAACCGGAATCGGCTTAAAGGTGATTTCGCCCGCTTTTCGGGTCTCTTTGGGACAAACAATTTGGTTCTTTGGCATCTCTTTCTCTCCTTAAA
>JAOZSE010000006.1 GCA_029939835.1 Pontiellaceae bacterium
GAACGAATAGGAGATGCCGGAAATCCTTTTTGCAGAACTTGACGCACACAACTAATGTGCGAAAGATTTTGTACGCTATCTCCCTACCTTTCGACGGACGCATTCATCTCCGCGGCTTGGTCAAGCGACCCGCGCTCTGCGGAGCGCGGCTACAGAAGATTGTTGCAAAAAATCAATAGGTATATTCACTGCCGCCGATGAACTCACGGAAGAGGGATTTTCCGGGAACTATGGAATCGTCGGCCCAGTCGGTGAGTGGATCAAGCAGATCAAAAACGCGTCGGGCGCGGATGTAGGCGTCCTGCCGTTTGGGATTGCTTTTGAACTGCTCCATGGCGGCGGCGAAGCAGGGAAAGAGTTTGTTTTTTAAAATCGGGATTTCGTAGGGCATGGCGCTGTTGACGAGAAAATCGACAGAGTCGTTGAAGGGAATGATGTGCTGCAGTTCGCTTTTGCGGACGTAGTGCCAGTGGGTAATGGTCTCTTCGGGCGCGTGGTTGCGATGCCAGCTGTCGCGGATCATGCGGCGCATGAGGCGATGGTCAGCCCAGCGCATAAATTCGCCGGAAGCGCTGCGAAGCTGCCCGAGCGTTTCGATATAGAGCCTAAATTTTTTGTGAGCCGGGATGCCTTCAGTCATGGCGGGGGTCAGCCCGTGCAAGCTGTCGATGAGCAGCATTTCATCGGGTGCTAGGCTGAGTTCATGCACATCGAGGGTGCGGCGACCGGTTTTAAAGTCGTAATTAGGTGTACGGATGGTTTCGCCCGCGAGCAGATGGCCGAGGTGGCGGTTGATGAGTTCGAGATCGAGTGCCTGCGGTGTTTCGTAGTCATAATCACCGAATTCATCTTTGGGATGATCTTCGAGGTTGAAGAAGTAGTGGTCTATGTTGATGGCTTTGAGTGACCAGCCTTCGCGGTGCAGGGATTCCATAATTTTGGTCGTGGTCGTGGTTTTGCCGGAGGAGGAAGGACCGGCAACGATGATCATGCGTACGTCGCCGCTGTGCGCGAGGATATTTTCGGCGACGGCGCGGCATTCGCCAAAATAGCGTTTTTCGCAGGCGGCTACGAGTTCGGGGAACCGGTCATCGGCTATAATGCGGTTAAGGCCTTCGACGGACTCGCAGCCGTGATCAAGATTCCAGCGCAGAACGTTGTAGATTTTTTTATAGGGGATGTTGTTGAAGGTGGCTGCGGCTTGATCGGCGCGGCTCTCGCGCCGCCGGGCGCGGCGGCCACGATAGGAGATGTAGGCGCGGGAGGTATTGACGTGACCCTCTTCGACGAGCACCGTTTCGACCAAGTCCTGAATGTCTTCAACCGTCGGTGCTTCGGAGCCGTACATTTCTTCGAGACGTTTTTCGACCAAAACAGCCAGTTGTTCGGACTCTTCGCGGTTCTCGCCGCCGACGGATGCGGCGGCGTTGAAAACGGCGGTGGCGATGCGGTCGCGGTCATAGGCCGCGCGGGTTCCGTCGCGCTTGATGATCTGTTCAATGCTCAATGTACAACTCTCAATTCTCAATATTCAATGGTCATTGTTTATTGAACATTGCTTCCCTACCGCCCCTGTTCCAGAAAGCCTTCGAGCTTCCGGATGCGGGTCGGATGCCGCATTTTGCGCAGCGCTTTGGCTTCAATCTGCCGGATGCGCTCGCGGGTGACGTTAAACTGGCGACCAACCTCTTCGAGGGTGCGCGGATAGCCGTCGGCGAGGCCGAAGCGCAGAGTGAGCACCTCCTGTTCGCGGGCGGTAAGTGTTTCAAGCACGTCGCCGATTTTTTCGCGCAGCAGGCTGAACGCCGTCATTTCAGACGGGTTTTCGGCGGATTTGTCTTCGATGAAATCACCGAAGCTGGTGTCGTCGCTGTCGCCGATCGGTGCCTGCAACGAGATGGGTTGCTGGGCGATTTTTAGAATAGCTCGCACACGTTCAACGGCCATCTCCATTTCCTCGGCGAGTTCTTCCGCAGTAGCCTCGCGGCCGAATTCCTGCAGCAGCGTTTTCTGGATACGAAGCAGTTTATTGATGGTTTCGATCATGTGCACAGGGATGCGGATGGTGCGGGCCTGGTCGGCGATCGAACGGGTAATGGCCTGGCGAATCCACCAGGTGGCGTAGGTGCTGAATTTATAACCGCGCCGGTATTCGAATTTTTCGACGGCTTTCATGAGACCCATGTTGCCTTCCTGAATGAGGTCGAGGAAGGAAAGGCCGCGGTTGGTGTATTTCTTGGCAATGCTGATGACGAGACGCAGGTTGGCTTCGATCATTTCGGTTTTGGCCTGAAGCCCTTTGCTAAGCCAGGTTCGCAGCAGCTGGTAGTGCTCCACAAACGCATCGTTCTCCATATGGATCGTCTCTTCGAGTTCGCGCAGTTTTTTGCGGGCTTCGTGAAGTTTTTCCGCAGCGTTTTTGGCGCGGCTTTTGCCGCATTTTTCAATTTCCGTGCGCAGTTCGCGAAGGTCTTTATAGTGACGGTCGGCCTGCGGAACAATGTCCTCGATCGCCTTCTGCTTGAAATAGAGCTGGGCAAAATAGGTTGAAAGGCGCTCGTTTGATTTATCGAAAAGTTTCTGGTTTTTCCCGCGGGCCGCTTTGGTTTTAGAGCGGGTCGAAGTCAGGAAGTATTTGCGGGCCAGTTCCTGATTGCGATGAATGCCCTGCAGGATTTTCGGCAGCACCTTGAAATAGTCCTCGCGGCACTCGACATGTTTATCGCTGACGATGCGGTCAAACCGCTGCTTGCCGCCCTCAATCCGCTCAATGACACCGAGATAGGCTCCGGCGGCGCAGCCGATGCGATTAAACAGCTTCGTGGTGTGAATTTCAGCCTCTTCAATCCGCTTGGAAATTTCGACCTCCTGCTCGCGGGTGAGCAGCGGAACCTGCCCCATCTGCTTGAGGTACATGCGAACCGGGTCGTCGAGCACGTCGCTGCGGGCACTCTGCTTTTCGCGCTCCTCTTTTTCCATCCGCGCCTTGAATTCCTCGACATCATCGGAGCGGATAATCTCAACCTCCATACTCCGCAGCAGGGCGACCACCTTTTCGACATCCTCGACGACCACCAGGTCTTCCGGAAGCGCTTCTTCAATATCCTCGTAGGTAAGGAAGCCGTGTTCAGAGGCCAGCGAAATCAGTTCCTTGATCTTCTCGTTGCGCTCTTCGCGCTGCATTACCGAGACCGCGTTCTCCAGCCCTTCGATTTCAGCCTTTTTTGCCAGAAACTTCTGATCCTCCGGGATGGTTTTCACCCGTTTTTTGGATGCGGCCTTTTTCTTTGCCACGGTTTTTTTTGCGGTTTTCTTTACGGTCTTTTTTGCCGTCTTTTTCCCCGTCTTCGCAGTCTTTGATGCAACCCGGGCGGGCACCTTTTTCTTGTCCTGCGTAGTCTTTGACGAAGCATGGGTGGCTGCCGCTTTCTTCTTTCCCGAAACTTTTTTTACGGCCTTTTTGACCGTCTTCTTCGCTTTGGATGCCGAAACTCGGCTTTTCGCAGCTGTTTTTTTGGCTGATTTCTTCGCTGCCGGCGCTTTTTTCTTAACCATGAACGTCTCCGATTTCTACTAAAGACACAAAAATCCCATTATACCCGCAAACCGTAGATTAATGAAGATTGGAGGCGCCCCCGTCAAGGTAATTACCTCTGCAATTCCCCCTGCAAAAACAGCGGTTTTTAATTAATTTATGGAATATATCCTGCTATTTTAAACCCCGTTCTACCGGGGGCGGCTTTTAACAACAGGAGTACATTGTGAACAAACTCGACGAATTACTTGAATTGACCAGGGAACTCAAAGGCAGCGACCTGCACGTCTCCGCCAATTACCGGCCCTGCATCCGGGTTGACGGCAACATGAATTTCCAGACCGATTATCCGACCACCACCCCTCAGGAATCCCACGAAATGCTTTACGCCATTATGCCGGAGCATAACCAGACTGAATTTGAGGAGCGCTGGGAAACCGACTTCGCCTATTCGCCGGCGGGCGGCGGTCGTTTCCGGGTCAATATATTCAAAGACATACGCGGCACCGGCGGTGTATTCCGCCCCATTCCGGACAAGGTACCGGCGTTTGAAGAGCTGGGCATGGGGTTTTCGGACGCCATCCGCAATCTCTGCACTTACCAGAAAGGGCTGGTCATCCTGACCGGCCCCACCGGCAGTGGAAAATCCACTACTCTGGCCGCTATGATGGATTTGATCAACCGCACCCGTACCGACCACATCGTCACGATTGAGGATCCGATTGAGTTTATTCACCAATCCAAAGGCTGTCTGGTGAACCAGCGGGAAGTGCATACACATACCCGCAGTTTTGCCGGTGCCCTGCGCGCGGCCCTGCGCGAAGACCCCGATGTGATTCTGCTCGGCGAAATGCGCGACCTGGAAACCACCGAAATCGCGCTGGAAACCGCCGAAACAGGCCATCTGGTGCTGGCTACACTGCACACCAATACCGCTACATCCACCATTGACCGGATCATAGACAAGTTTCCCGGCGACCGCCAAAACCAGATTCGCACCCTGCTGGCCGACACCCTTCTCGCCGTCGTGGCCCAGACGCTTTGCCGCCGCAAAGACAGCGGACGGGTGGTGGCCACGGAAACACTGATTGCCACCTCAGGGGTAAAAGCCAACATTCGGGACGGCAAAACCCACCAGCTGCCGAGCGCCATTCAGACGGGACGCAATGTCGGCATGCATTCATTCAACGACTGCCTGCTGCAGCTGGTCAAAGACGATGTAATTGATCCGATGGAAGCCTACCTCCGCTCAGTAGATAAGAAGGCCCTGGAAGACAAATTCAAACAGGAAAACATTGATCTGGTCAAATCGGTGGAGGAAATTGATCAATTCACCGGCGATCAGAGCGCCGAGCGCGCCAGCGCGGAAATGAACTCCCCCCGCGTGCTGCGGGAACGCGCCTGGAAACTGGCTACGGATCGCAACACGCTGGCGCGCGATGGAAAGAAAGCCGTGGAACTGGCCCGCCGGGCTCTGGGTCTGGAAGGAGCTGAACGGGATGCGGACAGCCTGATGGTGCTGGCCGCCGCACTGGCTCAGGATGAGGATTTTGCAGGCGCCATGGAAACCGTCAAAGAGGCGATGCAGGAAGCCCGCGCAAAAGGGGCCAAAGACCGGGCAAAAGAGCTCCAGCACCACATGAACTGCTACAAACGCTCCAAAGCGCTCCCCGGCACCCTCAAGTAATACGGCGTCCCGCAGGGACGCGCAGCTTGTTGATTAACCCGTTCGACCGGTCAACTCAGCCAAAAACCTCTTCGTCTGCGTTTTTTTTGGCAAAATCATTAAGGGTAAAATCATTTTTCTAAGCAACTGCACATGAAGCGGTAATAATTTTGCCTATATCCCTTTGCACATGTAGCGGTTAATTTTAGGGAAATTTGCTGGAGTGGTACTTTAGGCGTCCCGCAGGGACGCGGAGTATTGGAGTGGTGGTGGAGTGGTACGTTTCAAGGGCTTATACCCTTTCCCGCAAAATATCCGGCTACAATTTTTCGGTGCAGGCACCCCGAGTCGAGGGCGCTCGCGAAACTTTCGTGGAATCTCGACCCTTCGAATCGGAGCGCGGTCACCGCCCGCACCTACAGAGGTTGTAGCAGCACGCGGCTTGTCTTCCATAGCTCAAAGAGCGACAGAGAGGGTGAGCGCGGCAAAAATAAACCGCTCATACGAGCTTGTATTACACACGCTCTCCCTCACGAAGAAGTGCGTCCTGAACGGCTGTGTTCGGCAGCCGCCAGTGCCTGCCCGGCCTCTTCCTGAATCGGCGCGGATAAATAGTCCCGGCACAAGCCCTTTCCCACGGTCTCCCTGACCGTTTGCGCGGGCAGGAACCGCTGCATTTCTTTGACAAAACCAAGCCGCAGAGCGGGGTCGGTATTCAACCGATCCGTCCGTTCGCGCAAAAGGGCGGAAAACTCCGTAAGGGTTCTTTTATGATCGCGGAGCCTCGGCGGGGTCACGGCCCCCGCCCTACAAAGGAAAAATACCAGCCGTGACATTTTTTAAAACGCTGCAGCCGCCCGCGATGAGGGCGGCCGCGAATCCGCGGTCAACGCCCGCCGCTACAACTTTGAAAGGGTGCTTTTTCTTCTGCGGCACCGCTTCCCGGATACGGGTAAGCGATCCTGCATTGTAGAGAACGTTTACCTGAACCTGTGAGGGACCTGCGTGTCCCTCCGCAGCCTTTGGCGAAGGCGCGGAAGAGGCCGGATAAAAAAAGAGCGCCCCGGAATCCGGGGCGCTTTCTGTTTTTCCCGGAATGTTTACCGGAAAGGTATGGTCTTTACTGTTTTTTGGACAGGCGGTTGCTTTCGGCATTGCGCACCGCATTCACCATTTCTTCGAGCCGCTCCTGCTCCTGTGTTTCGAGCGTCTTGATTTTTTCGCGCTCCACGGCCCGGTCGGTGCCGGAGGTCAGCCGGTAACGCCGCGCCAGTGAAGCATCCTCGGGAAGACCAGTCTCCATCGTGATGCGGTCAGGATTGGCCAGCCCAACCGTAACAAAAATGATTGTTTCGGTTTGAGAGTCAATCGTTTGCTCGTAAGAAAAGAAACGGCCCAGCAAAGGAATACTTCCCAAAACCGGAATCTTCCGATCCACGTTGTCGGATGAGGTTTGCGTCAGCCCGCCGATGGCTGCGGTCTGCCCGCTCTCCAGTGAAAAGACCGTGTTGATGGTTTTTGTGCTTTTTCCATAAAACAGTGTTCCATCCGGAGCCATGGTCGGAATGCCGTCGAGCCGATCCAGGGTCGGCTGAATATTAACCGTTATGTTGCTGGCCGTGTTGACCGTCGGTGTGACATTGACCTTAATTCCGTCCTCAAAATACGGCTCGTTTTCATCCAGCCCGTACGTTCGATTGACTTGGGAATCGCCCGCTGTTTGTATCGAACCTTTGACGTTGGGCTTTTTATTTCCGATGTGAATCATCGCGGTTTCTTCGTTGGCCACGATGACTTTCGGATTGGATACAATCTTCGCCCCGTTGATCTCTTTGAGTGCGGCCAGAACCAGATTGAACTTATCGGCATTAAGAAGCGCCGTGACGGTCTGGCTTTCCAGTGTCTGTGAAAACTCGGGACTAATGAACGGCTGGAACAGGGCAGAGCCTGCGGGCGTTTCATATATCGCCGGCGGATCATCGTCCGTATTACCCATTTGAGGGTCTGAGGAGGTCTGCGTATCGGTTTCGGTTCGGCTGTAATTCCCCCCGAGAGGTCCGGCAGAAACGCCGTAGCCGCCGAGCACCTGCCAATCTATGCCAAGCTGATCAGAGGCGCTGTCGCTCAGCTCCATGAATTTGGCTTCGATGAAGACCTGTTCGCGCGGCAGGTCAATGCGTTCGACAATCCCTTCAAGATCGCTCAATATTTTGGCGGTGCCTTTAACGACAATCACATTGCGCGCCGGGAAGGCGGAGATTTGCCCGTCGCCCACCAGGCCGCTCATCATATTGGTCACCGAGGAAACGGTGGCGTAGTCGAGCTTGAACACCTGCACCTCCATCGGTTCGGGCGCATCTGGAATTTTGTTGCGTATTCCGTAGACTTCGGTGCCGGGGATTTTTTCGTACAGCTCCATGCCCTGTGTTTCCAGAATGGCCTGCAGCGCGGGTTTCCACTCGACGTCATTGAGGTTCACGTCAATGCGACGTTCGACTTCCTCGCCTTCAGCCAGATCGGGCACAATGATATTGGCATTGGAGAGACGGGTAAAGAGGCGCACCACTTCCTGCAAGGTGACGTCCTTCAGGGTCAGCGAAATGCGGGTGTCCTCCATTTCGCTGCCGGTGACCGCTTCGTCGTTCATGCTGATTTCATCGGTCTTTTCAGCCTCGGCAGGAGCATCTGACACGTCCGCGTCCGGCTCTATTTCCACTGTAGTCTCTTCGGGTGCCGCAGAAGCATCTGACACATCCGACGTATCGGACAGATCAGCAGAAATTTCCTCCGGCTGTATCAACTCTTCCATTATGTCCGCAACGGTTTCCTCTTCCGCAGGGGTCTCTGCTTCCGCTGAAGCTTCCTCCGTCGCTAAAGCTATGGAGGGCGAGTCGGCGGACAGGCTGGAGGACAAGTCCTCTTCCGCAGAAGCCTCTTCTTCCGTCAGTACTACGGGTGTTTTCTCCAACACTGCGGGGGTATCCGCAGGGGGAGTCGGAACTTCCGTCTCCGTCAAGACTTCTTCCTCCGTGCCGATCTCCTGCATTGCCGGAATTTCCGCCTCTGCCAAGGCTTCCTCCGTCGCTAAAGCTATGGAGGACAAGTCGGCGGACAGATCCGTCAGCGCGGGAATTTTTGCCGGCGACGGGGCTGGTGCGGCCGGAGCCGCAGCGACGGTCTGTGTGGAGACCGGCTCAAAGGTTTCCAGAGCCTGTAGAACTTCTTCCACATCCTGTGCAAAGAGGAGAGCGGTACATGCCGCTGTAAGGATACTTGTCATTCTGATATATTTCATTTTACTTCTCCTGTTGAATGCCCGCCGTAACTGTTTTGACGGCATACCGCTCAAGATTAACTTTCCCGTCCGGCTGAATACGCCGAACTTTCCACTGATACATTTGTCCGTTGTGACGAACCTCAACCAAATCTCCAAGGCCACTGAATTTCCCGTTGATAATGGCTACGGTTTTCGTGCCCATCCGGCTGGTTCCCGTAACATGGATTCCGGAAGCAGGCGCATCCCAGGCCGCGTCCGGTGCAGACGGAGAGATGGTTTCCGCAGCGAAAGCGGGTGGGACTTCTGCAGCCAGCATCGCCGGTGCGGCAACGGCGCCGTGAATAGCCAGAGCTTCCGTGGCAGGCCGTTTCGGATACGATTTTTCGCCTTCCAGTTCTTTGGAAATCTCCTCTGCTTCCTGGGCAAAGAGCCAGGCCGCGCACACCGCTGTCAGTATAACTGTAATTACGATATAGTTCATTTTACGCTCTTTGGTTGAAAGCCCGCCGTATCCGTTTTGACGGCATACCGTTCCAGATTAACTGTTCCGTCGGGCTGAATGTCCTGAACCTTCCACTGGTACACACGGCCGTTGTGACGAATCTCCACCAGTTCCCCGATGCTTTTGATTTCGTTGTTTACAATAGCGACCGTCTGATCGCCCATCTGGCTGGTTCCACTAACCCGCAGTTGAGCTTTCGGCTCGGCCCAGCTCGTGTCCGGAGGGGCGGACGGTTCATCCTCACCGGTTTTCGCCCAGCTTTCGGGCAGATAGCCCACCGGCCAGAACGGATTGCGCAGCCTTTCGGTCATAAACGGCGGATTTTTGGAAGCGAGAGCGGTTTCGTCTGCTGGAATCCCGGATGCCGCAGCGATCCACAGCAGTGCCGCCAGTCCGGTAATCCAGTATCTGTTGATGTGTCGGCTCATTCGAATCTCTCCCAAATAATCCACTCGTTATCAGGTTAAAGTTAGCAGATTATGTGCCATGAAACGGGCGTTTTATCAAATATGAGATTCAGCCTCGGTGGAAAAAGCTTTCACGGGACAGGGATACGGGATGTGTCATTCAAAAAACATGTCGGTACATATAACGTAGGACAGGCTTCCAGCCTGTCTGGACAGGCAGGATGCCTGTCCTACTTTTTAGACCGAAATGTTTTTGAAAATGGTATGAGATGCGAATCGCTGCTCGAAGAACAGCTTCTCCCTCAGATTCCGGCTTTCTCAACCGCAACGGCTGAGGGCCACTCGATGACAATAGCCACCTGCTGACGGAGCGGCTCGTCCGGTATCCGGTTGACCGTGACTTCTTTAATCCGAAGCAGCGGATTGCCGGTTTCGAGCCGCCAGAGAAAATCGGTCAGCACCGCAAAGCCGCACTGCGTGGACACCCTTATTTCATAGGGGCAAGAGGCCTCGCTTTGGTCTGTTTCGAACCGTGCGCTTTCTTCAAGACTGTCTATTTCAATGCCCGCCAAAGTGGCCCGGCGGGAAACATATTCATACGCCCAGGCATACCGGTCCGATGAATTGGGTGCATAGACCATCAATTGTTCGAGCCGTTCAACACTCTCGTTCAGGTCCGACCGGATGAGCGCTTCCCGGCTGATTATTTGCGCGGCATCGACGAGTTTTTTCTGCAGATCGTGCAGCTCTTCTCTCACACCCGCCGATTCGGAAGGCCGTGTCCAGCCCAGGAAATGAGCCAGCAGGAAAATCTGAATAACGGCCAGCACGACGGTGGCCAGGACCATCTTCTGCTGTTTTTTTGTCAGGGCCGACCAGTTCACTTTTCATCCTCCACCGGCTTGCGCCCTTCCAGCGCAAAGATCCAAACCTCTCCCATTTCGCGCTGAGAGGAAACCAGCCGGATTTCATTGCAGAAATTACGAATCACATCATTGGCGTTGAGACTGCGTTTAAATTCGACCGCCAGGAGATTACCGCCCTTTCCAACCGCCCAGCCGTTCAACTGCAACTGGTATTCGGAGCGTCCGCTCCCTTCATTCGGCATAATGCCCGCATACAACCGCGAAAGCTGCATCTGCGCCGGAACACTGCGCTGCAATTCGTGCATGATTTTATACATCGGCGCACCGGTGCGTTTCGACCATCCCTCCAGTACAGTGAGGGTGCGGTGGTTGCTCGCGGCGGCCTCGCTCTGTTTGCGGATGGCGGTCACTATCGATTCCTGGCGGCTCCATTGACGGCGCGCGCGCTCGATATTGGCGTTGAGCGTTACCCTGGCAACACTGGAGAGCAGGAAGAAAATCAGCAGAATCCCGACGAACACCGCGATGGAGCCGGCGATCAGCACCTTCATGCTGACGATGCCCTGATAGCGCTGCTCGCTTTTTTTCAGCAAATTGATCTGAAGGTTCATGAGTCCCCCTCGATGCCGGCCAGTGCCGCACCGACCGCTGCGGCGAAGCGGGGTTCGTGGGCAGCCAGTTTTTCAGGAATCACCTCCGGCGCAACGTCCAGTTTTTCAAACGGGCTCCAGACTTCGGGGTTAACGCCCAGCGCATCGCGCAGCACGACACCCCAGTGCGAAGAGAGGGCCAGCCCGCCGGAAAGATACACTCCGGACAACGTGCTTTTGTTCTGCCGTTCAACAAATTCCTTATAGATGGAAAGCTGCTTAAGAAACGGGCCCGCGACGGAACGTACCGGCCCGGCCACATCCACAGAGGAGTCGGCCGTCAGAATGGTGCGGGACATTTCCTCGTCCACACCGAGCACGCGCTGGACCTCTTCGCTGAGCGCGTCGCCCCCGATGTCAAAACGGTTTGCAATCTGCAGCTGGTTGCAGGTTAAAAAAGCGGCATAGGTGTAGCGCGAACCGGCCTCGATCAGACAAACGGTTTTATCGGCCACCTCGTCGCCGCGGGTAAACAGAAACGCCGACATGGCCGTCAGGCCGGACAGTTCGAACGAGCGGGGCGCCGGGGCACCACCGGCAAAAAGTTTCAGGAAATGCTGAACGGTTTTTTCCGGAACGGCCACACCGAGCATCGTACATTCACGCCGAACGGAACGAATCACACTGCCGCCGATGCGGCAGTCCGCAGGAACGGTCAGATGCTCCCGTACCGCATCTTCCACATTCCCATCCTCTGGAAGCTGCGTGTTGAACACCCGCAGCATGGCCCCTTGGACGGTGGCGGCCAGCGCCACATAATAGTCGGAAAGCGGTTTGGGGATCGACGGGCGTTCGGTGGCATCGGCATCCAGCGGCGGAAGAAGGTCAACCGCCGCAAGCGCGGGACGTTCTTTGCCCTTTTTGATGCGCACCGCTTTAATGCCGCTGGTGCCGAAATCCAGCCCCAGCAGATTCGGGGGTTTTCGTCGCGCGGGGTCGGTGCCGTTTGTTGTCTGTTTCTTCAAAGCCGGGCTCATAGAAAAAATCCGTTCGTCAGAATGTATCGGTATCCGCTTCGCGTGTCAGGTGTTTTATCCACCAAGTTATGCCGCCGACCGCCAGCAGTCCGAACACACCAAAAACCCAGCTCCCGCGCTTCCCTTTTTTGGAAGAAGCGGGATGGGAAACCCGACCCGAACTTTTATCCGCAGCCGAAGCCGAGGATCCCCGCCGCCACGGCGGCTTTTCCATTTCCTGCTGAAGGCGTGCCTCCTCTTTAACCGCCAGCCGGTGGTGAGCCTTCTGCCGTTCAGCATAGTCTGCCCGCTGCCGCTGCTGAGACTTAAGCATTTCTTGCGAACGATACTCCGCATCCTGCTCGAACATGCCCGCCCGGGCCGGGAGGGTGAGGGAGAGGAGCGTTATGGCAAGAACAACAAATTTTTCTAAAACTCCCCGGCGTTTATTTTTTTGCGCCGAAAAACTGCAGCCGCGATCCATGATCGCGGAATCCGGCGGGGTCACGGCCCCCGCCCTACAGAAACGGGATAAAGCAAAGACGGTCTTCATGGCGTCATCTCCAGCCAGGTGATGGTGTTGGCCGGGGTCAGTTCCATCGGCAGATAGGGTTTGAAGTCCGTGTCCGACGAAATCCGCGAATCCCAGTTCATATAGAGAGGGCCGTTGACCAGAAGCGCTTCGTCGCGGCAGATAATGCCGCCGTTCACCACGCCCTCATTAAATCCGCCCGTGGTGATGTGGTTGTTGTAAATAAACCCGTCAATATGGGTAATTCTCCGGGCGGGGGAGAGGGCGGCGAACATGGCCTCGGAGACGCTTGTTTGATAATATCTTCGATCCACGCCGACGGCGGGATCGGCATCGGAGCTTTTTTCGCCGTAGATGGCGGTATAGTCGCCGTCAAAATACCAGTCGTCGCCCACCTGATACTGCGCATAACCGATATCGGCATCGGTCACCGACACCTCATACGGCTGCGTGAACGGCGGCTGGGCATAATTAAGTATCCAGGTGTCCTGATTATAGTCGCCCAGAATAATGCTCCCCTTGGAGCACAGGCCGAGAAAATCCGCGTCGAGATTGTCCGGCAGGGTGTTGTTATTAAAATTCGTAACGGTATCCGGATGGTTCCACGCCGGTGGATTCACGGCGATGAGATTATCGAGCACATGCACATTGCGCCCGGCATAAATGGTGCCCTGCCCCGTATAATAGCCTTTGATCAGAAGGTCCTCCCGCACCACCACCGGGCCGTCAATCACGATGGGATCGGCCAGCGTGCCCTCCAGCACAAAGCAGCCTTCATCGGGCGCGTTGGTAATCCCGCTCGGGCCGGTACCGCTCCAGACATTGCTGATCAGCACCGTGCCGCCCTGGGAAATGGTTCCGTTTTTGTCCCGCGCATATTCTTCGAAGTCGCTGAGGGTGCCGATATAGGGCATTTCGAGCGGCTCAACACCGTCGTAAATGTTGCCGCTGTCTGTATAGTCATAGCCCATTTCGTACAAACTGTTGGTATTGGAATAGTTCTGGTCCACATGATAAAATGGGCGGAAATCGGCGTGGCCGCCGTCGGTCAGATAGGTGGTGGAGTTCCAGGTGCTGAAAGGCTTGAGCACGTTATTAAGACCGGCGGCATAGGTTTGGCCGTTGATGACCAGATCATCTGATCTCAGCGCCATGTCATAGTTGGAGCGGATATCGCCGTTGACCACAATGTTCACGCCGTACCACCAGCCGAAGTTGTTCATGAAGTAGGCATAATCAAAGACGGTGGATTTGCTGAGTTTATAGACAAAAACCTCTTTAATCTTGCGGGTCATGCCTTCATAGACAGCCTCGGCAGTTACAGTAATGGACACGCTCCGCTCTTCGAATGTGGCATCGTCCACGGCTTCATTCGTCACGGTAATATCTACCACCGCGTTGGAATAGGGAAGGTTTGACTCCATGGCCACATAGTTCCCCGCTGTGTTGGTTCCCAGAATCTGCCACAGGGGCCCGCTGACAGCATAGTTGGTGGCCTGTTCCTCGACCCAGTAGATATTGTTCCAGCTGTAAGTGCTTTTGTGGTAATCACGGAAATCGTCGTACAGGTTGGATTTAACTCTTTCCAGGCCGGTCTGCGCCGCCAGCAACGCGTCGTCATAGGTATGCCAGCGGTTAACGACCGGCAGGCTCTGGCGCGCGGAAAACATAAACCCGCCCGCCGCGATCGCCGCCACCACGATCAGCATCATTACGCCGACCATTACGAAGCCGGCCTTTGAGGCCGGCATGGCGCCGGGAGCCTTACTCGTTGACGAGATAGGCCGAAATGCTTTGTGGTTGTACATAACTGCGTCCTCCTGTTGAATATTTAAGATCATAGGTCACGGTAATGGTATCGCCGGTGCGAGCGGCCGTGAATAAATCCGCCTTGATTTCCGGTGTGTCGGAAGCACCTTTCCATCCGACCTGAACCGCCCAGGCCCATTGATTGTCGGACTTCCGGTACATCTTTATCTGTTTCCCGTTTTCGGTACCGGATACCCAGCCCTGCGTTTTGTAAAAGTTGGCCGGATCGTCTTCCGGGATATAATATTTTAAAATCTGCCAGTTTTCGTTTCTGGATATTTTCACCTTGAGCTTGGACGAGGAGAGCAGCCCGGCCCCGTCGGCGAACCCGCCGTGGAGAATGCGGGTTCGGGTGACCCGCGCCGCCTGCGCCAGCCGCCAGTGGGCCATACCGTCCTTCCAGGGAGCAAAGCTCCGCACCAGAATAATGCCCATGGCAAAGAAAACCGCCACAGAGATGGTGCTGGCCAGCAACACCTCCACCAGGGTGAAGCCTTTTCGGGATCCCGCTACGCCAAGGCTTCGCAGGACAGGTGCAGGATGCGGGATATGACCTCTGACCCCTGACTTCTGACCTCTGTTTTTCATATCACCGGTCCCCCCGATAGCGCCAAACCGTGTATTCCGCCAGCGGTTCGGGATATTCGGCCAGGATCGTGCCGTCATCATCCACCACCGAAAAAAGTATGCTGTTGCTCGGCGCCCACACCTGCACCGTCATTTCCCAGCGCTTGCTGCTGGATACATCGTTGGTTTTGGGAAAGATAAAGAGATTCACGATGCCGTTGGTGGAAAGGATGCTCTGTGCGGGCGTTGAAAAGGTGCTGAGCGTGGCAACGTCCGGCAGGTCGTCATAGTCCCTGTTAAACTCAAGCCAGAGCGCATCAAAGGCGATGCCCTGCGCTTCGAGTTTGGCGCGGGAACGCAGCAGCGTCCGGTAGGAATAATGTATGCCCTGATATACCGCAACTGCGGCCACGCCCACCAGCACCACGCCGATCAGCACTTCCACCAGTGTGAAGCCGCGCCGTGATTTGTGATGTCCTTTTCGTTTCATAAGGTTCATTCCTCAATAATGTAGTGATACTGCGAACCGACCTTGCGGAACCGGCCGGTGTTCAGGTCGCCGTCATCCACCATGCTGTCAAACTTTGTCAACTGCGCCTGCGATTTGGACGGCTGCCAGATAGATACGGAAAAGGCGAATCCATGATACCCGACATCCCAGTCCCAGCGTCCGCCCAGCGCGGTGGTTTCGTCCCACCAGTCGATTTTAAAATACGGAAAATAATAGGCATCCATCAGCGGCACGGAGATTTCGGAAGGAACAACCTGATCAGGCGGATACTCGCCACCGTGATCGGCCGCATACATTTCAAACGCCTGCACCGCCTGCATCAGCTTGCGGGCCGCCCCGGAGTTTTCCCGGTATTGCATTGCCATGGTGATCCCCGGAACCAGAAACGCCGCCAGCAGGCCAATGATAGAAACCACCATCACGATTTCAACCAGCGTCATTCCCTGTTTTGGACGGTTGCTTTTCATTTCACGTAATAAAAGGAGCACTCGCCGTGCCAGTATCACGCTGTTTTTCTCAAAAATGATTTCCAAAAAAAGCAGGGTAAACGTATGATCTGCACGATCTGTCGAATCCGTTCGATTTGTCGGATCCGTCTGATTACGGAATTCCAGTTGATGGAGACCCTTATGGAACAAACCGAACAACAACAGAAAACGGGCCGGAGAACACCGGCGGGAATCAAATGGATTCTGCTGGCCATCCTCTTTGCGGCCTCCTTTGGCGGGCTGGGATACGGCGGGTATATCCTTTTCCGCTCGGTGCGCACCGCCGCTGACGGCATCCCGCCCCTTCTCCCTTCGGATCAAGTTGAGCAGGCTGCCCCAAAGAGCACCAAAGCGCCGGAAAAAACCTTTCTCGGCCTTAAGAGGAAACCTTCGTCCGCTGTTGTTTTTCAGGGCACCGCATCGGGTCAAAACGGTGAAATGCTGGCTCTCATCAGCGGGGAGACCGGCGCAGCCGGCGCGGAACTGCACGGGGTCAAGGTGCTGAAGATTACCCGGCAAAGCGTGCTGCTTGAGTTCGACGGGCAGGAATACCTGCTGGAGCCGGGTGAACGGCTTAGGCCGTAGAGAATGACGAAAAGTAAAGCAAGCGTCTCGCTTGCTGAAAACGAGCGAGACGCTCGTTCTACTTTTTACCGAATCGTTGCCGTGATGGTATTACCCGTCCAGCGCTTTTTTCATGAGTCCGAGGCGTTCGTCATACTCCTGCGGCATCACCAGATAGGGGTGGCAGCGCCGACCCGTCATTTTCTCCACCCGATTCACCAGTGTACGATCATACGGGTTCAGTACACCGACCAGCAGATCCTCTCCCACTGCGGCAAAGGGCATGACGGCACAACGGCCCATAAATTCAAGAGACACCAGCTGGTAGAGGTCTTCCTGCTCCTCAAACTGGCTGAGGTTGATAATGGGGATATTTTTCTTCTGGCACAGATGCGTCAGCAGCTTTTCAAAACGGCTGAACTGGCGGTCGTGCAGCACATGCAGCACTGTTACCGGAACCCCCAGCTGACGGGATGCCATTTCCGTCAGATCATGCAGCACGCCGGAATACTCTTCCTGTGAAAGCTGCTCGTCCTGAAGAAGCTCCCACGCCATCTTCATTTCCGATTCGATAACCTCCGTGCCGGAAAGCACCGCGCCTGTCTTGACGTCCGGGGCGATATCCGGCGCTTCTTCGCCGAGACTTTCGAGCAGCTCACTCAACCGCCCGATCCGGGCCTGAACCTCCGGCGAAGCATCTTCAAGCGCTTTATACTGATTCAGTACAAAATGGACATTTTCGAGGTTCTGGGTCGAACGCGCCAGATCGTCCAGCCGGGTCAGATAGTCAAAGGCCTTTTCCGGCTGCTCGAGATGCAGCGTGGTGTCGTAGAGCGCACGCAGCGTAAAAAGGTCGTCCGGCATAACTTCCAGAATCTGCTCAAGCATTTCGGCGGTCTGCTTCAGTTCCTCTATTCCGTTTTTTTTCATGACTTCAGCCATAACCATTCTCCATTTTCATAGCAACCATGCCGCGTTTTGAAGCACGTTCTGTGCCGGGGCGGGTAATGGAGGGCCGCTTACCCATATCCGGGAAGCAGTGCAGCCCTCAACGTTTGCCGTCGCTTCGCTTCGGGTAAACGTTCTCTACAATTGTACGACCGCAACCCCGCATCCTATGTCCCTCATCGCCTTGGCATCTTTATTGCTTTGTTAAGCCCGCATGAGCAAAAAGTCCTATAAAAGTCTGATCGAACTGCTTCTGGAACGCGTCAGTATTCCGGCCGATGCACTGGAAAGCGCCCGCGCAGAAGCCGAAACGGGCGGCCATATGCTTGAGGATGTGCTGGTGGATCAGGGCCTGGTTCCGGCGCAGGTCATGCTGCTGGCCAAATCAGACTATCTGGAGATGAGGCCCGTCACCCTGAACGGTTTCAAGCCGGATCATGACCTGCTCGACCTGCTGCCGCGCTCCACCTGGATGCACCTCAAAATGCTTCCCCTGTGTAAAACCGGCAAACTGCTGACGGTGGCGGCAGCTGATCCGTTCAATATCATGGGAATCGAAACCCTGAAGGTTCAGATTGACTACAACATCTTCCCCGTCGTCGCCGACGAAAAAGAGCTGCTTGGCGCCATCGAAGATACGGCCAAGGATTCTGCCATCGCGCTCGAAGACATTCTGAAGGACATGGAGGACGACAGCGACCTTGAACTCGGCAAAGACGAAACGAGCCACGAGAACCTCGACGAAATGCTCGAGAGCGCTGAGGACGCACCGGTGGTGCGCATCGTCAACTCCATTCTGATTGAGGCCCTCCGGAGGCACGCGAGCGATATTCATATTGAGCCGATGGAAAAGAAAATCCGCCTGCGCTACCGCGTGGACGGCGTACTCTATGAAAACCCCAGCCCGCCCAAGAGTGTGCAGTCGGCCATTTCATCGCGCATCAAAATTATGTCCAACCTCGACATTGCGGAGCGGCGCATTCCGCAGGACGGCCGTTTTAAAATCAAGGCACTGGGCAAAGAAGTGGATTTGCGTGTCAGCTATCTGCCGACGGTGTTCGGCGAAAAAATCGTCATGCGTATTCTTGATAAAAGCGCCCTCGCCCCCAGTCTCGAAGCGCTCGGCCTGAACCAGAAGGCGCTCGAAGATCTCCAGTTTGCGGTCGGCAAACCGCACGGCATGATTCTGGTGACCGGCCCGACCGGCAGCGGCAAAACCACCACGCTCTACTCCGCGCTTCAGGAACTCAACAAAGAAGACGTCAACATTATCACCGTGGAAGACCCGGTGGAATATCAGCTCGCGGGCATCAACCAGGTGCAGGCGCGCCCCGAAGTGGGCCTGACTTTTGCCTCCGGACTGCGATCCATTTTGCGTCAGGATCCGGACATTGTGATGATCGGGGAAATCCGCGACCACGAGACCGCTTCGATCGCCGTGCAGGCGGCGCTCACCGGCCATCTGGTGCTGAGCACGCTGCACACCAATGATGCCGCCGGTGCCATCGCCCGGATGGCCTATATGGGTATTGAGCCGTTCCTGCTTTCCTCCTCGCTGGTGATGACCCAGGCCCAGCGCCTTTACCGAAAGCTCTGCCCTTTCTGTAAACAGGAAATCAATCTGCCCGCTGAAACCCTGCGCCTCAACCACCTTGATCCCGATCAGTTCAAAGGCACGACCTTTTATGAAGCGAAAGGCTGCCCCAAGTGCAGCGGTTTCGGCTACAAAGGCCGGGGCGCCCTGATGGAGATTTTGCTTCTTGAGGACACCATCAAAGCCAAGATGCTGGAAACTGCCGAAGCCAGCGCCCTGCGCGAAGTGGCTGTGAAAAACGGCATGCAGACGTTGCGGGACACCGGCATTCAGAAAGTGATTGAAGGCGAAACCACCATTGATGAGATCCTTCGGGTCACCAGTGAATAAATGAGGAAACAAACTTATGGCCACGGCAACCAATAAAAAACAAACCCGCCGGATACCCGGTCTGCGGCGCATCCGCTTGAAAGAACTTCCCGTCTACACCCGCCAGCTGGCCGCGATGATTTCCTCGGGCATGCCGCTGGTGCAATCCATCACGGCACTGGAGGAACAGACCACTCACAAAGGGTTCCGCGAAGTGCTCTCGACCGTCCGCGCAAACATTGAGGGCGGCGCCATGTATTCGGAGGCGCTGGCAGGCTATCCCCAGGTTTTTGACGAGCTTTATGTCAACATGATGCGCGCCGGGGAAACCGGCGGTATGCTCGCTGAAACCTGCGAGCGGGTCGCGGGATTTCTCGAATCATCCAACCGCCTTCGCAACAAAGTGAAATCCGCAATGATGTATCCCGTGGTCGTCCTGTCGGTCGCCACGATTATTTCATCGGCTCTGGTTATTTTCATCGTGCCGATTTTTGCCGGCATGTTCAGCGGCCTTGGCGGCGAGCTGCCCGCGCCTACACAGGCCTTGATGAATGTCAGCGATTTTGTCAAAACCTACTGGTATATCGTTCTGGCCACCGTGGCGGCGACGGTTTACAGCCTTCGCCGTTACCTCAAGACCGAGAAGGGGCATTACGCCTTTGATAACATGCGCCTCCACTTCCCCCTGCTGGGCACCCTCGTGCAAAAAATCGCCATTGCCCGTTTTTCTTCGACCTTCGCACAGCTGATGTCCAGCGGGGTGCCGATCATTCAGGCCATGGACATTGTCGGCGTGGCCACCGGCAACAAGGTGATCGGCAAAGCCATCCTGGACGCCCGCTCCAGCGTGGAACAGGGCAACACGATTTCCGGCACACTGAAAAGCAACAAGGAATTTCCCCCCATGCTCGTCCACATGCTCTCCGCCGGCGAGCAGACCGGCCAGATGGAGGAGATGCTTTCCAAACTGGCTGAATTCTACGAGGAAGAGGTCCACACCATGCTTGAAGGACTCACCTCCATGCTGGAGCCGCTGCTGATGGTGATCATCGGGGTGATGATCGGGGGTATCGTGCTTTGCATGTTCCTGCCGATCTTCAAGATGTCTGAACTGGTGATGTAAACACGGAATGTGTGATGAAAAAACGCGAAAACAGCGAAGTCCAAGAAGTTTCCTGGGCCACCATGACGGGCCTGCTGGGTGCGCGGCTGGCGGCGATAACCGGTTTTTTGATCCTTCTTTCCTTCATCCTAGCCAAAGACGGCCTGGCGTTTTACGCCCTGATGGCCTTTGCCTACATCATCACCATCCCCTACTCCCTCTGGATGCGCAGCCAGGACCGCATGCGGCGGCTGGCGCCTCTGCAGTTTCTGGCGGATCTCGTGGTGGTTTCCGGGCTGGTGTATTTCACCGGAGGACTCACCAGCGATCTCACGCTGCTCTACCCGCTCATCATTCTCTCGGCCGGCATCGTACTGCCCCTGATCCAGACCATCCAGATCACCGCGCTCTCCATCCTTTCCTATGTGCTGATCGTGCTGCTGATGTCGCAGAATATTCTCGTGCAATACCCGCCGGCCGCGACCGGCGAAACCCTGGCGGGTGCCGGCACTTCTATGGTTCTGCGCATTTTCATTTTTGTTTTTTTCGGCATCACCAGCGCCTATGTGTCGCGCCGCTGCGATTACATCAACAAAAAAGAAAAACAGTTCAGCACGTTGACGGAAATCATTTTTAAAAACGTGAAAACCGGCCTGCTGCTGCTCGATGCCGATGATCATATTCTGATGGCCAATGACCGCGCCTGCGTCCTGCTCGGCTGGGATGAATCCGAGTTGACCGGCAAAGCACTTTCCTCGCTGGAAGTCAGTCCCTCTGCGGATACCGCGGCCAATGACGATCTGCTTAGGGCCGCCCGCTATTTTCGGCGGTCCGACGGATCGCTCCTCCCGGTCAGTATCGAAAGCGCCTCCCTCACGCTCCCCGCTGAAGCGCTTCCGCATACCCCCGCCCCTCCGCATACACTGGTTGATACGCGCGTGCTCAGCTTCAGCGATATCTCCCGCCTCCTGCGCCTCCAGAGCCAGACCAACCAGCTCGAACGGGTTAAGTCCGCGGCCCATATGGCTAAAGAAATGGCCCACCGGATCCGCACGCCGCTCACCGGCATTTCCGGTGCCGTGCAGCTCCTGCAGATGACGTTCGAAGGAAACGGATCGCCGGATGTTGAAAAAAACCGGCAAGAGCAGGATGAATTCTGCAACCAGATTGTTACGGAATCCGTCCGCATGGACAAAGTGATTCAAAGCTTCCTGGATTATGCGGAATTCTCCCCGCAGGATGTCCGGGAACTCATCCGGATGGATATTGATCAGGAAACCAAAAAATGCTGAGGCGGGTTGCGCGCTTCGCGATACGGGATGAATTTTGAGCACTGTTTGTAGCACCGGCTTTAGCCGGAAATCATGCCGCCTAATACCACGATCAAAAACTTTTGCCTCTTCGTCACTTTGAGTGGGCAGGAAATAAGAGTATCTGCAATGCAGCTCCCTCGCATCCCGTATCCCGCACCTGTCCTGCGAAGCCTCCTGACCTCCATAGCCTTGGCGACGGAGGTTGGCGCAGCGGGATCACAAATCAGCTCATTTATCCTTGGACGAAATTTCTCGAAAATGATAACGTCCCCGCGTTTACAAAATTAAGAAACGGGTATTAATGATATGGCACGCATTCTAATCGTAGATGATGAACCAACCATTTTGAATCTGCTCAATAAGATTCTGGTCGGGCAGGGTTATGAGGTTCGTCCTGCAGGCAACGGTGAAAAAGCACTTGAATTTCTCAATACCGAGACCTTCGATCTGATGGTTTCGGATATCAACATGACACCGATTGACGGCATGGAACTGTTGCGTAAAGCCCGAAAAGACTATCCCGACATGGGCGTCATCATGCTGACCGCCTACGGCACCGTCGGCACCGCGGTCGAAGCCATGAGAGAAGGCGCCTTCGATTACATCACCAAACCGTTCAAGCTCGACGAACTCGTGCTGACCATTCAGCGGGCGCTCGAATATCACAATGCCTTCACAGAAAACAAAGATCTCAAGGCCCAGATCGTCCATCTGGAAAAGCTCGAAGGAATTATCGCCGAGAGCCCCGGCATGCGCAAAGTCTGCGACATGATTGAACGCGTCGCACCCACCAGCACCACCGTCCTCGTCTACGGTGAAAGCGGCACCGGCAAAGAACTCGTCGCCCGCGCCTTGCACCGTTACAGCCCGCGCAAAGACGAAACCTTTATGGCCATCAACTGCGCAGCCCTGCCCGCCCAGCTGATGGAATCGGAAATGTTCGGTCACGTCAAAGGCGCCTTCACCGGTGCCACCGCCACCAAAGCGGGTCTGTTCGAAACCGCTCACGGCGGAACCCTATTCCTCGACGAAATCGGCTCCATGCCGCTCGAAATCCAGTCCAAGCTGCTGCGCGTGCTGCAGGATAAACAAATCCGCAAGGTCGGCGGCTCCGACCATACCGAAGTGGATGTGCGCATCATCGCCGCCTCCAACGAAAAACTGGAAAATCTGATCGAGCAGGAAAAATTCCGCGAAGACCTTTATTACCGCCTCAGCGTCATCAGCATTGATATTCCGCCGCTGCGCACCCGCCCGGAAGATATCCTCCCGCTGATTGATCATGTGCTGCGCCGCGAACTGGGCCCCAATGCCGAGATCCCGCTGATGGATCACGAGGCGCAGAAAGTCCTCGATAACTACAACTGGCCCGGCAACGTGCGCGAACTCGAAAATGTGATTCAGCACGCGCTGGCCTTTGTCCAGCAAGGCGGCAATATCACCAAGGATGTTCTGCCGGCCAAAATGGTTGATGCGGTCGAAGAAGGACTCAAATCCGGCATCATCACCAGCCGTCACGAGCAGTATAAAGGCAAATCGCTCAAGGCCTTTCTGCACGACAGGGAATGTGAATTTCTCCAGCGAACCATCGAAAGTATGGGCGGAGACAAGGAAAAAGCCGCCCAGAAGCTGGGCATCAGCCTGGCCACGCTCTACCGAAAGCTTCCCGCGGATAATAAAAAGCAAGACGCTTGAAGAAAAAACAGCGGAAATGAACAAATGTTCAAAGTCTGAAGTTAATACCGCCGCTAAAGTAGGACAGGCTTCCAGCCTGTCTGAACAGCCAGGATGGCTGTCCTACCTTGTTAATATATCCCAAATCATCTCTTTATTGAGAAAATGAGCGGTTTAATAAACAGCGGGCAGTGCAAAAGAAATCGGGAGCCGTTTTTACCCTGAACAATTTTCTATGTAAGTTGTTTGATTATAACGGGTAACATATATTGTTAAAAATGCTAAAGTCGATATACAGCTTGTAATATCCATTTGGTACAGATACTGCTTATTAATTCAGTTCGGATACGAACCGGCACACAAAACAAAGCGTCACAGGCACAAGACCGATAGCCGGGATAAAAAACAAAAACAAACACTAATAAGGACACTAAAAATGAAAAAGACAAAAAAACAGGGCTTCACCCTGGTTGAAATCATGATCGTTGTAGCGATCATCGGCCTCCTGGCCGCTATCGGTATTCCCTCAATCCTGAACGCGATGAGCAATGCTCAGGATAAAGCCAAGCTGCGCAACATCGCGGATGTGATGAAAGCCAAAGGCATGTGCGTACTTCCCACGGATATGGGTGGAATCAACGCAACGAATGGCCAGGTTGTAGCCGCCGGAATCATTCTCAGCCATATGGACGGCGTGAGTACCCTGAGCGACCTCGAGGTCGGCGGTGATCCCATCACGATCGGCGCCATTGGAACCGAACCGACCTACTAAACGTTAGTTTTGGTCTGAATCGAAACCTCGCCCCGAACCTTCGGGACGGGGTTTTTGATTCCCCCCTTTTTTCCGGCGCACTTGATGCTTCTAATCTGTATCTGTACCATGATATGGAGAACGTGTTATGAAAAACAAAACTGCATTTACGCTGGTTGAGGTGATGATTGTCGTAGCGATCATCGCCCTGCTCGCCGCCATCGGTATTCCCTCCATCCTGAACGCGATGAGCAAGGCTCAGGACAAAGCCAGAGAGCGCAACGTCGCGGATGTCCGGAAAGCCAAAAGCATGTGTATACTGCCCGTGGACATGGGCGGACAGGCCGCGACGAACGGCCAAGTCGTAGAAACCGGCATCGTTCTCGGCTATATGGACGGCGTGGATTCCCTGGACGACCTCAAAGTCGCCGGTGATCCCATTACGCTTGGCACCATCGGAACCGACCCGGAGTATGAATAAACGTTAGTTTCGGGTCTGGATGAAACCCCCGGTGCAGTTCGCGCCGTTTTTTCCCGCCCCGCCTTTCGGTACAGATTCCCAACGTAGGAAAGGCTTCCAGCCTGTCTGAGACAGCCAAGATGGCTGTCCTACTTTATACCAAAAAGTGCCTGGCCCAGAATCATTCCGGCACGTTTGATGCTTCTATCTGTTCTGTACAATGAATGGAGGACGTATCATGAAGAAAAAATATGCATTTACCCTGGTTGAGGTGATGATCGTTGTGGCCATCATCGCCCTGCTCGCCGCAGTCGGCATCCCCTCGTTTCTCAATTCGCGCCAGGGCGCGGAAACCAATATGAAGGGGGTCAATGTGTCCACTATTAACGCCGCCAAGGATCAGTGGGCCATCCTGAACAACCAAGCGGCCGGCACCTCGGTGTCGTGGAATGATATTGCGGATTATGTCGGCGGCGGCATCACCAGCCAGTCGGATCTGGATATCGGCGGCTGCAGCATCACCCTCAATGACATCGGCACCACCGCCGCGTATTGAGAAAGTTTGGGGGTCTTGGGTAAGGGGTGTATGGCCCACCCCGGCGACGTGTCTCGGCGAAGCTTGGCGAAGATGGAAGCCTCTTTTCCCCTCATTCTGCGAAAAAAAGCACAAGGGAAGAGGATTTGCAGAATGATGGGAAGAATTTAATGGCCACCCATTCTCTGCTCTATCACCCCGCGGACCTGATCTATCAGTTCGCCGGCCTGAAACGGTTTTTTGATGAAGTCCGTGTGCGGATGGTCCTCGAATTTCTGCATCACCTGTTCGCGCGGATAGCCGCTCATAAACAGCACCGGTACCGTCGGGTTGATCTGCCGAATGCGCCGGACTGTCTCATCCCCGTCCATCTGCGGCATGTTGAGATCCATTAGAAGCAGGGTAATGTCATCGCGTTTCGTGAAAATCTCCAGCGTCTCCACGCCATCCGCGGCGGTCACCACGTTGAAACCGGTGCGCTCCAGCAGAGCCGTGGCAATGGCGCGAATGGCCTCTTCATCGTCAGCCACCAGTGCGGTTCCGAAGCCGCGCCAGCTTTCGCCGTTCGCAACGGGTTCTTCTTCGTCTGCCGTGTCGCTGTCCTGCACCTCCACGGGAAAATAAACACGAAAAACCGTGCCCTCCCCGATATGGCTTTCCACGTCAATGGCGCCGTTGTGGCGCTGCACCACGTTAATCACGGAGGCCAGCCCCAGCCCGCGACCGGTAATTTTTGTCGTAAAGAGAGGCTCAAAAATCTTCTGTATCGTCTTTTCATCCATTCCGCACCCGGTATCGGAAACCTCAAGCTGCACATAGTTTCCGGGCGGAATCCCGCCGCGCGGGAAAGCCTTTTCCAGCTCCCCGGTCTTGAGCTCCAGTTCGTGAATACTGATGGCAATTACGCCGGCCTGACCGCCGATGGCTTCGGCGGCATTGGTGATCAGATTCATGGCCACCTGCCGGATCTGGGAAATATCGCCGCGAATCGGGTTCAGCTCTTCGGCAAGGCAGTATTTCATACGCACTTTTTTCGAAATGGAAACGTCGAGCAGGTGTCCCATTTCCTTCACCACAGTGCTGAGATTGATGCTGCTGAGCACCAGCTCCGTCTTGCCGGAATAAACCAGCATCTGATTGGCCAGCTCCGACGCACGAAGTGCCGCCTTCTTGATCTCATCAAGCGCCCGGCTGTCCGGATCGCTGTGTTTCATCAGGGCCAGCTCGGTATTGCCAAGCACAACGGTCATCAGGTTGTTGAAGTCATGCGCAATACCGCTGGCCAGCAGTCCCAGCCCGGCCATTTTATGCGCTTCCTGAAACCGCTTTTCTAGAACCCGCAGGTTGTCTTGCAACTGCGCCACCGGGGTAACATCACGCACATAACCGCTCACATAAACGGGTTCGCCTTCTTCGTTGTAGCGCATGTTCAAATGGTCGCTGAAGGAACGATACTGCCCGTCGCAGTGTTTAAAGCGATATTCCACCATGCCCAGCCATTCCCGCTCCTGCGACGGCTGCCGCAGCTGTTCCATAAGCCTTCCGATTTCTTCCCGGTCGTCGGGGTGCACGTTCTCCAGCAGGTTCTGCGGAATCATCCGCTCAAGCTCTTCGGCGGTAAAGCCGGTCAGGCTGAAACTGGACGGACTGAGGTAGTCGAAATGATGCTGTTGCAGATCGTAGCCGAAGAGCGCTTCGCGGGAGTGCTGGAGAATATTTTTCAGCTGCCGCTCCAGCCCCCTGTATTCGTCCGCGGTGCGGCGGAGGGCGGCGTTGCGCCGGAAATGCATCACCAGCCAGAAAAGAGCCACAGCAAGAACAACCAGCCACAGCGCGAGGTGCAGCAGGTTCACATCCCTGCCAAACAGCACCAGCGGAGGCAGCCAGCCCCAGGTGCCGTCACAGCGACATCGGTCACACAAATGGTTTTTCATGAACGGCGATCCGCTTCCATCTTTTCCAGCACCGGTTTCACATGTTTCTCGTAACAGTCGGGACAGACCGAATGGCTGAACGCCACATCGGAATGCCGGGAAATGTAGGTTTCCACCTGTTCCCAGTAATCTTCATCGTTGCGGATTTTAGTACAATACGAACAGATCGGCAACAGTCCGCGCAGTTGTTTCACATCCTCAATCGCCGTTTCCAGCTGTTTGATCTTTTCGGCCAGCGTCCGCTCCAGCCCGATCACGCGCAAGCCCACATCAATGCGTGAGCGCAGTTCGCGCGCCGCAAACGGCTTGGTCATATAATCATCCGCTCCGGCACTCAGCCCCTCGATAATGTTATCCACCCCCTGCCGGGCGGTCAGCAGGATGAAATAAAAGCTTTCATCCGGAAACTTTTCACGGATACGGCGACAGAGTTCCGTCCCCTCCATGCCCGGCATGAGCCAGTCGAGAATGCACAGCCGCGGCGGGTCGGGCTCGCAAAGCCGCTTCAAAGCGGTTTCGCCATTCGTACAGGACTCCGTCTCGAAACCCCACTGGTTCAGGGTTTTTTCAAGCCGCAAGCGAGTCACTTTTTCATCTTCGACGATCAAAATACGCATAATTGCCACCCCGTTTTTCTTCCTGGACGCAGGAGCCGGAAAACCGGTGATTACTCGTAATAGGATACAGATTATTCCTGCCTGCTAAAGACAGCATTTCACGGGCCAACCGGCACCTTAAACCACCATAAAATCAACGGACCGCTCCCAGCCGTCTTTTTTCTGCTTGAGCTGATAAAGCTGCTGGGTGATCTCCCGCGCCTCATCGCCCCTGCCTGCGGCCTGCAATTCCCGTCGGCGGGCCGTCAACGCCTGGCGCCAGAGGGCCATGACCATATCCTTGGCGGCCCGCTCCGGAGATATATCGTCCCCGCGCAGCTTGCTCTCCTCCTCCATCTGAAGGCGCACCGCCAGCCGCTGCGCTTCCGTCCGGTTTTCCGGAATGCGCTCCATCAGTCCGGAGGGATCTTCAAGAAGCAGTTCAAAGAGCAGCCGGCAGTCCGGATCCGTGAGGTGGCCGGGCGGTAAATGGTCGGCTGCAACCAGCGTTACCTCGGCCGGATGCAGCAGCAGCAGCTGGACAAACGCCGTCTCCCCGGCAGGATGCTGTACCGGGGCAGCCGGTTCCGGTGTTTCACGGGGGCGCGCGGACCGGGCCGTTTTACGCGCCAAATCCCGCCGCAGCGCGGCGGGCGAAAGACGGAGCCGCTCGGCGGCCTGCTGAATCATACGGTCGCGCTGTACGGCGCCGGGCGCCTGCGCAATCAGTCCCTGCACCGCGCGGGCCGCGCGCAGCAATCCGGCCTCTGTCTCCAGATTCTCCTTCGCCGCGAGGGTATCGATCAAAAAATCGAGCGCGGACGAAGCCGCGGATACCAGTGAAATCAACACCTCAGGCCCCTGTTTTCGAATGAGCGAATCGGGGTCTTCCCCTTCGGGGAGCGAAGCCACGCGTACGCTCAGTTCCTCGGCCACAAACGCTTCGGAAGAGCGCAGCGCCGCCTTCTGGCCTGCGGCATCGGCATCGAGCACCAGCACTACTTCGTCGGCATAGCGGCGAACCATGCGCGCATGGTCACTTGTGAGCGCCGTACCCTGCGAAGCGACCACGTTGTGGATACCCGCTTCATGACAGCGGATGGCATCGAGCTGGCCTTCGCATACAATCGCGGTACGGCTTTCGGCCATCGCGCGGCGGGCTTTATCAATGGCAAAGAGCACGCGGCTTTTGTGAAAAAGCGGTGTTTCGGGACTGTTGACGTATTTGCCGCCGCGGTCTTCCGGATCAATCAACCGACCGCTGAAGCCGATCACCCGGCCCGCTTCGTCACGGATCGGGAACATCAGGCGTTTACGGAAACGATCATAATAGCCGCTGCGCTTGTCGGATTTGATCATCAGGCCCGCCTGCTCCATCAGCTCAAGCGGAATTTTTTTCTGCGCGGCCCATTTTTCGAGCGCGTCGAAGCGGTCCGGCGCGAAGCCGATCTGAAAATCCTTCACGGTCTGCTCCTGAAGCGCGCGCGTGGCGAGATAGGCGCGGCCCGCGGCGCCGGATTCGTGCTCAAGCAGAATGCGGTGGTAGAGCTGCGCGACGCCATCGTGGATGCGGAAAAGCTGCCGCTTATCCACGCCGCCTCCCGCACTCTCTTCAAAGTCCAGCTCGACGCCGGCTCGGTCGGCCAGCATTTTGAGCGCTATCATGAAATCGACTTTTTCATACTCCTGAATAAAGCGGATTACGTCGCCACCCGCGTCGCAGCCGAAACAGTGATATATCTGCCGATCGGGGCTAACGGTGAAGGAGGGCGTTTTTTCCTTATGGAACGGGCAGAGCGCCTTGAACCGCGTTCCGGCGGGCTTGAGCGGAAGATAAGAGCTGATCACCTCGGCAATGTCGTTGCGCGCCCGGATTTCCTCAATGGTTTCTTTGGGGATCTGTTTCATGACTGTCAGGGGTCGGGAATCAGGGGTCGGGAGTCAGGAATCAATAAGAACTTTTTTGGACTCTTAAGCATGGCACCAATCATTTTTCCGACTTCGTGGTTAAGCTCTGTCAGTCCGGAGTGTTCTTCTTCCTGAATGTATCCACAGTCGCGTGCAAAGTCCCAGCACGTATCCGTCTCCGAGTTCGCTCCGTCGCAATCCGTTAGCTTGCTGATAAAATGTGCCTCATATCGACGCTTTGCCCATGCTTCTCTCAGGTTTTGGCAAACGGAGCGCGATGCGCGCCTGCCCTGACTGGTCAGCGCGTACCGCTCTTCCGGCGGAAACCGTTTGCTGATCTTGAAAAAGTCCATGGCCTGCTGATAGGCCTTCTTACACACGATCAGTTCCTTAATGCTCTGAACAGCCACAGCTTCCTCCTCTCTCCTGTCCCCTGCCACTTGCTCCCTGACCCCTGTGTCTAATTTTCCTCCCGGTCAAACACGGGCAGTTCGAGGAGTCGCGGATGCAGCCAGGGGGTGAGTGTGTTGCAGACCCAGCCGCCCACCACCGATTTTTCGGAAAGCGTCTCATAAAGCCGCTCGCTCGGCAGCAGGCTGAGCGCTGAGATAACAGCCAGTCCAATCACCGCGCCGCGCAGCGCACCGACGCCGCAACCGGACATATGATCGACCGCCGCATCCATGCGGGCCTTAAAAAGCTGTTTGAACATCGCCCGTACCGTACAGAAAAGCAGAAACGCCGTAAGTACCATCACGATGATCAGTGCCGTCTGAACGGCCGCCGTCGGCAGGTAAGACCAGATGCGCGCCGCCCCCTGCGACAGGGATGGATAAAGGAAACAGATCACACTCAGCATGATGATCACCGTCAGAATATGCGCCAGCTCACCCGACAGTCCGCGACGCAGGCCGCGCACGGCGGAAAAGAGCACAAAACCAAAAAACAGGATATCAATGGTATACAGCCAGTCTGGAAAATTCATATCAGCCACCTCGGTACACTTTTTATAACACAACCCGCGAGAGTCCAAAATATATTTCCAATGAAGTGCAAATCGTGGCAATCCGCAGCCGGACAAATAAAAAAAATAAAAAAATATTAACATTGGCGGCACCCTGAGTTCAGAACGGCTTTGGCACCATATAGTTATGAAAAGCACAAGATGTAGTGGTTTCATTTGACAGACCAACACTATTTAGGTAGCTTTTGCCGTGTTGCTTGTAGCGGTACAGACACAGAATTTAGTTATCAACAGGTTATAAACAGGGGGAAGGTGCTATGGCTGAAACAATTACAAAAAAAGACGCCCTATTCGACGGATTCCAGAAACGCTCGGGTCTTGTCGTCCCGTTCAGCCGCAAAAAAATTGAGATGGCTATTCACCGCGCCGTCGAGGAAGTTTCCCGCAAACAGAATGTTCCGCGCAACGAAGGACTCGCCTCAAAAATCACGGCGCAGGTCATCGAACAGCTCAACAACCCGCAGTCTGAATTCTACGTACATCCCGACAATGAACAGAAGCGCATTCCCCGCATTGAAGACGTGCAGGACCTTGTTGAAATTCTGCTGTCCGAAAATGGCGAAACGCTCGTCGTCGCATCCTACAAGCGCTATCGCAAGCAGCGCGAAATCGCCCGCAACAATATTCGCGTGCGCGACGGCAGCACGCAAAAAGACAAGGTAGACGTCACCGATGCCAGCCTGCTGCTGGTCGAATCAACCTCTGCCGAAGTCACCCTGCCCTGGGATCGCAAACGCATCGTAAAACAGATTATCGACAAAACCGACCTCGCCGTCGACACCGCCATCAGCATCGCCAAGTCGGTTGAAAACCGGATCATCGCCGGCAAAATGAACACCATCAACACCACGCTTATCCGCGAGATGGTAAACAATGAACTGGCCGAGCGCGGCCATCAGGCGCAGCTGCGCGACCTCTCGCTCTACGGCGTGCCGCTCGACTATGTTGAAAGCCTGATGTTCACCAAGTCCACCGAGAACAGCAACATCGTCAACAACAACCCCGAAGCCGTCAACCTCGGCATCGCCGAACTCGTTCTCAAACAGTGGGCACTCGACACCATCTTCGATCCCGAAATCAAACGGGCGCACAACACCGGCGCCGTGCACCTGCACGACCTCGGCTATCCGCACCGCGTTTACTGTTCGAGTCACTCCATTGAGTATGTGAAAAAGTACGGCCTGCGCGGCCTGATCAACCTCAACACCGAATCGAGCCCGGCGCGCACCGCCTCCGTGCTCACCGGCCACCTCAACACCTTCCTCGCCTCGATGCAGGCCAACTATGCCGGCGCACTCGGCATCGCCTACATCAACATCCTCTACGCGCCGTTCCTCGAAGGCATGGACGCCAAAGGACTCAAACAGATCGCGCAGGAACTGATCTTCAACGGCTCGCAGAACGCCTTCAGCCGAGGTGGACAGACGCTCTTCCTCGACTTCAACATCCACTCGGGCGTACCGAACTACCTGAAAACCGTGCCCGCCATCGGCCCGGGCGGCAAATACATGCTCAAACTCAAGAGCGGCGAAAAAGCCCCGCTCGAAGAAGTGCTGCGCGACGAATGCGACACCAGCGGCTATAAAATGATGGATCTCTACCTCGAAGAAGACGGCGCGAAACGTCTGGTGATGCGCGAGATTGTCGGCAAGGAAGGTCTTGAATACGATGCTGACCTCGCCGCCGACCTCGAAAAGCGCGGTGAAAAAGTTGTCACCTACGGCGACTACACCACCGAGACACAGGAATTCTGCCGCGCCCTCCTCGAAGTCTGGGGCGACGGCGACCGTAACGGGCGCATCTTTGAATTCCCGAAGTGCGACTTCCACATCTGTGACGAAACCTTCACCGATCCCGAGCAGTACGACATCTATCAGGCCGCCTGCGAACTCGCCGCGAAAAACGGTTCAACCTACTTCATCTTCGACCGCGATGAAGTCACGCTCTCCGCCTGCTGCCGCCTGCGCACCACCATCAGCGACAACCGCATGCTGCGCCACCCCGAAAACATGCGCTTCTGCGGCTTCCAGAACGTCACCATCAACATCCCGCAGGCCGCCTACCGCGCGGCGCGCAAAGGCGGCGACATCCTGCAGGACTTCTACGGCGA
Organism: Pontiellaceae bacterium; assembly: GCA_029939835.1. Lineage (GTDB taxonomy): Bacteria > Verrucomicrobiota > Kiritimatiellia > Kiritimatiellales > Tichowtungiaceae > Tichowtungia. The sequence continues at coordinate 32,589 of JAOZSE010000006.1, forward strand.
GATCGACAAAATGATGGAGCTCGTCGCGCAGGCCCACCTGCAGAAGAAGGAAAAGAGCGCCGAAATGATCAGCGGCAACGGCCATCCGCTCTGGCAAATTGGAAAAGAGTCCTGCGACGGCAAACCCTACGTCAACCTCGACACCTGCACCTACATCATCGGACTCATCGGTGTCAACGACGCCGTCAAATTCCTGATCGGTCAGGATCTGCACGACAGCGAAGAAGCGCAGCAGCTCGGCCTGCGCATCGTGGCACATATGTACACCCGAACCAAAAAGCTCAGCAAAAAGCATAACCTCAAATTCACCCTGGAGGAATCGCCCGCCGAAAGCGCCGCGCGCCGCCTGGCCAAAACCGACCTCGTCTACTTCCGCGACGAAGCCAAAGATATCGTCAAAGGTGAAACCGAGGACGTCTGCTACTACACCAATTCCGTGCACCTCACCGCCGAAGCGCCTGTCGGGCTGGTCGAACGCATCCGCGAACAGGCCAAATACCACAGCCTGATCGAGTCCGGTGCCATCACCCACGCCTTCGTCGGCGAAGAACAGCCCTCAGCCGCATCCATCGAAAAACTGATGACCGAAACCTTCTTCCGCACGCAGTCGGCTCAGGTGTGCATCTCGCCCGAATTCACCTTCTGCAACCACTGCCACCACCAGACCCGCGGCCTGCTGGAACGCTGCCCGGCCTGTGATTCGACCGAGGTGGTCGGCGAAACCCGCGTCGTCGGCTACTTCAGCAAAATCCAGAACTGGAATAAGTCCAAGCGTTACGGCGAGCTCGTCGCCCGTCAGGCCGGAAAATACAACGTGGAAACCGCTGATGAAGGTGCCGGGCAAAAACTGGTAAAGGTGGAAAGCTGATGATTTCGAATTCAGGAGACGTAACGATGGCAAAACCCTACAAAATCCAGATCTTCGGCAAAGAAGGCTGCGCGAAATGCAAAACCCTCAACCAGCGTCTCGACAAACTGCTTAAGGAAAAAAAGTGGTCCGATTTTGAAAAAGAATACTGCGATGTCGAAACGGTTGACGGACTCGTCGCCTTCGCCACCGCTGAATGTATCAACCCCCAGCGGATTCCTGCCATGCTCGTTACTCAACGGCAGGAAGAGACCGAACGCTACGTTCCGGTTCAGACCGCCAGCCCGCAGCCGTGCGATGAGGTCTGCGGCAAATCAAAGCTCTACCAGTACGTCGGCCTGCAAACCGACTACACCGACGAAGGTAAAGGAATCATCTCCCCCAAGATGATCACCGCGGTACTCGATGAGGCCCGCAGGTGATGCCCCCCGGAGCGTCAGCTCCGCGTAAACAGGCGGCCGGAGGCCGCAATGGTGCCGAGTCGCCTGTTTACGCATTTTTAGAAAAGCCATCCCTCATTGATTATCCCGGATGCCTCTGCGGCGTCTTTTTTGTGAGCGGCTGCAACTTTTCCTGCGGTTTCTGTCACAACGCTTCGCTCATGGGTGCTAAACAAAAAGGCATCCCGTGGAGCCGCCTCGAAGAGGTCTGCCGTAAATTCAAAAACGAATGGGTGGACGCCGTCTGCATTACCGGCGGCGAACCGACCCTTGCCGCCGACCTCATCAAACTCATCGAATTCTTCCGCGGCTTCGGCTTCAAGATCAAACTCGACACCAACGGAGGCAGCCCGGAGTTTCTCAAGAAGTGCCTGCCGCTGGTGGATTACGTCGCTATGGATATCAAAGCCGGACTCTCCGGTTATTCCGAACTCACCGGCTTCAAAGACACCGGTAAAATCCGGGAATCCATCCAACTCATCATGGACAGCGGCAAAGAATATGAATTCCGCACCACCGTCATCGAATCCGTCCACACCGACGAACAAATGCATGAAATCGGCGAATTAATTCAGGGAGTCAAACGCTATGTCTTGCAGGCCTTCGTCCCGCAGGACACCCTGCCCGGCACCGAATTCCGCGCCCTCAAACGCACCCGCCCCGAACGCCTCCGCCAGCTCGAAAAACTCATGGCCCCCTGTGCCGACGAAATCATCGTAAGGGGGGCGTGAATATTCTTTGGAGTGCGGTGATAAAGGCCCCCGCCGTATCACCGCTTTTCTCTACGACTTAAGTTCAATAAAAAGCGGCGCATACGAAGCGCCGCACTCCAAAAAGGAGCCTGCCTACCATCTGAATCCAAAACCAAGGTTCAGTGCGTGGACATCTTCGACGGATGCCAGGTCGTCCATATACTGGTACCGGTAGTCCCCTTTGATAAACATTTTTGCGATCACATCCACTTCAACACCTGCACCCGCATTAAAGCCAATGCTGTCGTCGTTCAGCAGCCAACTCCCGTCCTCGTCCCATTCAGCATATGCATAGTTTATGCCCAGCAGCAGGTAACACGAAGCCGACTCCGTAAACGGCTGACTGAAAATAATATCTAGACCTGCCATAAGCGCCCACGCTTCCACATCCGTATCATTTTTATACCGCCTACCATATACAGATGAGAATGAACCTTCTAAAGCGAACCGATCTAAAAAATATTCGCCGACAAAGATACGGTCGCCAAAAAAATCTCTTGGGAAGTAGTCGTTGAGCCCGTCATTATAATTTACCCGTATATACTGTGGGCCAATTCCAACGTAAACCCCTTTATCTTTTACTCCTTTTCCTTCTTTTGTTTTCCTTGTCTTTTTTGAACTTGTGGTCAGATAAACTTTCCCGTCTTTTCGATAGAAGGTGTCCGGTAAAGACCGAAATCTAGGTTCCTGAGCGCCTGCGCTGATCGCAATACCAAGCACCAGCAACATGATCGCAATAACTCTTTTCATCTTTGTCCTTTCATATTTTGTACAACCAACATGCACCTCCAAAATGAGTTTCTCTTCGAATCCCTAAATTCAGGCATAAGCCAGA
>JAOZSE010000161.1 GCA_029939835.1 Pontiellaceae bacterium
TAGGAACTCTCGATCATGATTATACTTGACTTGGTCTACAATTTGGCTCTGCTGATCGCACTGAGCGGTGTGATCTCCGCCTTCTTCGATCAGCGGAAGGGCTTGCGACGCTGCGAAAAGTTTTTTCAGGGGCTGCTCTTCGGCACCATTGCCCTGATCGTTATGATGCAGCTGCCGGCTCAGCAGCCGGGAGTGATGCTGGACGGACGCTCCATCATCATCAGCAGCTGCGGTCTGTTTTTCGGCGGATTGGCCGTCTGCATCGCGGGTAGCATTGCTATTGCCTGCTGCCTGATCCAGGGCTGTGCCGATGTTTACACCGGGGTGCTTTTCATTGTTTTTTCGGCGGTCATCGGCTGGATGTTTAACGCGCTGTGGATTCGCAACCACAAATCGCCGGGCGTTTTCCACCTCTGGATGTTTGGGCTGGTTGTACATGCCATTATGTTCCTGCTTCTGTTCACCCTGCCGCTCGATCAGGCGCTGGCCGCCTTAAAACCGGCCGGCTTGCTCTTCCTTATCGCTTTCCCGCTGGCCACCTTATTGATCGGCCGGATTCTTTTCGGCCTGAAAGAACGAACCCACTTCCTGGATGAGCTCCAGCAGAGCAAAGAAGAAATCCGCACCACCCTTTACAGCATCGGCGATGCCGTCATCAGCACCGACCATCAGGGCCGGGTTCGCCAGATGAACCCCGTCGCCGAGCAGCTTACGGGCTGGCTGGAAGCCGAGGCGCACGACAAGCCGCTCAGCAGCGTCTTTCATATCATTGACGAAACAACGCGCGACGTGCTCCCCGATCCCGCGCAACGTGTGCTTCATGTGGGCAAGACGCAGGAACTGGCTAATCACACTCTCCTGATTGCCCGGGACGGAACCGAACACCCCGTCGCCGACAGTGCCGCGCCCATCCGTAATGCAAAAGGAAAGATCACCGGCGTTGCCCTGGTCTTCCGCGACCAGGCCAACGAGCGGGAAACCCAGAAAATGCTCGACCGCCAGAACAGTGAGCTCATCGCGCTTTTGCAGAACCTGCCGATCGGCGTATTTATGTTTGAAGCCCCCTCCGGAAAACTGCTGGTTGCCAATGAAGCCGCTCAGCAGATTCTGGGACGAAAGCCCCTCTCCGACATCACAGCCGACCAACTGATAAAAATCTACAAAGCCTGTAAAATGCCTGAACGCATCCCGTACCCCCCGGAAGCGCGCCCCATTCTGCTGGCCATGCAGGGCGAGCAGGCACACATTGACGATATGCTGGTGGTGCGGCCCGATCATACGGAATGCCATTTGGAAATATTCGGCGCTCCCGTTTTCAATGAACAGGGGGAGCAGTGGGCCAGCCTGGTCAGCTTTTTGGATATCACCAACCGCAAGCTGACCGAAGCCGAGCACAAAGATCTGAAAGAACAGTTTCGCCAGTCCCAGAAAATTGAGGCGATCGGCCGACTGGCGGGCGGCGTGGCCCATGACTTCAATAATATGCTGCAGGTCATCCTAGGCCGCACAGAGCTCCTTCTGCGATCCACGAAACTGGAAACGAAACAGAGCGACAGCCTGAAAGAAATATCAAAAGCGGCACAACGGTCAGCCGATCTGACCCGCCAGCTTCTGGCCTTCGCCCGTAAGCAAACCATTGCCCCGACCCTCTTGAACCTGGATGATGCCATCCATAACACGCTCAGCATGCTGCGGCGGCTCATCGGTGAAGATATCGAACTGTGCTGGGAAGCGTCCGAGGAGCCGTGGTCGGTCAAAATGGATCCGTCCCAGCTTACGCAGATTCTGACCAACCTCACGATCAACTCGCAGGATGCCATTCAGGGTGGAGGACGGATTACCATCGAAACCGGAAAAGCGGAATTCGACGACGCCTACTGCCGAGTCCATGCCGGATTTCTTCCCGGAGAGTATGTCCTGCTGTCCGTCAGCGATAATGGATGCGGCATGGACAAGGAGACCTGCTCTCATATTTTCGAACCCTTCTTTAGCACCAAGCCGGCCGATCAGCACTCCGGGCTGGGGTTATCCACCCTCTACGGTATCGTTCGGCAGAACGACGGCTTCGTCAACGTGTACAGCGAAGTTGACCGGGGAACGACCTTCCGGATCTATCTGCCGCGGCATACCGCCGGCGACGCGTCCGGGGCTCCGCCGCCCAAACAGGCCGAATCCCCGACAGGGAGGGAAACCGTCCTGCTGGTGGAGGACGAAGAGGCCCTGCTCGCTCTGGCCAAAGAACAGCTTGAGGAACTTGGCTATAAGGTGCTGGCCTCCACCGACCCCGAAAATGCACTCCGCATAGCAGAGGGCTACGGGGAAGAGATTCACCTGCTGCTGACCGACTCGGTCATGCCGAAAATGAGCGGCCTCGAACTTTCAAAAAGCGTCGCCGCGCTTCGCCCGCAGATCGAATCGCTCTTTATGTCCGGCTACCCCGCCAACGTCATCGCCCACCGTGGCATTCTGGATGAAAACATCCACTTCCTGCAAAAGCCCTTCTCCCAGGAAACGCTGGCGACCAAAATCCGCGAAGTGCTCGCCGGATAACCCTCGCCGGAACCGGCGGCTTCTTCATTCCTGAGTCCTCCATTTATGGTTTTTACCACGGAGAACTCTCATTCCAAACCATGCAGTTTTATGGGGCCAGGCCACTAAAGAAACATGGAGTGTTTACCTTGCCTTACAATGGTGCGACTAGCGGGAACCAGTTTCCCGACCGGCTTTTATTAAACTTCAAATAAATTATATTTCCCTCAACAGAAATATTCACATTGAATGTTCCCTTTTTCACGGTTCTATCGGAAATGGATAAATAAAAGTGTGTCTCTCCCTCGTGTATCTTCCTTTTCAGGCAGTCTTGAGTAATCGGTATATCATTAACGGATTCAATACGTACGTCATCCGAGTTCCCCGTGTAGATGAGATGCAAGACATTGAGGGGATCTAACGGGGAAAGACACATAAATTCGGGAATCCAAACTATTGGTAACAATGGCGGGCCAAACATTTCTATATGCCCATTGCTAAGCATGGGATAGATCGTCAATTCCCCATCTCCATTTATATTAATGGACTTCAATGGCGGTCGAACTGTTCCATACCCCTGATTTGTTGTAATCCAATCACTTCTCTCAACGTCATGAAATAATGAGTCCTGTTCTTGTGGCACAAAAAAAACGGAAGAAGTAAAGGTAGAACAGCCTGTT
>JAOZSE010000162.1 GCA_029939835.1 Pontiellaceae bacterium
TTGTTGAACCGGTCAGATATACTGAAAAGATTTCGCCGCCCCTTCTCGGCCAAAACCTCGTACATACGACAGCGCAGATAGCCCGCGAGTCCTCGACCCCGACACTCGGTCGATGTGTACGCATCATAAAGATAAGCCTCATCCTCGCGAAACTCGAACCGGTAAAGCTGGTTCAAAAACCGGTCTGTGCAAGCCCAGGTGAACCCAACGACCTTTCCGTTCGACCATGCGACTAGGCATAGATCCCCGCGAGCCAAACGTTCCTGCAATTTTTCCAGCGATTCATTGCGGTCGGGAAACCCAAGGAGCTGCGGCATGTCACCAGGGGTAGCTACACGAATCTCAAATCCGTCTGGGGCATTGTTCAGCACGTCGGTGGCGGCAGGACTTAGCCCTTCGCGGAGGATATAAAAAGGATAGATGCCGATTCTGAAAACCTTCATCAAATCCAGAACCCGTTGCGGAAAGGAGTCGTAGTGAAGCTTGCTGGCAATGTATTGCAGTCGGGTTTTTATTCTCATTGGAGACCCAGCACCTCCCGGGCCTCGTTCGGAGAATACGGTGTAATGTCAAATGTTTGCGCCACATCGCGCAGACGTTTGAGAATTTCCATGTTCGTGGCAAGGTGCGTACGCTCCTCGTCGAACCAGATGTTGTCTTCCAGTCCCGAGCGAACACCCCCGCCGGAGAGTAGCGCCAGCGTGTTGACTTTCAACTGCTCCTTACCAATGCCTCCGGCAGACCATACAGCCCCTTCGGGCAATTCCCGAACCATGAGTCCCAGACTCAACATGTTCGCCTGTGCACACGCGATATTCCCTAAGATGAGGTTGAAGTAATAGGGAGGTTCAATCAGTTTCTTGTGGATCAGATAGTTGGCATAATTGATCATGCCGAGATCAAACGCCTCCAGTTCAGGCCGAATGCCGCGTTCCAGCATTCGCGCGGCCAGCGCCTGTATGGTCTGCGGCGTATTGATGCTAGCCTGCTTATTGAAGTTCAGGGAGCTGAGAGTCAGACTTCCAAAATCGGGTTTCAGATCCCCGGTGAGATCCAGCACCTCGGCCCGCTTTTCGAACTCCGGCCAATCCCGCCCGCTGGTGGAGACACAAAGAACTAGATCTTTTCGATGTTTGCGGACGCCCTGAATGATCTCCGCATAGACGTCTTTGCGATACGTGGGGCACTCCGTCTCGGGGTCGCGGGCGTGAATGTGAACCATATTCACACCGAGCTCTGCCGCCTCCAGAATTTCATTTGCGATCTCTTCGGGTTGCACAGGGACATGTGGGGTCATTTCCTTCGTGGGAATCATCCCTGTGGGGGTGAAGTTAAAGATGAATTTTTTCATAGTTTGTCCAAAGTACACAAAAGCCACCAAATTCCAAGTGTGTCGTTCTGAGAGACGCGAAGATCGCATGGAATTTCGCGAAGGAAATGAGCGACCGGTTGCCACTTCCTTTGGGCGTTGCTTCGCAATAACGAAGCCCCTCTTCCGTTGGTCGAGTCATGAATACAGGGTCGCGGTACTACATCCGAACCGTTAAGATTTACAGGATACTAGCTGTCATCGGCGTCGGCGTGTTCCCAGTGGGTGAGTTTGCCGCCAGCACCGCCGGAGCCGCTAGTGGGTAGGCCGGAGAGACGTGTTTCGGGGTCATAGATACGTTCGTCATATTTTGCGATCATTCGGTAGTGGCGCATGGCTTTTTCAAGAGGGATGGTGATCTTTCTTTTTCTCCCGTTGTTGTTTGTGTATTCATACGTGCCGCCAGTTACCTGCTCCGGAATGAGCGGGTCGCCGGTGATTGCGTCTTCCCATTGGTTTGCGCTTACATTGAAAACAGCGGGATGGGCTTCTCCAATAGAGAGGTTTCCCCGCGAGTTCTCATTAAGAACATTGTACCAATCACGGTAGACGTGAATTTGGTTGAGGGCGAGGAAGTTGCCGAAGACGGTGAATCCGGTTTTGGGTTCATCGGGGTTTCCCTGATAGTAGAAGTTATAGTAGAAGTCGTGGGCGGCGAACATGAAGGCATCGACACCGTAGAGGGTTCCATTTCCTCTCGCATCGCCAAAGTAGATGTCGCCGCCATCCTTGTAGGTGTCATCTGCATAATAGGTGCCTAGGGCAACCAGCGCGAGGAGGTCTCCGCCAACACCCTCGTCGACATATTGTAGGCTGTCACCGATGTGGATATCGCCGGAGGCGACAATGGTGGCGGTTCCATCTATGTCAAACTGGCGCGGGCCGCCTCTATCAAACCAGACATCGCCCTCGGCGTAGTAAACCCTGTCATCGCCCAGACTCAGATCCTGTCTGCCTCCGGAATAAGAATTTGCACTTGGTTCAAAATAATAATGGTACTTGCCGTCGTCCCACTCTCTTTTGACGACATCGTACAGTTCGTGATCGGGTGGCAGAGTATTTCCGCCGCCCGCATCTTCAAAAATCTCAGTCAGATTATGGGTGGCGGTGTTGGGATAGTCCATAGCGATGAGGTTCGGCGCCGGACGTGGCTCAGCATTGTTGTTTTGATTCCCATAGATTCTCGCTCCATCTACTACGGTGATGTCTTCGCCGGAAGTGTTCACATCGCCATCGAACCCGTATGTGTTTGGAAAAGGTGCCGGATTAACACTGCTCCCATCATTATTGCCGGCGGTTCCCCCACCGAGATAGACAGCCCCGTCGCCCGTGGTGATATTTCCATAGACTTCATCGGCACCGCCCACTTCTCTATAGGTGTCCCAGTCTCTCCCAATGGGGTCGGTGCCTCCGCTAGACACCGGGTCGCCGGTACCACCCAGCACAAACGCCCATGGGTCGCCAGTGATTGCTGGCGCGGAAAACGCATCGCCAAATCCTTCGTAGATGGACTCGGTTTTAAAGAGGATACGGTTGGTGATGATGACCTCGCCGACGGTAAGCCGTCCGATGGAGGTGAACCCAGATGTAGCATTCCCCCGCACCTCGTAGGTGGCGGATCGTCCGGAGTCCGAGTCGAATGGCTGAGTTGCATCTGTTTCCGGAATGTAGTCATCGTTCCCTACGGATAAGTTTAGACGTTTTTGTTGCACACCTTCTTCCGCGATCCAGAAGGCTTGTGATTCGCGGATTTGCCGTTCGGTCTCTTGCGCGTTAAAGCCGCTCAGTTGCAAGAGGGCGGAGACGAAGAGGGTGAAGGTGACAAGAATCACCATGACGA
>JAOZSE010000163.1 GCA_029939835.1 Pontiellaceae bacterium
ATATTTCCACCGCCGCCGCCTTTGTGGTTGCGGGCGCAGGTGTCACCGTCGCCAAACACGGCAACCGCGGGGTTTCGAGCAAATGCGGCAGTGCCAACGTCCTCGACGAACTGGGCGTCGATCTGACCGCTACCGTCGAGAGTATGGAAAAATGCCTCAACGAAGTTGGAATCGCCTTTCTATTTGCCCCCTCTCTGCATCCGGCGATGAAATACGCGATCGGCCCGCGCAAAGAGCTCGGTGTTCGAACGCTGTTCAACATTCTCGGTCCCATCTGCAATCCAGCCTCCGCCAAATACGGCGTGATCGGTGTCTTTTCCGCAGAGCTGGCCGCTGAACTGGCAACCGCGCTCAGCCAGCTCGATATGAAACACCTCTTTGTGGTTCATGGCGACGACGGCCTCGACGAAATTACCACCACCACCACGACACAGGTCTGGGAAGTCAAAGACGGCACGGTGAACCATTTTGTTCTCAACCCTGAAGATCTCGGCATTAAAATTGCGACAACCGAAGCGCTGGTCGGTGGCGAACCGGCCGAAAACGCGGCAATCATCCGCGCGCTCTTCGCAGGCGAAAAAGGACCGAAGCGCGATATTCTTCTTTTGAACTCCGCCGCCGCACTGGTTACCGCTGGAAAAGCCGCTGACCTGAAAGAAGGTCTGGTTGTCGCTGCCGAGTCAATCGACTCCGGCGCCGCCGCCGCAAAGCTCGAACAACTTGCAACGCAGACCCAAACTTAATTTATGAAAACCGCAACACTGCTTCTAGCCGGACTACTTATGAGCACAACCCTTCAGGCAAAAGATATCTCCATTCTCTTTATCGGCAATAGCATGACCGCTTCGGCGGGCGGGCAACAGGAACTCGTTCCGGCCCTGCTCCGCTCGCAGGGGTGGACCGTTGAAACCGCCGACTCCTACGGGCCGGGTATGACACTCGCCGGACACTGGTTTAACAACCTCGGCCAAATGGATCGTTGGCGCGACGAGCAGATTGAAGAAAACCTCAAGCGACTGGCTGAAAACAAAGGAACGGATCACGACTACGAAAAGGACTGGGAAAATGAACACGACCGGCGAGACTCCTTCCTGAAACGTAAAGGGGTTCTCGACAAAGCAATTGCAGCACAACCCCAATGGGATTTCGTCATCTTGCAAACATCCGGCAAAGAGCCGACCGATCCGGAATATTACCAGACCCATGAGGCCGCCGCGCTTCTGGTCGAAAAAATCAGGACACATAGCCCCGACACAAAGATCATTTTCTATCAGCCTTGGCCTTGGGGGGTAACCGGCGATGAAACCCCTCTCTACTCTGCGTTTCGCAAGACAATGGTCGAAACCTATAACCTCGCTGACTTTATCCCCATGATGGAAGCGATGCTGTATGCCCGCGATCAAAAGCCGAAGCTGACCATCCATCGCAACCCCGGCAACGTTCATCCCGGCGTTGACGGCGGCTATTTAATCGCCTGCCTTTTGTACTGCTCCATCACAGGTGAAAGCCCAATCAACCTGCCCTCCACGCTCACGGTCAACGAAACCTACGACCACAAAAGCACCGAGTTTGCCGTCGAACCCGCCGCCGCAAAATTTCTTCAGGAAACCGCGTGGAACTTCTATCAACGGAGGAACGAGCTGTGAAAAAAGACATCATCTGCACCGACAAAGCGCCCGCGCCGATCGGGCCCTACTCGCAGGCCGTCGAAGTCAACGGAACGCTCTACTGTTCCGGACAGATTCCGGTCGACCCAGTGACGGGGGACATTCCTGAAACAGCAGAGGCTCAAACCCATCTGGCGCTCGCCAACCTGCGAGCGGTCATCGAAGAAGCGGGCGCGGAACTCGAAGACGTGGTCAAGACCACGATTTTTCTGACCGACCTGAAACTCTTCGCCAGCGTCAACGCCATCTACGGCGAATACTTCGATGAAAGAAACGCACCCGCACGCTCGACCGTACAGGTCGCAGCCCTCCCCAAAGGCGTGCAAATCGAAATCGACGCCATCGCCGTTCTCTAGAAGCGGATTTCCCATGACTGATTTCATTTATGCCGCTGAGTTGAAGAAAACATTCCGGTGTTACGGGCACTTTTACCGCCTGCACGTCGAAGGTACTGAACCGCAGCTCTGCCGCAGCGTTTTGGAAATAACCTCGCTCCCGCGCGAAGCGGTCGGTGCCGGAACCGATCCCAACGACCTCTTCAGCGATTCCGATGGGGCAAGCCTGCCGGATGCCGTCGTCATCATGATGAATCCCGGTTCGTCGCGCCCGATTGAGGAAGGCGACACGGAAAGTCTGCTCACTCATCCCCTTCCCGGCGATTTCCAAAAACCGCTGGTACTGACTCAGCCGGACAATACGCAGTATCAGATTATGCGCATCATGGTTTCCAAGGGCTGGGAGCACGCGCGCGTGCTGAATATTTCCGACCTGCGCGACCCCAAAAGCCCCAGTTTTATCGCCCGCACACAGAAACTGTCCACCCTGCCCGCAGGCGAGAGGCACAGCCTGTTTTCAGAAGCCCGCGCAGAAGAACGGGAAACCATGCTCCGCCGCAAAGCTGGTGCGCCTTTCATCCTTGGCTGGGGTCAGGATGCTGGACTCATTCCGCTGGCAAAACAGTGCCTAAGTTGCATTGAGGGCGAAAAGATCATCACCGTGCCCGCCGGAAACGATCCGGTGCTCACGGCCCACCCCAGCCCCATGCTCCAGAAGAAAAAACTGGAATGGCTTGATACCATCCTCGCCGCATTCTGACTTTTCTTCACCACGAGGCTTTTTTGTTTCCTGACCGCCATAGCCTTTGGCGACGGCTGGTTCCAACGCCTGGACCTGCGTGTCCCGCCATAGCTCATGAAGCGACGGCGGAAGGTATTTCGAAAGTGCTTTTGGTATCCCCAAAAGAAGTGAAACGGAAAAAACAGAGTGACTGATATATCATATATGATATAAACAAAGCCGTGAACTATGAAGTAGAGTTGCTGGAGCCTGCGGTTACATTTGTACAAAAACTCGCAGTGAAAATGCGGGCCAAAGTACTCAGAAAATGACTAAAACAAAATCTGCTCAAAAACTCCTGAAAGAGGAGCTGAAAAATCCGGCCTTCAAAAAGGCGTACGAATCGTTCAGCGAAGAATACAATTTGGCGGAAGAAGTGATTCAACTCCGTTTGAAAGCCGACATGAC
>JAOZSE010000164.1 GCA_029939835.1 Pontiellaceae bacterium
AACGCTGAGAACCGGATTGGTGGCGGATAGGGAAATCATTCCATTAATTGTCACGTCATCGTGAAAAAAGGATGCATAATTTGCCAAAGAGGCCTTTGCGACGGTCATCCGAATGGTCACATCGCCTTCCAAACCCGTAATGGCACTGGCCGGTGTAATCGTGTGGGTTTCGTACGAGCTGGTTGCTGAATCGGATCCAATATCGGTAAAGGTGCTTCCGTCCGTGCTGTAGGCCACCGTCAGGTCGGCCGGCCCCTTCACCACGTAGGTGAAATTCGAGATCGCGAGCTGCTTTCCCGCCGCAAGGGTCAAAACGAAGGTCGCGGCCACATCGTCCGCTTGGTTTTTGACCTGAACCTGCCAGCGGCCTACGTTTGAGAACTGACCGGGACCGTCTTTTTGGATATTACTGGCCGGCTCCCAGTCTCCGATGGCGGTCGAGCTGACGTCCGTTGCCTCCGTGCTGGGGTTCTTGGTTTCGTCATCAAAATTAAACTGCACGATCGTCTCGGCTTGAACGAATCCCATTCCGCCCATCGCGAGCAGTGCCACTAAACAAATCCATTTTTTCATATTCCACCTCAGATTTTTTTGGGTCCCAAAAAAAGTTGTCTTTTTCATAATATACCTCGGTGTGGCTCGCTCGTTTATCTTTTAAGTTGGGTCACATGCGTTGACGTTTTGCAGAATAATTGACGGCAGAATAATCATTTCAAACGCTTGGGTTCGCTCCGCACGGATTATTCTGCCGTACATCATTCTGCGAGTGGGCGGTTGATCGAACCGCTTGTCTATTTGTTCCAAATGACCTTCAACATTGCTTAAACGGGTGTCGAGCCGGTCGGTAGTCGCTTGAAGTTTTGAAAGTTCAGGCAACACCAGCGTTTTTAATGCTTCAAACAAATCTTCTTTTTTAAAGGACATATTTTTTCCTCAAAAAACTCCGAAACGGCTCTTTGCGACGGCTGACAGGCTGGAAGCACTGTCCTACTTTCGGTTCCCGAAAAAAGGGAGGAGCTGTTTTGTCAACCCCTCCCTCTTTCTTTTTCTGTTGCGGGGGTTCCCCCGCAATCATTTAGTTTTCGGGTATCCCCGAAAACTATTCGAAGGAGCGCGAAGAGCTGATCCGCCCGGTCGGTTCCACGATTTTCGCCGTCACAAACATCATCAGATTGCGCTTGATCGCCCGTTCGCCTTCGTTGCGGAAGAGACGGCCTACCAGCGGCAAACTGCCCAGCACAGGCACTTTGTCCTCAAAGGCTTCCACCTTTTCACTGGTCAGTCCGCCCATCACGATGGTCGCGCCGTCGGCAATGGTCACTTCCGTGTCAATTTCACGCACACGGTAGAATGGCAACTGAGCTACGATGGGGGCGTGAAGATAGGTCATCCCAATATCTTCCTGCACATGGGTGTAGGCGGAGTTTGCCTGGGCGATATCATAATTCTGCCACCCTTGCAGCTCACGGAACTTCGGATTGAGACCCAGCTCAATCTGATCGCCGTCCACCTGCGGAGTCACTTCGAGCTCAACACCCAGAAGAGTTTCTTCCCAGTCCTCATACTTCACATGCACGATATTCCCGGCCGATGCACTCGCTTCGTAAATTTCGGGATAGGTGTGCAGTTCACCCACGCGAATGATCGCCGTTTCACCGCTTTTGGTGACGATCCGCGGCGCGGAAAGCACATCCGCTCCGGAGCTTTGGTCGAGCGCGCTGATCACGACATCCAGCGGAACATGTCCATCGTGATGAAGGCGCAGGGTGTCGGGGCTGACAGCAAAGGTGTCTTCAAAGCGGAAGGCACTCCAGTTGCCGCTGGCACCATCGCTTCCGGCGCCCATCAGGTCGGGGCGGGAGAAGGGCATGGGCGGCCCGCTGGCGCCGCCGCGCAGGGCGTCGTCAAACAGAAAGTCGGTTCCGCCGGTTTGGACATCTCCGAATAAATCGATGGGGTTTCCGTCCCCGCGCCACTCAAAGCCGAGTTCTTCGAGCGTGCCTTCCGAAACCTCAACAAATTTGGCTTCGATTTCAACCTGCTCGACATCGGCGGAGAGTTTCGCCACATCCATCGCATCAAGAATTTCTTCGAGCACCAGCAGATTGTCGCGCGTGTTGCGCACAAACAGTTTTTCCAGCCGCGGCTGATAAACCGCGCTGGCGCCTTTCGGAAAGTCCACTTCCGGGAATTTGGCGGATACCTCGACGGACGCCTCTGCGCCGCCCAGTCCCATTTTTTCTGCGGCATCGCTTGAAACGGCATAAGAGCGGAGCGCCATTCCTGTGCACCATGCGGCATCCACCGCTTTCATACCGCTCACTTCCACCGAGCGCTGGTCGCGTTCCAGAATCTTGCGAAGATATAGTTGGGCAATCCCATTTTCCGGCTCTTTTTTGACGATGGCTTCAAAACCCGCCTGGGCCCGCTCAAATTCGCCGTTTACATATAACGCGCGGCTCTCTTCCACCACCGTTTCCACATCTACAGCGGGCTCTGCCGCAGCTTCAGCGTCCGGTGCATCCTCCTTGTCCGCCGTAGCCTCGGCGGAGGCGGAAGCAACTGAGGGCTCAACACCCGCGTCTACAGACTCTGTAGCTGCGTCCGTCGGTACTGTAGCCGCTTTCGTTGGGAGCGGTCCACTCGCAAGTTCAGCGAGTTCTTTCAGGATATCTTCGACGCTTCCGGATTCCTGCGCAAAAGCCGCGCTCAGGATCAGGACGCCGGACAGTAAAACAAACAGTGTATTTCGCATAACCATTCTCCTTAATTATAAAGCTTATTGATTCAGGGCGAGATCCGAGACCTTGCGTCCGTTTACATCCACCTGCGTGGCCGTCACAAAGATCAGCAGATTGCGTTTGACGCTCTTTTCGCCTTCCGAACGGAAAAGGCGTCCGATGAGTGGGATCGAGCCCAGTACAGGAACCTTGTCCTTAAAGGTTTCGAGCTTGTCGTAGATCAGTCCGCCCATGCCAACCGTACTGCCGTCCGCAACGGTCACTTGTGTTTCCATTTCGCGTAGACGGTAGTAGGGGAGGCTGCCCTTGAGTTCGGGGCTTTGAATGACCAGCGTATTAAAATTATTGCCATACGTTGTCATCGTAAAAGAAGGATGCACCAGATAGTCTTCGTCGTATCCGATCAGATCAATCACTTTGGGCTTGAGTTCGAGATCGAGCAG
>JAOZSE010000007.1 GCA_029939835.1 Pontiellaceae bacterium
GACCACAACGGACGAAAAACCAGCAGCAAAATTCCGGTAAAAAAGGGCGTCTTCATGATTGATGGCGCACAAACCAAAACCTGCTACTATTTGGTTGAATATTAATCAGGAGATTCGAATGACCGATGCTGAAATACTCGAAGCCGTTGAACAAATAATGAAAGAGGAAATCAACCCGGCGCTGGCCACGCATGGCGGCGGCGCGGAAATCCTTAAAGTGGAAGAGGGTAAAGTGTACGTCGAACTGCAGGGCGGCTGCCGCGGCTGCATGGGTGCGCGCATGACCATGAAAGACGGGATTAAGCGCCTCTTTAAGGAGCGGCTTCCGGCTGTTAAAGAAGTCATCGATGCTACCAATCACGATGCCGCGTAAAAGCGTTGCAAAATGTATTTTTGTAGCCGGCCTCCGCAGAGGCCGGGGCGGGGTCTGCGGACCCCGGCTACATAGCTGACCCGGCTTGTTGCAGTATTTCAGCGGCCACTTCAGCATCTGCTTTTCGGATCATTAACCGGACGCCGATAGTTAACTGCCAGTGGGGCCGCATGCCGCCGCAGTCATCTTTTGAAACAAAGGCGTAAATACCGTTTGATTCAAGAGCCGCGCGGGCCACTTCCGCGGACATTTCATCCGAATAGGTCGCAATACAGACTGGATCGTTTTCTGTCATCTTTGACTTTCGACTTTAGACCTCTCCCTCCAGCTCCTCCTTGCACAGCTCATAAAAATTACAGTATTGGCAGGATGAAGTGTCCGAGGCCAGCTCCCATTCATCCTTCGGCAGCGGCTCATTGCGTTTGCGGTCGAAATCCACCAGGTACTCCGTCATCTCCGCCACCGACGCTTCAATGCGCGCTTCAAGCGTCTGGAAATCTTCGGCGGTCAGCTGAAATGGTGCCACCTGTCCCTCGTTGAGATATTCGACGTACAGAAAGGTCTCCTCCGGTTTGGCGCGGAACTTTTCGCGCGCCCAGATCGCATAAAGCCCCAGTTGCTCGCGGTGCGTTTCCTTGATTTTTCCCGCCTTCCAGTCGTGAATATGAAACTGTCCGCCGATACGGTAGGCGTAGTCGGGAATCACATACATTTTCACGCCGTTCCAGGTAATGTTTTCAGGATCGCCGCCCATCTCCGGGTTTTTCACCGGAAGCTCCTGCTCGCGGGTGACGGCTTCAATTCGCGGTAGTACCTTTTCAATAAAATTGACGATGCAGTTTTTGATCTGGCCGCTCATCTGTTCGGCGACCGCTTTTTCGTCGCCCATCGTGCCGTAATAGTGTTCGCGCAGGCAGCAGAACTGCTTCGGACTGTTTTTCCATTCGCCGCGCTTCGACTGCGTCCATTTTTCACGCAGGAAGGGGCGGGCGACCGTTTCAAACGCCGTTTCGGCATCCATGGGATTGCCCGCCTGATGCTGACGCAGCACGCGCATAATTGAATTTTCAGCGGCCTGACCCATCAGCCCCCAGCGGTTATCCATCTTATTCAGCTGATAGGCTTTTTTCTGCTCCGGCGAGGCATTCTTTTCCCAGCCGCCCCACATGCCGTACTTGCTCCAGTACCGCCGACGCCGGCATTCATCAAAATCAGCCGCCGCGCTGAACGACCATGAAAAGGTATTTTGAAGTTTTCCCATACGGGAGAATGTAACCGTCCGCTGTCGCTTTAGCAAGCTATGGCGAGACAGGCGAATAGACGCAAACCGTCTTCGCTCGGCGAGCTTCGCCGCATCAAGATACACGCGAATAGAAAGTAGGATAGGCTTCCAGCCTGTCCAGTTGCACGAAAAAATAATTTTTCACCACCCGCTTCGCTGGAGGGATTACTGGGAGGGAAAGAGGGCTTCAACACGAATTCACACGGATTGAGAGGGAGCTTTTTAACCGCGAATGGACGCTAATTCACGCCAATGGGGGGAGAGATTTTTTAGCCGCGAAAGATCGCAAAAAGTACAAAAGCTTCAGGGTGGGAAACGTAGACGCGATGTCCCCATCGCGTTTCCAGGCATCGAAAATTTAGTAACCACGGATTATTTAGCGCGGCAGAACCGTAACCAAAATTTAAACCGCTTATGAACGCTACTGAGAAAAGAGTTTCGACAAAATCATGGACGACAAAATAATTTCCAACAGCCGAATAAAGAAAAGCTCTTCATGATTTTGTCATCAATCATTTTGTCGAGCTTGGAGTTGCTCAGAGGCTTCTACTATCCCACTCATTTTATTCCCATGTTTGTCAGGCAGAAGAATCCACACCCGTTGTTACGACCTGAAAATAGATTAAAAGCCGGGCGTTGTGAAGCGCTATGACGGTAGGGAAATGGAAAATCTCACATCCGGTCGAAAAAGGTAGGGCACCTCGAAGCTTCGGGGCGCCGCAACCGGACAGCCCGGCGGTCTGTCCCTACCCAAGCCATTCGCGTTCTTTCGCTTGTCCGCCATAGCTTGCTAAAGCGGCGGCGGACGGTTCGGTTTTCCATTTTCTGGAACTTCTGTGTTTTTCTGCGTATTCTGCGGGGAAATGAATTCACCGTTCCAGCTTGTTTCGGACTATGTGCCGACCGGCGACCAGCCGGAGGCGATTGCCGCGCTGATGCGCGGGCTGGAGGGCGGTAAACGGTTTCAGACGCTGGAAGGTGTAACGGGTTCCGGCAAGACGTTCACGGTGGCCAATGCCATCGCGCAGTGGGGCCGTCCGACGCTGGTTATCTCGCACAACAAAACACTCGCGGCTCAGCTCTACGCCGAGTTGAAGGGCTTTTTTCCCGACAACGCAGTCGAGTTTTTCATCAGCTATTACGACTACTATCAGCCCGAAGCCTACATTCCGCAGACGGACACCTTTATCGAAAAGGACGCCTCGATCAATGAGGAGATCGAGCGCCTGCGGCTGGCGGCCACCGACAGCCTGCTTAACCGCGAGGACGTGATCATTGTCGCTTCGGTCTCCTGCATCTACGGACTCGGCTCACCGGAGGACTACCGCGAGATGGTACTCTCTGCGCATCTTGGCGAGGCACGCAATCGCGATGAGGTGCTCGAAAAGCTGGTCGCGATTCAGTACGAGCGCAACGATTATGAAACGGCGCCCGGCACGTTCCGCGTACGCGGTGACACGGTCGATATTTTTCCGTCGTATGCCAAACACGGCATCCGCGTCGATTTTTTCGGCGATCAAATCGACGGCATCAAGCGGATCGACCCACTGACGGGCGACGTGCAGGAAAACCTTTCCTGTATCACCGTTTCACCCGCCAAACATTTTGTGATGCCGCACGAAAAGCTCGAACCCGCGATCACCCGTATCCGCGCTGAACTCAAAGAGCGTGTTAAATGGTTCGAGGAGCGCGATAAGCTGATCGAAGCGCAGCGCATCCGGATGCGCACGGAGTACGACATTGAGATGCTTCGCGAAATCGGCTACTGCGGCGGAGTCGAAAACTATTCCCGCCACCTTGCGGCCCGCGCCGCAGGAGAGCGCCCCGCGTGTCTGATGGACTATTTTCCCGATGATTTTCTCACCGTAGTTGACGAGTCGCATGTGACGCTTCCGCAGGTGCGCGGGATGTATAACGGCGATCAGGCCCGGAAAGGCACGCTGGTTGAGCACGGCTTCCGGCTCCCCTCGGCGCTCGATAACCGTCCGCTCGCATTCAATGAGTTTCTCGATATCACCGGCCCGATATTCTTTACCACCGCTACACCCGGTCCGTTCGAGCTTGAGCACGGCGGCAAAACGGTCGAACAGGTGATCCGGCCCACCGGCATCATCGATCCGCCCGTCGAGGTGCGCCCGCTGACCGGCCAGATCGATGACGTGATGGAGGAAATCCGCGCGCGCACCGAGCGTGGCGAGCGGACGCTGGTGACGACGCTTACCAAGCGCACCGCCGAGGATCTGACCGACTACCTGAAAAAGACCGGCCTTCGGGTGGAGTACCTGCATTCGGAAATCGGCGCGCTAGAACGCGTTGATATTCTGCGCGGCCTGCGCAAAGCGGAGTTCGACTGTCTGATCGGCATCAACCTGCTTCGCGAAGGGCTCGACCTGCCCGAGGTGTCGCTGGTTGCCATTCTTGACGCCGACAAGGAGGGCTTCCTGCGTTCTGAAACCGCGCTGGTGCAGACGGCGGGCCGCGCCGCCCGTCACACGGACGGGAAGGTGATTATGTATGCCGATACGGTCACCGGCTCTATGCGCCGGATGATTGAGATTACCGAGCACCGCCGAAAAAAACAGCTGGCCTATAACGAAGAACACGGCATTACCCCGCAGTCCATCCGGAAAGAGATTGAGGAAAGCCTCCAACAACTCAAGCAGGGGGCGGAGGAGCTGGAAGAGCACATCGTGCGTGAAACCGGCGAAACGTACGACATCAACTTCACCATTCGCGAAATGGAGCAGGAAATGCTCGCAGCGGCCGAAAAACTGGAATTTGAACGCGCCGCACTCCTCCGCGACCAGCTCTATGATCTCAAGGCCTCCGTGGAGCTGCAAAAGCCGATGAAAACGGGAAAGGTTTCATATGTCGGGCGTAAAATGAGAAAGAGGCGTTAGTGCGTAATGCGTAACGAGTAATGCGTTGGAAAGGATATGGAGTGCGCAGGCTTGCCTGCGCTTTGTTTGCCGAAGCTTGCTTCGGCTTCTTATGAGAGAAATACCACTATTCACAGCGGGCAGAGGCGACACGTAGCAAGCTCCGTGAAGAAAAGCGGCGGCAAGCCACCACAGTCCATACTCTTTGAATTACGTTGTTTTGCGCATTTGACAACTCGGCCAAAAACGCTATTCTCTCCCGCTCATTCAATTACATAGATTTTCAGGAGAACAACCATGACGATGCACTCCAGTTTAAAATCGGCTGCGAAAATTTCGGTTCGCCGCAATGTTCTCAAGCGTTTTGAGCGCGTGGATAAGCTCAAAGACGAGGGCAAATGGAAAGAAGGCGACCGCGGTTTCGGCCTGCCGAAAACCAAGCCGGATGAATAAGCCTGTTTTCTTTTCCATTTTTCAAAGCCTCGGCACCGCCGGGGCTTTTTTTGTGCGGACGGGTTTCGCCGGGTGGGGGCACCCAGCCTACAGGATAGAGTGTTTTGTAGGCCCGCTGTCCTCAGCGGGCGTTTTTAGTGCTGATTAGTGAGGATTAGTGGTTTAAAACATTATCATGATTCGATTGCAGAAATATCTGGCGGAATGCGGGGTGGCCTCGCGCCGTGCCTCAGAAAAACTCATTACCGACGGGGTAGTGACCGTTGACGGCATTGTTGTTACCGAACTCGGCACCAAGGTTGACCCTGCTGTCCAGAAAGTCACTTGCGACGGCCAGCCGGTTAAGCGGGAGCAAAAAGTCTGGATCATGCTCAATAAGCCGACCGGAGTCATTTGCACCTCCGATGACCCTCAGGGTCGCGAAACGATTCTCGACATGCTTCCCGCTTCCTCCACCCGTCTCTATACCGTCGGCCGCCTTGACGTCATGAGCGAAGGCTTGCTCCTGGTTACGAACGACGGTGATCTCGCCCATCGCCTGATGCATCCGCGCCACCACATCGAAAAAAAATATCAGGTTTGGATCGAGCGCGAACTTACTCCGGATGAAATCGACCGGATGCTCAAAGGCCTCAACTGCCGCGGTGAAAAGCTGAAAGTTTTGAGTGTTACTTCTCTTCAGGGTAGGGCTCGCTCTCCGAGCGGGCCACGGACGGCTCGGAGAGCCGTCCCTACCGAAAGATTCGGCTATACGCTCACCCTTGGGGAAGGGCGCAACCGCCATATCCGCCGCATGATGGAAGTGCTCGATCGCAAAGTGATCCGCCTTTTACGTGTATCCGTCGGCCCGCTCCGCCTCGAAAAACTCCGCACCGGCGAACATCGCAACCTTGAGCCGTGGGAAGTGGAGAAGCTCCATAAAGCCGTCGGACATTAAAGTACCCGTAGAGTGCTTTGGAAGGGGATGCCGCTTTCTGTGATGGCTTCGGGTGAGCTGAGGACGGAAATAACCTTCTCTTTGCCGATGAGCGCTTCCGCGAACCGGTGAAAATCCTCGGCAGTTGTATTCAACACTTCATCGCGGCGTTTTTGCCGTTTTTCATCGGTCTGTCCGGTGAGCCAGCGCAGGGTGTCGGCATAGCCTTTGGCGTCGGGCAGCAGATAGGCGTCAATCGCGCCGATGGTGCCGATGATGGCGCGTGTCAGTTCGTCCTCATCAAGCTGAAGTTCTTTCAAATATTCCGAGGTGCGATCGTAAACCGCGAGCGTTTCGGTGAGGTTCGGGTCGCGGTATGAGGCGAAGGCGAGGATGCCGCAATGTGGATTGAAGGAACAGACTGCACCGTAGGCGCCGCCCAGCACCCGCACCTGCTCCCAGAGCCACGCCGTGCGCAGGTAGCGCGAGACGACCCGTGCCGACCCGTGCATTTGGTATCCGTTCTCAAAGAGGTTGCAGGCCTGTCCGACGTAGTTGACGCGCGACGGAACCGTCAGTGCCTCTGCACAGGACAGCGGCCCGGTAAACGTCCACGTTTGATGGGTTTCTTTTTCTTTGGGCAGTTCGCCGAGAAAATTTTTCAATTCGGCGAGTACTGCGGCGCGGTCGCACCCGTCGGCGGTAATGTTGATGATGAGGTTTTCGGGCGCGAGCAGGGTGGTGAGAATTCGCTCAAACCGCGCCAGTGTGGCGGGCCAGTCGGCCTCAGCGCGGTCAATGATCTCGCGGTGGAAGAAGAGGGCGTCGATACCGCTCATGGCTTCGGAAGCGCGGGCGGCTTCACTGTAATGTGCCTGCAGGCGCGAGAGGACGGCGGAATGGCCGCTCGGCACCAGAGCACTTTCCATTTCCGCTTTATGTTCAAGCAGGATTTCGCGGAAGCGCTTCACTTGGTCGAATTTCGGGGTCAGTAGAATATCGCGGTAAATAGCGAACAGTTTGCCGGTCTGCGCACTCATGCATTTGCCGCGCAGAAAGAGGCGGCTTACGCCGGTTTCTGAGTCATCAACGGCGGAATGGAACGGTGCAGCATAAATGCCGCCGGTTTCACGCGCGATGCGCCGGGAGAGCGAAGCAAAGTCCTCTTTGGCGGTTCCCAGTTCAAGCAGCATGGTGCCGAGCAGTGAAACCCACGGCAGATCATCAGCGGGAAGGGTGTGCAGATCGAACCCGATATCGCAGTAAACGATACCGCCAGTGAAGAGTTCATGGAAAAGAACCGTTGCACCTTCCACGGTTTCGACGTTGCGCGGTACGGTGCGAATATTTTTTTCCAGATCATCACGGCGGAGCAGGGGCAGGGTTTTGATGGCCTCAGGCGTATCCGGCGTTTTCTGCATTTCGTGCAGACGGCGACCCTCTTCCATAACGCGCTTCAGATCGTCTTCGGTCATGTCGCTACGGTCGGCTTTCAGCCGGTCGCGCTCTTCGGCGTTATCGTGCGCGGCTTTTTCGGGGTCGGGAACTAAGCGGACCGTGGCGCGGTGCGGGTTTTTGAGGAGGATGTTTTCGATGAGTTCTTCGAAGCAGCGGGGATTTTCGCCCATTTTTTCTTTGAGTTCGGCAAGCGGGTGTTCGTAAGCGGCGAGGCCGAGCGGATCCCAGCCGTAGAGCCAGGTTTCCATCATGTGCAGCATAACGGAGAGGCCCTGCGGACAGGAGCCGTGATTGTTTTCACGCAGGTCGAACTCGAAAGAGTTTAGGGCGGCTTCAATGTCGCCGGGATCAATGCCGTCTTTGGCCAGTTTTCCCAGGGTTTGGAAAATCAGACTCTCGACTTTTTCAAGGTTGTGAATTTCGACACCTTTCATGCCGATAGACCAGGCGGGCTGCCGCAAGTGGGTTTCGAGGCCGAATCCGGCGAGGTCTTCGCCGAGACCGGATTCGATGAGTGCTTTGCGCAGGGGCGAGCCGGAGGTGCCGGCGAGGATCTGGTCGAGGACGATCATGGCGAAGTGCGGTACACCGTCGGGCAGGACCCAGTTGACCGTGATGAAGGCATGGGTCTCTTCTTCGCTGACGGCATAGGCTTCTTCCATTTCGACCGCCTTATCAAACGGTTTTTGAAGCGGAATGGCCGTGTCGCAGGCACGGTGGCTGAACCCGTCGAGGTATTCGCTGAGGATTTCGAGCCGTTTGGAAGGGTCGTCGTTGCCGTAGAAAAAGATGCGGGCATTGGAGGGGTGGTAATACATTTCATGGAATTCCCGGAACGTCTCATAGGTGAGGTTGGGGATTTCGGCGGGACTGCCACCGGCGTCGAGGCCGTAGGTGGTGTCGGGGAAGAGCGCTTGCTGGGAGCGCTCCATCAGGAGGCTGTCAGGTGAGGAGTAAGCGCCTTTCATTTCGTTGTAAACGACGCCTTTGCAGGTGAGCGGGACGTCGGGTTTTTCGAGTTCGTAGTGCCAGCCCTCCTGCCGGAAGAAATCGGGGGTGATGCGCGGGAAAAAGACCGCGTCGAGGTAGACATCTACCAGATTGTAAAAATCGGTTTCGTTCTGGCTGGCGACGGGATAGACCGTTTTGTCGGGATAGGTCATTGCGTTGAGAAACGTTTGCAACGAGCCTTTCAGGAGTTGGACAAACGGGTCTTTGAGGGGGTATTTACGCGAGCCGCAGAGCACGGTGTGTTCGAGGATGTGCGCGACGCCGGTGGAGTCGGCGGGCGGCGTGCGGAAGGTGATACCGAACACCTTGTTGTCGTCGTTGTTTTCGACCGAGAGCACCTCTGCGCCGGTCGGTTCGTGGCGGTAGAGCTTTACCGTGCCGTTAAATTCGACGACCTTCTCTTCCCGGATGAGTGTAAAGTTGTTCATGGCGTAAGGCGGGAGAGAATACGCAGGCGGCGCCACTGAGGCAATGCTATTCAGAACGGATGAGAAACCGGACGGCTTCGGCGGCGGCGTTGAGGCCGAAGAGGGCCGGAAGCCATGGCGAACTGCCGAGCGGCGCGCGCACCTGTCCGTCGCAGGTTTTGGAGGGGGCTTCGAAATCGGGCAGTTCGTCCGGCAGCTCAATGGAGGCGGTTTTTTCTTCGGAATAGACGCAGGTGATGCCGGTGTGTATGCCGCGGCGACGCAGCCGTTTACGGATAAACCGTGCGAGGCGGCAGTGGCGGGTTTTCGAGAGATCGGCCACGCGCACGGCTTGTGCGTCGATTTTATTGGCCGCGCCCATGCTGGAAATGATACAGGGCACTTTTAGCTCCAGCGCGCGCTGGAGAAGGCCGACTTTCGGGCTGAGTGTGTCGATGGCGTCGATCAATACGTTTGGCAGAGGAGAAAGCAGTTCATCGGTGGTTTCGCCGTTGATATAGGTTTTGAGTGCTTCGACTTCACAGCGCGGGTTGATGTCGCGCACCCGTGCGGCGGCCAGCTCGACCTTAACGCGTCCGATGGTTGAGCCGAGGGCGAAGAGCTGGCGGTTGAGGTTGCTCTCGCTGACCACATCGGCGTCAATAAGCCGCAAATGGCCGATGCCGGCGCGGGCGAGCGCTTCGACGGCATACGAACCGACCCCGCCGAGTCCGGCAACAGTGACGCGTGCGCTCTGCAGACGCTCCATCGCTTCGGGCCCTAAAAGCAGTTCGGTTCGATGAAAACGGTTCATGACACAGAATGGGGTTTATTTTTTATTGCCGGCGCCATCTGCCTCAGCCCGGCGATTAGAAAAGCCAGCAGTATCACAATCGCCATGCCGATCAGGTCAATGCCGAGATCAATCAGGGAGGCGTGGCGGTCGGAGGTGATAAACTGCAGGACTTCTGTGGCACCGGCAAAGAGTGTGAGCCCGGCGAAAAGGGCCAGTGCAAGGCGCAGAGAGGGTTTTGCGGAAAACCACGAAAGCGCGCTAAGCAGAGCCAGCAGGCTGAAGAGTATGAAGTGACCGACAAAATGGACGTGGTCAAAGACCTCCTTGCCGGTGAAAAGCGGCGGTTTTTCTTCCGGGGGCGCAGAGGGCTTAGGCAGGACAGGCTGGCCGGAAGGCGCGGCGGTGATTTCTGGCGGACTGATCGTTGCGCGCAGCGTGTGGATTTTTTGATACGCCTGCTGAAGAGCACCGTCCAGCACCGCTCCCGGCAGGAGGACGCCGATAAGAATCAACAGAATCGTTGCACAGATCAGCCATCCAAAGCGTCGTTTCCAGAGCTGCAGCGCCATCGTACTGAGAGCGGCGGCGATAAACCACAGCAGGCCGAAAAATGTTTTACACCACGGGGCAGAAGAACGCGCTCGAACGGGGGTGATGGAAATATCATCGACCCGAAGCGTTCCGAACCTTCCGAGGTTTTGGAGATAGAGCCGGGCATTAACCGCAGCGGAAGGGACGGGGAAAAACGCGACATGGGTTTTCCAGGATCGGTCTTTCCCTGCACTGAATATCTGATGAGGGATGCTGAACATCCCCTTGTTATTTTTATCGTAGTAACAAAAGACAGCCCGCGGCATGTTCCATCCTTTTTTACCTTTTCGAACACCGGAAGCGGTGGCGTGAAGCGACACACGAAAAGCGTCCGTCTCCCTGATATCAGGCACGGAAAAACGCAACGTTCCATGTTTATTCGAAACAGCAGTCAGCACAACCCCCGGCGAATCGTTGAATCCGCCGTCGGGAAGCAGTTGTGCCCGTTGATTCCAGCCTGTCCAGCTGTTGGTGGCCATGGTTGTGCTAAAGGTGCCGTCCGGAATCAGCTCCGGTCCGGCGGGCAGCCACGGTTCGTAAAACGAAAAAAACAGCGCCATTACGCCGACGATTAAAACGGTGAAAACGGCGGCAAAGAGGCCCAGGCTGTTTTTTTTCTCCAACATTGCAAAACAATCTCTCAAAAGTTTCTTTTCAGCGGAAGTTTTATAGCCGAAATTCGACGGCTGTATGACACAGGATTTAAACAGCTATAAAGCTTTTATCTTCGATATGGATGGAACGCTAATCGATTCGGAGAAATATCATGCTGACGGCTTTGCGCAGGCAGTCGAAGCATTGAGCGGTTACCGGTTGACTCCCGCGGAGCGGCGCGAGTTTTTTGAGGCGCATACCAGCACCTTTACACCGGTTCTTTCTGCGCGGCATGGTCTGAACCTTGATCCGTCCGAAGTGCTCGCGCACAAGCGCGTACATGTGAGGGATCATTTCAAAACAGACCTGTTTCCAAACGTGCTGGATTTTATTGAAAAATGGCATGGGAAAAAGCGACTGGCGCTGGCCAGTAACTCGCCGCGTCATTTTGTCGACAGTGCGCTCGAAGAAGCGGGTATTGAAAATTATTTTGAGGTGGTCTGCACGGCGGACGACGTAACGCACCGCAAACCCGATCCGGAAATGTACACGCTGACTTTACGCCGCCTGAATCTTTCACCGGAGGCCGTCCTCGTTTTTGAAGACAGTCCGCCCGGCGTAGTTGCCGCACAGGCGGCAGGGTGCCCCGTGCTGATGGTTGATAACGGAGCAGGGCGGACGGTCGAAGGCGTCGCGCAGTATACCTGGAAGGATCTGACGGAATTATGAAAAAGACACCGTTACATGCTGAGCATGTTACCCTCGGCGCGCGCATGGCCGAATTCGGTGGCTGGGACATGCCGATTCAATACGAAGGAATTTTGGCCGAACATCAGCACACCCGCACCAAAGCGGGGCTGTTCGATATCTGCCATATGAGCGAATTCGAACTGACCGGCCCGGCCGCCGCCGCCGACCTTGAAAAGCTGCTGACGATGAAAATTTCGACCCTCCGTATCGGCCAGTGCCGCTACGGCTTCATGCTCAACGAGCAGGGCGGGGTCATTGATGACCTCACCTGCTATCGTCTCGGCGAAGAGCGCTACATGCTTGTCGTCAACGCCGCCACGCTTGAAAGCGACGCCGAATGGATTCAGGCGCATCTCTCGGCCAATACCGGCTTTATTGATCGTTCGAACGAATTCGGAAAAATTGATTTGCAGGGGCCGGTGTCGCGCGCCGCGTTCGAAGCCGTAATCGGTAAGCCGCTTCCCGATCTCGGTTATTTCCGCTGTGAGCCGTTTTCGTGCCTTGATACGGAGATTTTGCTGAGCCGGACGGGTTACACGGGCGAGTGGGGTTATGAACTCTACTTTCCGGCCTCCGAAGCCGTCCGCCTTTGGCGCGCGCTGCTGGCGAATGAAAACATTAAACCGGTTGGCCTTGGCGCGCGCGACACGCTTCGGCTGGAAATGGGTTATTCGCTGTACGGCCACGAACTCTCGCTCGACCGCACGCCGGTGCCGGTGAGCCGCGGCATGTTCCTTAAAAAGGAAATCGATTTTATCGGCCGCGACGCTGTATTGCGTGATCTCGAACAGCCGAGGGAATTTCTGGTTGCTCTGGAGTTCGACAGCAAGCGCGCTGCCCGGGCAGGAGCTAACGTTTTTTTCCAGACATTGGAAGCCGGTGCGGTCACCAGCGGTTCGGTTTCTCCAAGCCTTGGAAAAGCCGTTGCACTCGCCATGGTTAAAACCGATGTCTCAGAGGTCGGAACAATTCTTGACGTCGAAATCCGCGGTAAGCGCTTTCCCTCCAAAGTGGTCGAGCTTCCTTTTTATAAAAACGGAACAGCGAGAGGATAGAGGCTACTTCTTTCTCGTTTTGTAGGCGGCCCGTTGCTCACGAATCAAGTTGAGGCAGTGGGTATTGAGGCTTTCACCTTTTCGGAGTGATTCAATAGCAAGCGCTTGGTGAAGCTCTTTGCCGACCCGGACCACAAACTTTCCGGAATATTCTTTTCCGGCAGTCGCGGCGGGAAGAGGTTCGCCGTCTTCCTGATAGAGTTCAATCCACTCATCAACGGCCTGACAGAGCTCTTTGTAAACGGTAGCTTCGTCATCGCCGTGAATGCCGCCGAGCATCAGGCCGGGGCAGGTGCCCACATAGCACTGATCCTCTTCCGACCATTCGACAATTTTAAGATATTTATCGCTCGATTTCATTTTTTTGCCTCCCGGAGCGCTCTCTCAACATCTCGTTCCTGATACTTCTTTGCGTCCTGCCCAGAGGTGCCGCTGATGGTGATCCTGCTTCCGCAAGGGTGCTTAAAATTTTTGTGACTGCCTTTGCCACCGCGATCCTCAAAACCTGCCTTTTTCAGGTCACGTATCAGCGCTCTGATTTTCCTTGGCATGCAACCATAGTACTATATTAGTACTATGCTGCCAGTCCTAATCTGGGATTTCTTTAGCTTTTATTCCTGAAGTTCGTTTTTCGATAGGGTTTAATCACTCGCCTTATGAAAAAGCATCTGCTCATTTTCGATTTGGATGGAACGCTGGCGGATACGCGGGCTGATCTGGCGACTGGTATCAATCTGATGAGGGGACACTACGGGCTTCCATCGCTCGACGTGGATACCGTGACCGGCTACATCGGTAACGGCATCCGCAAACTGGTCGAGCGGTCTCTGCAAGGCGCGGAGGCGGATCTCGATGAAGCGCTCGAACTCGACCGGAAATTTTACCGCGAACACATGCTGGACAAAACGACGCTCTATCCGGGCGTGGCTGAAGGGCTCGCACAGCTTGCGGAAGCGGGGCATGCGCTGGCCGTGCTGAGCAATAAGCCGGGCGAACCGTCGCGTGTGATCCTGAAACATCTCGGTGTGGACAGTCTGTTTTTACAGATTCTGGGCGGCGGTGACCTGCCGAATCTAAAACCCGCTCCCGACGGCATTCAGGCGCTCTTGGAAGCGGCGGGAACTTCAGTGGAAAACATCTGGATGATCGGCGATCATCATACCGATCTGGAAGCGGCGCACAACGCGGGCGTCCAAAGCGGCTTCGTCACCTACGGCATCGGGCATCCCGGCGAATTTGCCGCCGATCAGGTGTGGCATGGCTTTGAAGAACTGGTAGAGTTTTTTACCAACCAACGAGGTGAATGATGAGTAATACCGACGGACTGACCCGGCTGAAAAAAGGCGAGAAAAACTATCCCCGGGAGCCGGATGTTTCAATTCTGGAGACGTTTGAAAACGCCAATGCGGAACGCGACTACTGGATCACGTTTGAGACCGATGAGTTCACTTCGCTTTGTCCGATCACCGGCCAGCCGGATTTTGCGCGGATTACGATTGAATACATTCCCGATCAACTCTGTGTCGAGAGCAAGTCGCTTAAGCTTTATCTCTATTCATTCCGCAACGAAGGTTCGTTTTACGAGGATGTAACCAATCGCATCTTCACCGATCTGATGGAAACCTGCAAACCGCGCAAACTGATTGTAACGGGCGACTTCACGGCCCGCGGCGGTATCCGCTCCAGCGTTCGTGTGGAATCTTAATATGGAGTGCGCAGGCTTGCCTGCGCTTTGTTAAGCCAAAGCTTGCCGCCGCACTCCAAAGGGGATTCATTCCCCGCAATAAATGCAGCCGGCGGTCCCGGTCTCTTTGATGACAATTTTCGAGAGCAGGGACAACTGCGGTTTCAGGATGTTCCACAGCCAGACACTCATGTTCTCACTGGTCGGATTTTCCAGCCCCTCAATTTCATTGAGTATCGCGTGATCAAGCTTCTTCAAAACCGGCTCGCACACGCTGGACAGGTCGCCGAAATCCATAATGAATCCGGTTTTCAGATCAACCGGGCCACGCAGGTGCACCTCGATTTCAAAGCTGTGTCCATGCATGGCAGAGCATTTATGAGTCGGGGGCACGCCGGTCAGACGATGGGCGGCATCAAAGCGAAACGTTTTATAAATTTCCATCTCAGGCATAACTTCCTCTTTCGTTTTTAACGAATTCAACGACTTGAACGGTTTTAACGAGTCCCGCTTTGCGGGGTGTATTGTCTCGGATCAGTTGCGCCGGCCTCTTTGAACCCTTTCAGGCGCAAGCGGCAGGAATCGCAGGTGCCGCAGGCCGCGCCGTCCGGTGCCGGATCGTAACAGCTGGACGTTACGCTGTAATCGACACCCAGCTCCAGCCCCTTTTGAATAATCTGCGCTTTAGTCAGATGAATAAGCGGAGTGTGGATGGTCAGTTTTTGGTCGCCGATAACAGCGGCCTTGGTGGCGAGGTTGGCCGCTTTTTCAAAGGCGACAATAAATTCAGGGCGGCAGTCAGGATATCCGCTGTAATCAAGCACGTTGACGCCGATAAAAATGTCAAAACTTTCCAGTACCTCGGCCCAGGCGAGGGCGTAGGAAAGAAAAATCGTGTTGCGCGCCGGAACATAGGTGGCGGGAATTTCATCCGCTGTGCCCGCTTCTTCCGTCGCTAAAGCTTCCGCTTTCGCCAAGGCTTCGGTGGACAGGTCGTGCGGTACAGGAATATCGGGATCGGTCAGCGCGGAGCCGCCGAACGTACCGAGGTCGATGTTGATGATGCGGTGTTCAGCAACACCCTGCGCTTTCGCAATCTGCGTTGCGCAGTCAAGCTCAATGGCATGGCGCTGGCCGTAGCGGAAGGAGAGG
This sequence comes from Pontiellaceae bacterium, assembly GCA_029939835.1. Classification (GTDB taxonomy): domain Bacteria; phylum Verrucomicrobiota; class Kiritimatiellia; order Kiritimatiellales; family Tichowtungiaceae; genus Tichowtungia. The sequence goes on from JAOZSE010000007.1 coordinate 15,402, forward strand.
GCATAGCAGTCAAACCCTTCCGCTAGGGCAATTGCCAGCGCGGTGGTGGAATCCAATCCGCCGCTTAACAGTACTACCGCCTTTTTTTTCATCGTTTCTCACCGTTCTCAGGTAGGGCGCTTTCGCCGAAAGCGCCGCGGACAGCTCGGCGAGCTGTCCCTGCCAACATTCCATCAATCCTGTATTCCACCATCTTGACTCGGCGAAGCCTGCGGCGAAGACGGTTCCACTCTACATCAATCCCATCAGTTTGTGGCACTGCGGAATCACGCGAACGCTGTGACCAAGCGCAACGGCCATTTGCGACTGCCACGCAAGAACCTGTTTTGCGGTCGGCACGCGCTCGGTTTTGGAGGCTGCAGTCATCGGCTGCAGAACCACTGCAGCCTGCGTAGCGGAGTCGCGGATGATTTCCGCGGCCTGGGCCAGATCTTCATCGGCTGTATCGGCGCTAACGACCAGTTTGATGGTGGCGCCGGTTTCTTCAGCTTCAATAATGTCCAGAAATGTACGATGCATTTCCCATGCGGCTGGCTCGCCAGTGACGCTAGGCAGCTTGATATCCATCAGCACGTGGTCAATCCATTCGACGATTCGGACAAAGGGCCCGGGTAAGTCGCCGCTGGTTTCGAGGTGTACCGGCAGGTCGAGCTGTTTGCGCGCTTCCGGCAGGAAGGCGGCCAGAAAGTCCGCCTGCAGGAGCGGCTCACCACCGGTGATGAACAGGTCGTCGTGGGCATATTCAGGACGGTTCATTTCCGTCAGTAGCGCGAGTAGTGTTTCAACCGTCAACGGATTGGGAACTGTATTGATCAGACCGCTGCCCGGCTCTTTTTCAATGGCAACGGTTTCGGTACGCTCGATGGGCGTGTCGCAGTAGAGGCAGCTGCGGTGACATCCGCAAAAGCGCACAAAGAGCTGGCGGCGACCGATATGGATTCCCTCGCCCTGCGCAGAGCTGAATATCTCGCTCACAAAAGCTGTTATTTCGCCTGATTCCTTCATAAACTCCACCGTTTTGAGTACACCACCAAGCAAACCAATAACCAATAACGAATAACTAATAACTGCTCTTCATGAAAGTTGATCTATTTGATTTTGAGCTGCCGAAACGGTTTATCGCGGATCGCCCCGCGAAACCGCGCGATGCCGCACGCCTGCTCGACCTGACCGGCGAAGGCTTTGCCGACCGCATTATGCGCGATTTGGCGGAACTGCTTCAGCCGGGCGATTTGCTGATAGCCAACAACACCAAGGTGATTCCGGCGCGGCTCGACGGTTTGCGCGGCGACGTCCGTATTGAAGCAACGCTTCACTTGCGCACAGCGGACGATGAATGGCTTGCCTTCGCCCGTCCCGGCAAGCGGCTCAAGGAAGGGCACCGCATTGATTTTGCGGACGGTTTTTATGCTGAACTGACGGAAAAGCGCGAGGGTGGTGAAGTGCGGTTGAAATTCAACTGTGGCGGCGAAGAGCTTTTCCAATGTCTGGAAACCCACGGTCATATGCCGTTACCTCCCTATATTTCGCGCACGGCGGATCAGCCGCAGAATGACCGTGAAGATTACCAGACCGTTTTTGCCGAACACGAAGGAGCGGTCGCTGCGCCGACCGCCGGGCTGCATTTTACCGAGGAACTTTTCCATGGCTTGGAAAAACGCGGCGTGACATTCGAAACCGTAACGCTTCATGTTGGTGCCGGAACGTTTTTGCCGGTTAAAGCGGACGATACCGAAGACCATCAAATGCATGTGGAGTGGGGAACAATTACGCAGGTGACGGTGGATAAAATCAACGCGACCCGCATGGCGGGCGGGCGGATTGTCGCCGTCGGCACCACCTCGTTGCGTCTGCTCGAAACCGCGGCAACGGCTCCGGGAATCATCAAGCCCTTTACGGGCGAGACCGACATTTTCATTACGCCGGGCTACCAATTTAAGATCGTTGACCTGCTGCTGACCAATTTTCACCTGCCGCGCTCGACGCTGTTCATGCTGGTTTCCGCCTTCGCTGGACTTGAACAAATGCACGCGGCGTACGAACATGCAAAGAATAAAAACTATCGTTTTTATTCGTACGGAGATGGTTGTCTTTTAAAAAATGTAGACGCGACGCCCTCGTCGCGTTCAACTGATTGAAAAAACGCGACGAGGGCGTCGCGTCTACAGTTTGGAAATCAAAGATGAGTGCTGAATTTAAATTTGAACTTCAGGCAAAAAATGGTCTTGGCCGCAGAGGGAAGATTTCGACCGCGCATGGCGAAGTGGACACGCCCGCTTTCATGCCGGTTGGTACGGCGGCGACGGTGAAGGGGATGCTTCCCGAACAGGTCGCGGAAACCGGTGCCCAGATTATTCTCGGCAATACATACCATTTAATGCTGCGGCCCGGCGCGGAGCGTGTGGCCGAACTGGGCGGACTCCACAAGTTCATGAACTGGCCGGGCCCGATCCTGACCGATTCGGGCGGTTATCAGGTGATGTCCCTTGCCCAGCTTCGGAAAATTACTGAAAAAGGCGTTGCCTTTCAGTCGCACATTGACGGAAGCCGCCACGAGTTGACGCCGGAACGCTCAATAAAAATCCAGCATCTTCTCGGTGCGGATATTTCGATGGTATTGGACGAATGTACGCCGTTTCCGGCTGATGAAAAAACCACGGCAGAATCCATGCGACTTTCAATGCGCTGGGCTCAACAATCACGCGATGCGTTCAAAAAGCGCGATGGTCATGGACTTTTCGGGATCGTGCAGGGCGGCATTTACCCCGAACTGCGTGCGGAGTCGGCGGACGCGCTCAAACAGATCGGCTTTGACGGCTATGCCATCGGCGGCCTCGCTGTCGGCGAAGGGCAGGAGCTGATGTTCCAAACCTTGGAAACCACGGTTCCGCATCTGCCGGCGCCGGCGCCGCGCTATCTGATGGGCGTCGGCAAGCCGCCGGACATCGTCGGCGCAGTCCAGCGCGGTGTGGACATGTTCGACTGTGTTTTGCCGACCCGCTCAGGCCGCACCGCGCAGGCCTTTACGCGGCGCGGAACGGTTAATCTCATGAACGCGCGCCACGCGGCCGACCTGCGGCCGCTCGATCCCGACTGCAGCTGTTATACCTGCCGCAAGTATTCCCGCGCCTATCTCAATCACCTTTTGAAATGTCAGGAAATGCTTGGGCCGATGCTCCTGACCCGGCACAATCTGCATTACTATCAGGAACTGATGGCCGGACTTCGCGGTGCGATTGAGGAGGGATCGTTGGAATCCTTTGCGGCAAAGTTTCACGCCGACTACACGGCTGGAGATATCGAAGAAGTTTAGCCACAAAAAGCGCAAAAGGTTTGGTATGGGGAAACCAATAACCAATAACGAATATCAAATAACTGGCAGGATTCTTCTGCACACCTGCTGTGCGCCGTGTGCGGCGCCGTCCGCCGAGCCGCTGGTGCTCGCCGGACACGAAGTAGTGCTTTATTTCAGTAATTTCAATATTCATCCTGAAGCCGAATATCTCAAACGACTTGAGCACGCACGCCGGTTGGCGGAGAAAATGAATCTGGTCATTGAAGAAGACCAGTACGATCACGCCGAGTGGCTGGAACATATTCGCGGACTGGAAAATGAGCCGGAAAAGGGAGCGCGCTGCCGTAAATGCTTTGAATTCAGTCTGGCCCGTACAAATCAAATGGCTGAACGGCTCGATATACCCGCTTTTGCCACAACGCTCACCCTCAGTCCACACAAGGCGTCACAGATGATTTTTGAAATCGCCGCGCAGTTTCCGCGCTTTGTGCCGATCGATTTTAAAAAGAAAGGCGGATTCCTGCGCAGCATTGAATTGAGCGAGGAATATGAGCTTTACCGCCAGAACTACTGCGGGTGTGAGTTTTCAAAAAGGTAGGGCGCTTTCGCCGAAAGCGCCGGGAAGAGCGAACAGCCCGGCGGTCTGTCCCTACCGGATGTTTTGCTCTGTCCAAACTTCGATGTTCGGATGATCACTAAGCGCCACGCCGGCGGGAATGGTCTCCGGCTCGTTCAGGAGCGTCTGAATCATCTCTTTTTTCTCTTCGCCAGCAGCGAGAATAATAATCCGTTCCACGCGGTTCAGCAGGGTGGGTGTAACGCTGATTCGATCCGGCTTTTCCTTTTTTATGACCGGAATCGCCAGCCGGTTGTCGCGGAGTGAGGCATCTTCCATATTAAAAAGCGAAGCCGTGTGACCGTCGGTACCCAGTCCGAGGAAGCCGAGCGGGATTTTTTCAATCCGGCTTAATTCATCATGAAACGCCTGTGCGGCATCTTTGAGCGGAAGTTCTGTTTGAACCTTTATAAAGTGAGACGGGGTTGCCACTTCCTTTGGGCGTTGCTTCGCAATAGCGAAGCCTCTCTTCCGTTGGTCGAGTCCAGCCTGTCCAGACAGGCAGGATGCCTGTCCTACGTTGAATATTGGAAAGATCGTTCCGTAATTGCTGGCTGAATCGCTATCCGGCACATAGCGCTCATCACCCAGGAAGAGCGTGGCTTCGATGTTTCCGGCTGGAATTTGCCGGTAGATGTCCAGCGGTGTATTGCCGCCCGAAAGCATCAGGCCGCCGGGGCGGGGGAGGTATTCTGCAAACAGCTCCAGCATAGCGGGATGCAGTGTTTCAGTGTTCGGGAAAGCATGCAGTTTAATGTTCATAGCCTGACAGCATTGTAGAAAACGCTTACCCGCAAGGGAAGCGTTGCGGATGTAAAGAACTGTATTTTTTCAGTGTATTCTGTGCGTTCTGTGGTACGCTCCCCATCTTTAAAAATCAGGGAAAAGCTATGACCAGAACAATGCTTAAATCCAAAATTCACATGGCGACGCTGACGGGTACCGAGCTGTACTACACGGGCAGTATCTGTATTGATCAGGATCTGCTGGACGCGGTTGATATGCTTCCCGGCGAGCAGGTTCAGGTGGTCAATTTGAACAACGGTTCCCGGCTTTTTACTTACACGATTTCCGGCAAGCGCGGTTCAGGGATAATCGAACTGAACGGTCCGGCCGCCCGGTTGGGAGCTGTCGGCGATAAAGTCATTATCATTTCCTACGCCCAGATGGATGATGCCGAAGCAAAAGCGAACGAGCCGACGATTATCCATGTGGATGAGCAAAACGCCATCAGGCCCTGATGGATCGTTCAAACGCTTTCGCTCGTTCAAGCCGTTGAAGCTGTTACAGTCGTGAAAGGGCGGGAATTAACATCATAAGGGCAATTTGGAATCCCGTTTTCCAACCGCTATGCTTTTGTAGATGTTTAATCAGGCCCCAACAGAGCTGTGCTTCCCGCACACACAGATTGTAAGCCTCTTTGAACTGCTTCTCTTTTATGTATTTTTGATCCAAAGCAAGATACAACATGCTTCGTACTTCACCTGTCGAGCCTCGGGCTATAAAAAGAAACTTGGCAAAATCTTTATTGCTCCCACGCTCAAATCCTTCAGCAATATTATTCATCACTGAAACCGCAGCGCGCTGCATTTGATCTTTTAAACCGTAATCTTTAAAGAAGGAATCCTCTCGAGTATACGCATAAATCAGGTTCGCCAGTTCACGACCTACCTTCCACGCATCCAAATCTTCAAACCGTGATACTTTCATAATCCATTCCTTATATTGTTATTTGACACTTTAATGGCTTAAACGATTTTAACGGTTTTAACAAGTCCGTAAGGCCGTTTTAACGACAACTCCGCCAAGCTTGAAAATCGGTGGCGGATGAGTAAACTTCTCAGCATGAAAATACTGAAATCGTATGGCCCCTTTCCTTTTACTGTATTCCTGGGAGCGTTTCTTCTTTTTCAAATTCAGCCGTTGATCGGTAAATACTTCCTGCCCTGGTTTGGCGGGGCACCGTCCGTCTGGATGACCTGCCTGATGTTTTTTCAGATTCTGCTGCTGGGTGGTTATACTTATGCTCACCTAGTTCAGCGGCTTACGCCGCGCAGACAGAGTATCATTCACGCCACCCTCCTTGTGCTGACTCTGCTGGTCGGCGGAATGCTGTGTTTTATCTGGAAATCGCCCATTTTGCCGGATATTTCATGGCGTCCGGAAGGGGTTGATTTTCCGACCTGGCACATTCTCCGTCTACTGCTGGTCAGCATCGGCCTTTCCTATTTTCTTCTATCAACCAGCGCTTCACTGCTGCAGGCCTGGTTTCACCGGACGGATTCAGAAAAATCGCCATACGTTTTTTATGTGGTTTCCAATACCGCTTCTCTGCTGGCGCTTTTAAGCTATCCTTTTTTGGTGGAGCCCCACTTTGCGATAAAAACGCAGGCACTGCTCTGGAGCGCCGGGTTCGTAGCCTATGTGGTATTGTGCGGATGGTGTTCCTTCAGGGTTTGGAAATTGCCGCACACCCATACTCCCGTATCTCACCACTCCCATACTTCACCACTCCCATACTCTAAATTCCGTCCGCTGTTATGGATCAGTCTGGCGTTTTGCGGGGTGCTGGCGCTGATGGCCATCACAAACCAGATGACACAGGATGTTCCGCCTGTTCCGTTCCTCTGGATTCTGCCGCTGTCCATCTATCTGCTCAGCTACATCATCGGTTTCATGGAAAAGCAGAAGAACTGGCAGGATATCTACATCTATATTCTGTTGTGCGCCTTTGGGGCCGCCTGGTACCTGATGAAAGAAGGGCTGGAAATTGAAATCAGGCATCAGATCGCGGCTTACAGCTTTATCCTGCTCGCCATCTGTCTCTTCTGTCACAATGCGCTCTACCGAACCAAACCCGATCCGAAACATCTCACCGGCTTCTATCTCTGCATTTCACTGGGCGGGGCGCTGGGCGGAATGTTTGTCGTCCTGGCGGCACCCTTCCTTTTCAAGGGATACTGGGAATATCAACTGGTGCTCATCCTTTCCGGTGCTCTGGCGGTCTTCTTCATCTATACGGATGCGGAAACCCGGCGGGTGTTCCGACCCGTTCGGCATGCCTTTCCGCTTCTGCTGATCGGATTTGCCGTTCTGCTCGGTTCGGGCATCGTCAAACACATGCGCGGCTCGGTTTATATGGAGCGCAACTTCTTCGGCAGTGTCCGGGTGGCCCTCGAATACAACAACGGGATCCCGATTTATACTCTTATGCATGGGCAGATCAACCACGGCATGCAGATTGATCATCCGCGGCTCAAACTGCGCCCGACGACGTATTTTACGGCTGATAGCGGAGTGGGGATGGCGATACTCCTCAAACAGGCTGAAAGTGATTCTTTGCGGGTTGGAGTGCTTGGGCTGGGCATCGGCACCCTGGCGGCCTACGGACGGGAAGGGGATATCTACCGCCTGTATGAAATTGATCCGGCGGTTATCCGGCTGGCAGAAGAAACTCCGTATTTCAGCTATCTGCGCGATTCCAAAGCGGAAATTATAACGGTGGCGGGTGACGGACGCATTTCGCTTGAACGGGAGGCGCGGTCAACGCCCGCGCCCACAGACCCTGTAGCTGCGCCCGCTGGGCGCGGGGGCGGCCTTGTGCCGTTCGACATCCTCGTGCTGGACGCATTCAGCGGCGATTCACCGCCGGCACATCTTCTGACCCTGGAAGCCTTTGCGCTTTATTTGCAGCATTTGGCCGATGACGGCGTCATTGCCGTTAACATTTCCAACCGCTACCTCGATCTGCTGCCGGTGATTGGACAGGTGCGGAAAACATACGGGCTGGAGATGGCTTATATCCAAAGTCGAGGGGATCAGAAAATCAGCGCCAATGCCCAGTGGGTTCTGCTCAGCCGGGATAAAAAATTTATGCAGCATCCAGACATTGCCCGCGCCGACTCGTTGCACAAACGATCCGTGCGCAATATCCGGCCTTGGACTGACGATTACAGCAACCTGCTCTCGGTTTTAAAATAAGAGGATACAAACAGAAGGACGCGAAGGGCGCGAAGAAATCAAACTTCGTGATCTTAGAAAAACTGTAGCTGATAGCTTGCTCTGGAGGGACAGCGGCCTCGCTGTCCGTGGTCGCCGAGGCCGACGACCCTCCAAAAAAATGCGGCTATGACATTTCTTAAAATGCTTGCGATCTTAAGCTTAGGGGGTGTTTGTTCAGAATCCCGACACAAAAAAAGCCCCGGAAATCCGGGGCTTTTCAGTCGAAACGGTAGGGACGCATCTCCGAGGTGTCCGCTTATTCTTCGAGTTCAGCTTCCATTCTTGCCCGCTGGTTTTTGCGACGAAGCATCCATGCACCCATTCCGCCGATGCTAAACAGCAGGGCCGTCGCCGGCTCGGGAACTATAGTGGTTGTAAAGTAAGTGGCATCAGCGAGAGTGTTCGATGGAAGTTTGAACAAGTCAATTCCGCCGATGGTAATGATTTCCTGATCGCCTGTTCCACTTGCTTCTGCAGTATCGGTAAACCAATAAGCGGTTGCGTCGTTCATGATGCTATTATTAAAAATAACACTGATCAGATAATCATTTGTTGATATGCCAACGCCAGGAAAGCTAAAGTTGTCGCCCCAGCTGATACCTGTTTTTCCGCTTTGTAAAGTTGTGGTTTTTTCCAGAAAAACATCATCGCTGTCTGTCGAGCCGTCTGCGAAGTTGATGGCTGTTGCGCCCCATCCGTCCTGATTGGTATCCTTATAAAGTGCGACCACCCAGCCGTTTTCCATGCCAAAAGCCGTCAGGTCTCTACTGCCCCACGTTATGTTCCCAGCCATGGAACTGAACGAAACCGATCCTAGAACCAGTATTGTGATCAGGCATTTTGCTTTCATAGGAGTTCCTTTTCTTTCCTTGATTTGTTTTGTGAGCTGTTAAAGATTGCCCAGATATTTATTCGGTTCCGTTGTTGTCTTGCCGCCATAGGCAATAAACCAGAATCCTTCACCGACTGCAATAACATAGTCAGTTTCTGCGATGGCATTATTCCACTCATCCAGTGTATTGCAGGGATACCAATTAGCATCTGTATATAGACCATAGGCTTGATACTGGCCCGTACTGAAAGTAACGATCCTGTCTGCTTCAAGATAATTTGCATGTGCAGTCAGATTGGATGTATTTAGCGTGGCAATCGCTTGATCAGAGGAAAAAGGATAGGCAATAAGCTGGTAGCCGTTGAGAAGAGCAATGTCCTTTGAAGCGTCAAGAACCGCATCACCGTCCAGATAGATGCTGTTGGTTGTTGTAGAACCGCTGGCGGGTAGTATCCAAAATCCGGAGCCAACAGGAAGCACCGGGTTAGTGGCTGAACCGGTATTCCATTCATCCAGTGTATTGCAGGGATAAAACTCATGATCCCCATCATACATGGCGTAGGCCTGATAGACTGCGGCGTCGGCATCGAACACCACAACGCGATCAGCTTCGAGGTAATTTGAGGCCTCACGAAGTTGATTGGTACCAACGACTTCTTTAAGCGTAGGCTCTTCGCCCGAAGCGGTGAAGTTTACACCCGCCAGTAGGTATTGGCCGGGAACGATATCTGTTTGCACATACCCCACCACATTGGCTGAGCTGACGACGTTGGAATCGGCTTGCACAAGCAAAGCGATTGTTAGCAGAAAGAGGGCTATTAGGCGCATGGTTTTCATTTCGGTTCTCCTCATTAAATAGTGCTTCTTATCTAAGAGAGTGTAGTGGAGAGGGGGGGGCAGGACAATAGTTTTTTGGAAGAATTCGTGAGTATTTTTTCAGGTTTTTGAAGGTACTTTGGGGTGCGGCGATAAAGCCATCAGGCGTATCGCCGCTTTTTCAGCGCGGGTGGATTGGAAAGAGAATGACAAAATCATTATGGCAAAATCATGAGAAACGCAGATCAAAGATGATGTAGGAACGTTTACCCGAGGTTGCGAGGAAAACGTTGTCCGAAAAACGTCAGAATGATGGAAGGGAGAGGGGTGGCAAAATGATTTACGACAGAATCATGCGAGTCGCGTTGCTCAGGGCAAAACCATTGATTGGATTGCTGTAGCCGCGTCCGGCGGGCGCGGTCATTTAAGCAGAATGATTATGAGCAGAATGATGTGCGGCAGAATGATGGGAGGGGATGAGAGGTTTGAATATCAACCACGGATACACACGGGAAAACAGATCGGCTCTGAGAGCCGACGTTACATTACAACAAATGTAGTGTGGGTTCTACCTGTCCCGCGAAGCCTTGGCGAAGCGGGATGAACCCATTTGCGGTTACAAAAAAAGTGCCCCGGAAGGGACGCTTTTTTATCGGCAGTTTCTTCTTATCGAAGGGCCTGCCCTGAGCTTGTCGAAGGGTTAGGCCATCCGCTGTTTCATGCGGAGAAACCAGGTCAGGCCGCCGCCGAGAGCCGGAAAGAATCTCCGCCTCTACAGTTCAGCTTCCTGAACATTAAAGATACTGGACACTACCAGAAAAAGGTCGCATTTGATTCGATTGCTGTAGCCGCGTCCGGCGGGCGCGGTCATTTAAGCAGAATGATTATGAGCAGAATGATGTGCGGCAGACCTGAGACGAGCCGACCAAAGGGAGACGGGCTTTGCTGTGCAAAGCAATGAAACGAAGTGAAATGGCAACTCGAAAGTGGCCCCGCGACAGCGGGGCAGCGAAACGGCAATGATGGGAGGGAGGGGGGTGGCAAAATCATGAACAGCAAAACCATTTTCGTATACCGCCCTTTTTAATGTCTTCATAATTTTGCTGTAAATGATTCTGCCATAGAACTATTCAGAAGGTTGCCTGTTGGAGATAATACGGAATCAAACTGATTAGTATTGGTTGTTAAAAAACCTTTACCACCCGCTTTGCTAGAGGAACAGCCGAGGAAGGAGAGGGGGAGCGCTGTATCCATTTCCTGCAACGCTCTGACTTCCTCAGAAGTTTGCTCTAATGAACGAAGTGAATGGGTGGTAAAAATCCTACCCAAGTTAATTTGGTATAAGTTGACTGCACTGAGAATCGTGCATAAAAAAAGCGCCCCGGAAGGGACGCTTTGCGGTGCGCGGATCAGCGGATGAGAAGGGGGAGCCCTGCGAAGAGGATCATCGCCAGCGCGATCAGCATGGCGCCGATCTTTACAGTCATGCGCAACTCGAGTTCTTTCAAATCCTGCTTGGCGGCCAACTGTTCGTTAATCAGGTCAGAGATTGCTTCGGCTTGAACTTCTGCCTGTTCCTCGGTAAAGCCGACGGCTTTCAGTTTTTTGGCGTAGGCCAGTGTGTCGAATGCTATTGCGTGTGCCATACTAAAATTGTCCTTGCGGTTTTTATAACTGAATACCGGAGAGAGAATACTTTGTGAGACCTTTACATGCAATAAAAAAAGCGCCCCGGAAGGGACGCTTTTTCGTGCATAGAGGAGCTTGGTTTAAGCCATCCGCTGTTTCATGCGGAGCATCCAGGTCAGACCGCCGCCGAGAGCCAGCAACATAACCGAGGCCGGTTCAGGAACCGCCTGCCAATCTCCCGACACTACACCTCCCGTGTCATAGGTGTCCGTAGCTGGAGTAGACGAAGTTGTAATTGTGAAAAGCGAATCGTCTATGTTGGCATAGTAGCTGGCTGCTCCAATGCTGCTGGCATCAAAAATACGACTGAAAACTTTGTCGCCGCCATTATCTGTTAATCCGGATAAACTGGTGCTGAACGAACCTGAGAAATATCCATCCTGATACCAATTTCCGCCGCTGATCACTGCACTAGCGATTAGAAGATCATCTCCTTCGTTATAAGCACTTATGGCGTTATCTCCGCCATCAATATATAGCTGAACAAGCCAATTATCAGTCGCTGTGACGGTGCCGCCAGCCCGATTTTCTAGAACTACGGTATTCCACCAGTTGACATCGATAGCAGCATCGGCGCAAAGAGCCAACATGCCCACACATGCCAGTATCATCATTATATGCTTCATCATTTTTTCTCCTTTATTATTTATTTTTGTGTGCTCACTTCAATTTACTCGAAAAGGTTTGAATAATGGTTTGTGGATAGCCATGTAAAACCACTTTTGGCTTCGTACCATCCGCCAACGCCAAGAGCGATCTTTTCTGAATCCGCTGGGCTGCCTGCCCAGTCAGAGGTGTAGTACCACTCACCATCGGTTTTTAGACCTAAAGTGAGAAAGCCACTTCCGGTCCAAGCATGTATCAGATCACAAGCAAAAGGAAGAGGGGAACCTGTGGCTCCACTAGTAAGGAAATTTTCGTCATTTGGAGTAAGATCAGAACTGAAAGGTGGTGAGATCATGTTGAAGCCAGAATAGAGGAAAACACTGTTGGACGGTGCGCTAATGGCGTCACCTGACAGCACAACTATATTTGTTTCAGAGGCTGATGCGGGAGATTGCAGCCAGAAAGCTTGTCCTGCTTTAATCGTCAAATTTGTTTCTGGGTCTCCACCCCAGTTGTCTGTGTAATAAAAATTTCCATCCGTCTTTTGAGAAAGAGAAGAGTAAGACTGGCTGGCGGCATTGTAGAAGTGAACGACATCGCACAGGAATGGCAGGGGACTTTGGGTTAGCTGATCTGCCCCAAACAATTCATCGAGCGTCATTTCCTGCTCAATGACCCCCTGAAAATTGCAACCAACAAGTGTGTATTGCCCACTCGGCGGGATGGCCACTTTAGAGTACCCCATAATATTGGCGGAGCTGACCTTGTTGGTGATTTCCGCCTGGGAGATGCCGACGATCATTAAAAGAAATACGAGTACAAAGCTTAGTTTTTTCATAAGAACTCCTTCAGCCGCTTGATTAATAAATCCGAATTAACAGGAAGAAGGTAGCAGTCCGGTCGGCTTTTTACCAGCTTTTTTTGCGAAAATCTGTTTTCACTTGGGGTTTTCACCATCCGCCGCCGTCCCGATTCTCCCGACCTCTTGCAGAGTCGGGAAGATCGGGACTATGGCGGGACAAGCAGAGGGCTCAGAGGCGCAGAGGATTGCGGTATGTGTTCCCTCTGTGTCTCAGTACTACTATCCGTCCTTTTCATTGTTTTTTGTTCACGTTTTCCAAGTTGAGCCACACTCAAACTTCTGTTTTCGCAGAATGATGGACGGCAGAATAATGGGAAGCCGTGGCAAATCATTCTGCCGTTCATTATTCTGCAACCCTCCTTATCTTTGGTTGCGGTTTCCGCCTTCTTTCATACGGCGAGACAGGTTGCCGCGCTAGGATCTCTGTGGTGATAATCTGAGTTTAATTGAAGCAGGCAGGCGGTTCAGTCCGGGATTATTTAAGCCGTTTGTAGAAGTTTTCGCGGGGGCCGAAGGCGAGCAGCTCAATCTGATATTTGTCAAATCGGTAAGCCAGCCTGAACTGTGCGCCGTGAATGGAGAGCTTTATCGTATAAACCCCGGCCAGGTCTCCTCTTTTGCGGTCTCCGCGATCCGGTGATTCCAGAATTTTACTGACCTGCTTATCCAGCAGGGCTTTTTCCCCTTTCTGCAGGCGCTTAACAGCCTTTCTGAATGTGGGCGTTTGCAGGATTCGCATAGAAATTACCCAAAGCTGTATTCGGTCAGTTCGCCGGCATCCGCTTCGGCCAGCCCGTCAAAAAGTTCCCGTATTTCTGCAAACGAAAGGTCGGGGTTGTCAATGGCGCAGCGCGCCACCTTGGCCCAGTATTCGATCTGCTGTGCAGGCTTCCGATGCTCAGCCCGTCCTTTAATTTCCGCCTGATGGATCAGGTTTTCGTTCAATCGTATGGTCATTGTGCTCATAATCACCCTCCGTAACAAATGTTACAGAGGAAACGTTTTGTGTCAACCGCTTGTGAGCCCTTTTTCTACAACCACTCCCGTCGGTTCACTATTTTTTCTGTGCCTGCCGAGCCGAAATTTTAATGAAGGCTGGTATTTCGTGGTTTTCGTGGTTTATTCTCCCGGTCTTTATCAGTGCGCCGGGTTCCGCCTTCGCCTAGGCTGCGGCGGACAGGGAGGCTTTCCGGCCTGCAGCAGACTGTAGGCCCGATCCCCGACCGGGCGTTATTTGCCAAAATGTTTTTTCAGCGCAGGCGTAAGGAGTCTTAGGAATGCAAAAAGCGGATTTTTTGAAGGATTTACCCGGATTCGGAGTGTCGTATTACAGCCTTACGGAACTGGAAAAGCAGGGCGGGTACGATTTTTCCCGCTTTCCGTTTTCGGTGAAGGTGCTGCTGGAGTCGCTTCTACGGATGCAGGGGCATCCTGCCTGTACCCCGAAGCATCTGTCATCCCTGTGCGAGTGGTCGCCGAAAAGTGAACCGATTGAATTGCCCTACATGCCTGCCCGCGTGCTCCTTCAGGATTTCACCGGTGTCCCCTGTGTGGTGGATCTGGCCGCTCTGCGCTCGGCGATGAAAAGGGCGGGCAAAGATCCCGCGGCCATCGAGCCGCAGGTTCCGGTTGATCTGGTGGTGGATCATTCGGTGCAGCTCGACGCCGCGGGTTGTCCGACGGCCCTTGAGCAGAACATCCGCCGCGAGTTCGAGCGAAACGCAGAACGCTACGGATTCCTTAAATGGGGACAGGGGGCTTTCGAAAAACTGCGCGTGCTGCCGCCGGGTCTTGGCATCTGTCATCAGATTAATATGGAGTATCTGGCGGACTGCGTAGCAGTCGCGCCAGCAGAGGACAGGGGGCAGGAGTCAGGAGTCAGTCAGTCGGAAATCGGAAATCAGCAATCGAAAATCAAAATTGCCTATCCCGACACGCTGGTCGGAACCGATTCGCACACAACGACGATTAACTGCATGGGGGTGCTCGGCTGGGGCGTCGGCGGCATTGAGGCCGAGGCCGCGATGCTTGGCCAGCCGATTCCAATCCTGACGCCGGAGGTGATTGGGTTCAAATTTACCGGCTCACTCAAAGCCGGTGTAACGGCCACCGATCTGGCGCTGACGGTTACCCGTATGCTGCGCGAAAAAGGCGTCGTTGGAAAATTTGTCGAATTTTACGGCGAAGGTGCCGCGAACCTTAGCTTGGCCGACCGTTGCCCCGTAGCCAACATGGCGCCCGAATACGGCGCGACGACGGGCTTTTTTCCGATTGATGAAAAAACCATCGCTTACCTTAAAGAGACCGGGCGTACGGAAGAGCAGTGCGCACTGGTTGAGGCTTATTGTAAAGCGCAGGGTATCTGGGGTTTCGAAAGTGAGGCCGACTATAATGATATCCTTGAACTCGATCTTTTGACGGTTGAACCGGCGCTGGCGGGGCCGAGCCGTCCGCACCAGCAACTCTCGCTCTCTGGCCTGAAAGAGGAGTTCGTGAGAGACTTCGGCGTTTGTAGCCGCGCTCCGCAGAGCGCGGACCGGCCTTTGCGGAGGCCGGCTACAGAATTAAAAGACGGTTCTGTTGTGATTGCCTCCATCACGAGCTGCACCAACACCTCCAATCCCGGCCTGATGATGGGCGCGGCGCTGGTTGCAAAGAAAGCGGTGGAGAAGGGGCTGGAAGTTCCGGCCTTTGTTAAAACCTCGTTGGCGCCCGGCTCGCAGGCGGCCACGCGCTATCTCGAAAAAGCCGGACTGATCGAGCCGCTCAACCAGCTCGGCTTTCAAGTTGCGGCTTACGGCTGTGCCACCTGCATCGGCAACAGCGGCCCGCTTGCGCCGGAAATTGAGGATGCGATTAAGGAGAACGACCTGACGGTCGCCGCGGTACTTTCCGGTAATCGAAATTTTGAAGGGCGTGTTCATCCGCTTACCAAAGCCAACTACCTCGCTTCGCCGCCGCTCGTCGTGGCCTATGCACTGGCCGGAACGGTCAACATTGATCTCGAAAACGACCCGCTCGGCCAGGCCGCTGACGGCCGTGATGTATTCCTTAAAGACATCTGGCCGACGACGGACGAACTGCAGGCCGCGATTGCAGTGGCCGCCGACTCCGCGTTTTATACGGAAGTTTACGACGACGCCTGCAACATAAGTCCCGAATGGAACGCGCTCGAAACCGTGAAAGGCGAAGTGTTTGCCTGGGACGATCATTCGACCTACATTCGTGAACCTTCCTTTTTCGAAGGATGCGAGGAGTCGCCCGCACCGCTGGCCGATATCGAAAACGCTTCGGTACTCGGTTTCTTCGGCGATTTCATCACCACCGACCATATTTCGCCGGCGGGTGTCATTCCCGAAGAAAGTCCGGCTGCCGATTACCTGCGTAAGCACGGCGTCGCCGAGCGCGACTTCAACTCTTTCGGTTCGCGCCGCGGCAACCACGAAGTAATGATGCGCGGCACCTTCGGCAATATT
Organism: Pontiellaceae bacterium; assembly: GCA_029939835.1. Taxonomy (GTDB): domain Bacteria; phylum Verrucomicrobiota; class Kiritimatiellia; order Kiritimatiellales; family Tichowtungiaceae; genus Tichowtungia. The sequence continues at coordinate 31,596 of JAOZSE010000007.1, forward strand.
CGCATTAAGAACAAACTGGTCGAAGGCGAGGGCAGACGCACCTTATATTTTGGAGGGGCTGCGAACGGGGTCAGTACGAATAATTTGACGAATCAGGATTCTCAAATTATCGGACTGACCCCTGAGGCTGAGGCAGAAGAGATGTTCATCTATGACGCCGCCATGAAATATGCCGAGGGTGGAACACCGCTCGTTCTGGTGGCGGGCAAAATGTACGGCGCGGGCTCGTCGCGCGACTGGGCGGCCAAAGGCACAAAACTGCTCGGCGTCAAAGCGGTCATCGCTGAAAGTTTTGAGCGGATCCACCGCTCCAACCTTGTCGGCATGGGTATTCTGCCGTGCGAATTCATTAACGGCGAAACCGCCGAGAGCCTTGGCCTGACCGGCCGGGAAAGCTTTACCATTAATGGACTCGCGGATGGTCTTACTCCCGGCAAAACCCTCGACGTTGTAGGCCGCCCCGAAGCTTCGGGGCGGCGGACGCCCGTTGCGGACAGCGGGCCTGCAGAAATTCAGTTTCAGGTGAAAGCGCGCGTTGATACGCCGGTTGAGATTGAATACCTAAAGAATGGCGGTGTGCTCAACTACGTTTTGCGGGGGCTTATAGAAAGGACGTAAGGGACGAAAAGGACAAAAAGCTCTTAAAAATATCTTGTGTTGTGGGCGCTCAAAATGTTTCTGTCCTTTTCGTTGTTTTAGTCCTTTTATCGCTAAGGAGCCCTGCCATGCCTGAGAAAAAGAGAGGCTTCATTCCGCCGCACGGCGGTTATCAGGAACTCCTTTCTTATCAGAAGGCGCTGATTGTTTTTGATGGCACGGTGTATTTCTGTAAACGCTGGCTCGATCGATTTGATCGCACCATTGATCAAATGGTTCAGGCCGCCCGTTCCGGCAAGCAGAATATCATTGAAGGATCCAAGGCCTCCGGGCATTCCAAAAGGACTGAGGTTATGCTGACGGGAGTTGCCCGCGCCAGTCTGGAGGAGCTTCTGGAAGACTATCGCGATTTCCTGCGCCTGCGCGGGGAGGAAGAGTGGATTTTGGAACATCCTTATACAAAGCGTTTGCGCGAACTGAATCGGCGGGAAGACTGTTCCTATGACACCTTCAAAAAGGGGATCGAAAGTGACGATCCGGTTGTTGCAGCCAATGTATTAATTGGGCTGATCAAACTCACGAACTATCTGCTGGATCAGCAGGTCAGGCATCTGGAGCAGGCATTTCTCAGGGAGGGCGGAATCAGGGAGAGAATGACCCGTGCCCGGCTGGAGGAGCGGAGGACATAAAGGACAAAAGTGCCGAAAATTTTTGAGAGTCGTCTTGCGGAGTTTTAGTGCAAATGTTTATGTCGCTTGAGTCCTTTATGTCCTTTTCTCTATTTTACCTCCATGCACTTCAACTGGCTCATTATAGACGGCTACAACCTGCTTCATCAGGACGGGGCACTCGACGGAAAGCTCGACGACCTGCCGACGGCCCGCCAGCGGCTGGTGCGTCGTATTGAGCGCGCCGCGCCGGAAATGGCTCCGCGCATTACAGTGGTGTTCGACGGCCGCGAGGGCGGGCGTGATGTCGCCTTTGACGCACCGCACCTCGAAGTGCTTTTTTCGCCGTCCAACCGCACGGCGGACGGTTTGATTGAGCAGATGGTGCACGATGCCGAAAACCCGGAGCGAATTCTGGTGGTTACCTCCGACTGGACGGAACAGCGGCTGGTTTCGGCGTTCGGCGCTTCGGTGATTTCCTGCCGCGAATTTCTTTTGCGCTGTGAAGCGGCGGAGCGGATGCCTCCGCCGAAATCCTTTGGAAAGCGCTCTTCGAGCGGCTCAAAACTGGGCGATTTCTTTCCGGAGTGAGATCCGCCGGAAAGGCCCCTTTTTGATTGATAAGCAGGCTTTTATGCGGCATAAACACCCGCCTTATGAGGATTTTAATTATAGGTGCAGGTAACGCCGGACAGCAGCTCGCGATGCGGCTCTGCGAAGAGAAGCACAGTGTGGTGATGGTGGATACCAACTCGACCGCGCTGGCTGAGGCCGAAGCAAAGCTCGATATCCTGACCGTTTGCGGCCCGGGGTCGAGCCCGCGTGTGCTCACCGAAGCACAGGTGGAGAAGTGTCAGCTGGTGATCGCAGTGACGGACTGCGACGAGGTAAACATCCTCGCCTGCCTCTATGCCCACGCCGCCGGGGTGCCGCGCAACGTGGCGCGGGTCGCCAGCCCGGAATATATCCATGCCGACGATACGTATGACCTGACGGCGATGGGCATTGATCTGGTAATCAACCAGAAGCAGGAGTGCGCCCGTGAACTGTTCCATATGCTCCAGATACCCGGCGCGCTGGAAGCGTTCAATTTGTTTGAGGGCAAGGTGATGGTGGCGGGGTTCCGCGTCAGCACGGTCAGTCCGGTGCTGAACCTCACCCTCGTCGAGTGCGACCGGCCGGATCTTATCCAGCGTGTTCGTGTGATGGCCATCCGCCGTCGTGATGAACTGGTGGTGCCGCACGGCGATACCGTGTTTCAGAAGGACGATCTGGTTTATCTGGTCGGACGGACGGCGGATGTCGCCGCCTTTTTCGAGTGGGTTTGCCCAGACTTCAAGGCGTTTGAAAAAGTGATCATCGCCGGCGGCGGCGATTTAGGCCTGATGCTCGCACAGCGGGTTGAAGAGTCGCTGGAGTGTGTTCTGCTCGAACAGGATGAAGAGCGTGCGCGGTTCTGCTCGGCGCAACTGCATAAAACCCTGGTGCTGCGGGCCGACGCGCTGGCCGAAAGCGCGCTGGATGAAACGGGCGTCACCGACCGCACGGCGTTTGTCGCGCTGACGGGTGACGACGAGAAAAACACCATGAACTGTCTGATGGCCCAGAAGAAGGGGGTTCCTTTCACCGTCACACAGATTGCGCGCACCGATTATGTACCGATCATTGAAAGCCTCAATCTGGTTGCCCGCGTCATCAGTCCCTACCTCTCCACCACGCACGCGATCCTGCACTACCTGCGTTCGCAGAAAGTGCGGGCCGCCTCCCTTTTGCACAACCTGCCGGGCGAGCTGCTTGATGTGGTCATTTCCAATGGGAGCAGGCTGGCCGGCAAACGGATCCGCGATATAAAAATGCCGCGCATGGCCATCATCGCTGCGGTGCTGCGCGGACAGGAGGTACAGCCCGCCACCGGCGATCTCAAACTCGTTCCGGCCGACCGTCTGCTCATCTTTTCGCATCCTGACGCGGTCAAAAAAATCCAGTCCATGTTTCTCAAGTAACGCCCGGAACTTTCAGTATGAATAAACGTGCGGTATTTCATCTGGTTGCTTTTGTTACGCTGGTCATCGGCGCGGCCATGGGCGCTTGCGCGGCGCTGTCATTTTACTGGAACGATCCGGCGTGGACGCAGCACAGCCTGCTGATTTCCTCGGCCGTTACGATGGCGGTCGCGGGCCTCCTTTTGCTGCTGATGCGCGGCGACATCAACCTTTCGCGCCGCGACGGTTTCGGCGTGGTCACCTTTGGCTGGCTCTTTGCCGCCGGGTTCGGTGCACTGCCGTATATTTTTTCCGGCATCATTCCCCATCCGATCAGCGCAGTATTTGAAACGATGTCCGGCTTCAC
>JAOZSE010000165.1 GCA_029939835.1 Pontiellaceae bacterium
GCCGCCGCACTCGCCGTACAGAAAAAAGCCGAACTGCTCACCGGCGACCCCGAATTCAAAGCGGTTGAATCCAAACTCAAAAAAATCATCTGGCTGTAAAAATGCCCCGCGGCTGGTACCAGCTGAAAATATCCTGAGCGAAATTCCTGCTGCTGACCCCGTCTGTTCTCCGCCCTCTGGCTTCTGCGCGCTTGCGGCGCGGCTGGACTCATAGCTTATCCGCCGCAGCCTTCGGCGAAGGCGGGTCCGTGGACAAATCTCAAAACGAGACCGATAGTCTGTGGACGAGCCTGTGAAGATCCGGGAAAGTACACGAATGAAAAACGTAGAATTGGACGAAGTAGAGTGGGGCCAGGTGCTCGCCGGCTTAACCTGTCGAGTGGCGTTGTACGAGGAAACTGTTGGTTACTACGAACATGGTGTTTCATACGGACATATCGCTGATGTGAGCGACGCGGATGAGGCGAGAAATATCGCGGAGTACTACAAACGAATCATTGGGAAAATCGAAAAGCAGTTGGGCAAAGGCGGCTATAAAAAATCAACCGAAGACTTGATGCGGAATCTTTCGTAAAGCACACGCAGAAACTAATCAATGAGCGGTACGCCACATTGTTGGAGATATTTTGCCGTGAGATCGTAAAATTCAGGAAGGCGGGTTGGGTCGGAGGCATCGCCCTCGGGCACCCAAATAATTATTCCTTCTCGGGCACGTGAGAGGAGCACCCGATATGTATTTTTCATAAATTCACGTTTTATTTTTTGAGATTCATTTTCTGCCTTGTTTTTATCCTGCCAAGACGTTCCAGATAGAGCGTGGTACCGCCATGCCCCCGCTGTTCTCCTAAAGTCTGCGCCCCAGCAGAGACCAATATAATCGAGCTCCAAGCCCTGTGTGGCGTATTCTGTGGCAGCTAATTCTAAAAAAGAAGACGAACGGATATCGGTTGCGTCATTTAAGAACCAATCGGTTTCTTTGATTTGTGTAGAGACGTCAATGCCATATGCGCGTAACCGTTTTGCGCCAGAACTGGCTATCAGGCCGGAGCGAAGAGGATGATCTAAGGAAGGATTGTTCCCCTGTTTTTTTAACCACTTTCTGGCCGTTTCTAATTTTCGGGTTAGGCGCACGGGATAACGGGAGAGAGTTTGGCTCAACTCACATGCCTTTTTGGGATTCCCATCCAAAACGGAGTCGATCCAATCAGATAATGTTTGAGCGGTATAAGACCGCATGGAGATATTTAAATGTAAATCCTTGTGCGACGAGACGCGCAATTCGCGATCTGTTGCAAAAATATCGAGAGAGTGAGAAGCGTTAGGAATATAAACCTTCCACTCCGGCTGTTGATCGAGCGCATTTTTCCATCCCGCAAGCCCAGTCTCCCCCGTATTTATTTCTTGGCCGGTTCCTATAATGGCAATAAGCGCACACCATTCGAGGCGGCCCATAACCTCCAAAATCATTTCTGGTTCCGAATGGCGCAATTTATTTTTTCGCCAATTTTGAGATGCATCCCACGCCCGCTGGGCTTCGTCATAAATCACAACGTTTCCATCTTCCGGAGGACGGTTTTCTTCATCCTTGAAGTGGTCCTTGGTGTAGTGATGTATGTTTTGAATACGATCGTTCATCAACCGGGTGGCTTCATTTTTTGGCGTGCCATGCTCATGTAGATTACGAGCCAATGCTTCGCGAAGAACATAGATTAAAGGAATGTTGCCCGACATGAAGCGAGCTGTAAGGACATTATTTCGATTGGCTACATCGAGACCTACAAGCGTTTTCCCCGAGCCCGGAACTCCTGTCACAAAGCAAACAGCTTTTTCTTTTCGGACGTGAGCATTTTGAATTATTTCAAGGACCGCTTCGGAGGTTTTGGTTAACGCCTCTGTTCCGGCAGATGAGCGCATAATTTCTTTAACTGAGTTTTTTGCGTAAAGATGCTGTGCCGTGGCAACAATTGTTGGAGTCGGCGTGTATAAACAACGATCCCAGCGAACGACATCAACTAATTCGACTGCAGAGTTTCTCATGCGATCAATGTTGGCGAGAACGGCCAGCAGGCCGTTCTCGTTCACTTTGAGGACAGGATGTATCTGTTGATCTGAAAACTTTACTGAGGCCGTCGACGAAAGGTTCGGGGCCAAAACGAGCGGCAAGATCTTTTGGCCCCAGCTTTCCTTATGGAAGTCGCGGAGATCATAAGCATAATCTAAAACCTGAGCTTTCGCAGCGCCCGCTGAACCTGCGCTGAGCTTAAATTCCACAACAACGATAATACTGTCACAAATGAGGATGGCGTCAATGCGCTTTCCCATCCTTGGAATGGGATATTCGATTAGCAAGTGCCATTGGGCGCTGGCGGCCGTTTGTTGAACGGTATTGTTTATAACTTGGCGGAAGAGGGGGAGCTCTTCTTTCCAAGACGCGATTGCGTCAGTCTTGAGCTCAAAAAAACCATCGTCATCATATCCGGAGGCTAGTGAGCCAAGGACCGCCTCGTCTGAAAACGTGTTAAATTCCGAAAATTTACAATGGAAGTAAGCGGGCATCATTTGCCCCCTAAAAGCCGGTCGGTGGAGACGTTGAGGATTTTGGCGAAGGCCTTGAGCTCGAAGTCGTAAATACCGCGAATGCCGGTTTCAATCTTTGAAATGCCAGCGCGGTCGACGGTAATTCCAAGCTTAGCAAGACGCCCCGAAAGTTGATCTTGTGAGAGGGCTAATTCTGCTCGCGCCTGTTTGATACGCCCGCCAGCAACGTTCTTATTTCGCACATTCATGCTCGACAAGATACCAGGGCAACGCGCATAAAGTGTTCTAATATGGAACGGGTTAAATTTTCCAAGGAAGGGGTAATTTCTGTCGCACAAGTGCGAGGAATCGTTCACGAGCGGAACAAATATTATCGAGCGCTCATCCAAATACAAACGATAGCAAAGCTTGAGCCGAGTGGGAGTGACGCGGAGAGCATTGCTGAGATTTGCACGCACGCACTAAAAAAAGCGATGCCACCCCGAATGAAAGAGCCTTTCACGGGGCAGGAAAACATCCGTGAACGAAGATGACGGTTTTGTATTTGGGCAGAACGATGTCCGGCTTACCGGGAAGCTCTTTGACGTTTTTGCGG
>JAOZSE010000166.1 GCA_029939835.1 Pontiellaceae bacterium
AAAAGAAATTCGACAGGACGATGGATAACAAAATTATTTTCAACAGCCAGATAGCTCAGGTCTGCCGTCAATTATTCTGCGAAAACAGCCCTCTTGAATCTCCCATTCGTAAATTTCATTAATTCGCTGGGCAACAAATAGTTATAGATTTATTTGAAATAAAAATGTGCATAAAAAACGAGGAAATGACGGATGGCAATAAGGAGTTACATGTGATCGCGATAGAAAAAACAATTTTGTATGTGGAGAGAAGTAAATGTGAGGAAACCTTCAATTTCTATAAAGATTTAGGTCTTGAAGTGCTGTGTGCTATTCCCTCTTTCACTTGGTGTGAACTTAAAACGGGTTCATTGAGTTTATGTATTCATGGGGAACCCCCGGAAAGTCATAAATTTCTAGCGTTGAATAGAACAGGAACCCGCTTGGTTTTTGCAACAGAAACTAAAGAAGAACTAGAGAATATTTATCAACTATTTCTGAAGAAACTCAGCCTGAATAATCGCAAAGAATTAGGGGCAAATGATATTGCGGAACTTGATTTTGCAGCGGATAAAAACCTGCATTATTTTTGGTTGGGTGACCCCGCCGGAAATGTGGTTCAGGTGGAATATAAAGGGGAAAAATAATGAATAAAGAGAAAATGAATGTACCCTACAGCTACAAAGACCATCGGCTCGGCAAAACCCTTGTTCGCTACATGATCGATAACGACAGCGGGCAGACCGCCCTGCTGTTAATCCCGGTTTCAGCGATGGATCAATACGCGGAACGCGGTGAATATAGTGACCGCTGGGCCGTCGGCTCTTTGGTTCAGCTGCACCTCAGGAATCATCCCGCCGGCATTCTTCATGGAACAAGCATGCGCTATAGCCCCTCCACTGCGCAGCTCGTATTTGATGAACAAACCGTGGATCAGAAAGAGAACGAAACCATCATTGAAACGGTTCTGCGGGCGGATACGTATCGTTGTATTCATCGGCTGAGCTGGCGTTCAGGTGAGGATGCGTTTGAAGTGAGAACGCGATTCGAGAACAGGGGGAATGCCATTGCTGTTCTGGATATGCTGAGCAGCTTCTCGCTCGAAAACCTTTCCCCGTTTTGCTCTTCAGATGCCTCTGAACGTTTACAACTGCATCGCTATCGTTCCGCCTGGTCTCTCGAAGGACGGCATACGGTGGATCGCCTGGAAGATCTACAATTGGAATTTGCCTGGGCCTATCCGGAAGTCGAAAAATTCGGAAGCATCGGTTCGTGGCCCTGCAAAAAGTTTTTCCCCTTTGCCGCCATCGAAGATACAGAAACAAAGGTTTTATGGGGTGCCCAGCTCGCGATACCCGGCTCCTGGCAAATGGAAGTTTGCCGTTCGAAGAATTGTGTGTCGTTGTCCGGGGGGTTGGCGGATCGGGAATTCGGGCATTGGGCCAAAGAGATCGAGCCGGGCGAGTCCTTTACCGCACCGGTCGCCTATCTGGCTTGTGTGCAAGGCGATGACCAGGATCTGACGCACGCGCTCACTCATCTGCACCACTGGGCGGCCGACCGGCAGCCGGACGTTGAGCAGGATCTGCCGATTGTCTTTAATGAATGGTGTACCAGCTGGGGGACTCCGACGCATGACAAAATGATCGCGATTGCGGATCACCTGAAAGGCTCAGAGGTTCGCTATATTGTCATGGATGCAGGGTGGTCAAAAAGTACCGTGGAAGGGAATTATGGACAGGGAGGCAATGGCGATTGGGAGGTCTGTGAAAAAGCATTTCCCAACGGACTCAAGGCCTGTTCGCACGAGTTGAAAAAACGAGGGTTTATTACCGGGATTTGGTTTGAATTTGAAGTGACCACCGAGGGCGCGAGTGTCTATGGCGCTGAGTATGACGACCTGCACATCCACAAAGACGGACGGGTTCTGGTCACCGAAAGCATCTCCGGCCGGCGAAGCTATTGGGACTTTCGGAATCCTGAAGCAATCGATTTGTTGAGTCGCAAGGTGATTGATTTGCTGAGAGACAACGAAATCGGGTACATGAAGGTGGACTACAACGGCAACGTCGGCCTGGGGTGTGACGGCGCGGAATCGTTGGGCGAAGGGTTGCGCCAGCACTTGGAAGGCGTTCAGGCATTTTTCCGGAAAGTCCAATGCGAACTGCCTCACCTCGTGATTGAAAACTGTGCATCCGGAGGATTGCGGCTGGAGCCCTCCATGATCGGAATCACATCGATGAGCTCCTTTTCCGATGCTCACGAAGGACTGGAAATACCCATTCTGGCGGCGAATCAACACGCCATGCTTCTGCCTCGCCAGCTGCAAATTTGGGCTGTTTTGCGCAAAGAAGATAGCGAGCAGCGATTGTACTATACCTGTTCATCAACCTTTTTAGGTCGGATGTGCCTCTCCGGAGATATCACGGCGTTGAGCACCGAACAGCGGGACATCTGTTGGGCGGCGCAGAAAATGTATCGAACGGTTTATCCAATCATCAAACACGGCAAATCGAGATTAATCGAACAGCGCGGAGGTTCGTTCCGCCACCCCGCCGGTCGTCAGGTCTTGCTGCGGGTTTCTGACGATGAGAAGAACGCTCTTCTCATCTATCATACATTCAAAAACTCTCCCGAAGAACCGCTGGAGCTCACCTTGCCGGAAGGAAACTGGACGGTGGAAGAAACATTGAATAACAGCGTGCGATCTCTGATGAATAATAAACTGATCCTGAACCCCATGCCGGATTTTTCAGGCTCGGTCGTATCCCTGCAAAAAACAACGTAGGTGATTTATATGAAAGAAAACGGATTCAAAACAAAAAATATAGAGTGCGATTTCTGTGTCGTGGGCGGCGGAATGGCGGGCCTTTGTGCGGCCATTGCCGCCGCACGCCACGGAGCGAAAACCGTTCTGGTTCAGGATCGCCCCGTGCTGGGGGGGAATGCGTCCTCTGAAATCCGAATGTGGATTTGCGGCGCTCACGGTGTTGACAACAAAGAGACGGGTCTTCTCGAAGAGATCATGCTGGAAAATCTTTATCGCAACCCGGGGCTGAAATATCCCGTTTGGGACACCGTTTTATATGAAAAAGCGCGTTACCAGGAAAATCTCACCTTGTTATTAAATACCACCTGTACGGATTTGAACA
>JAOZSE010000167.1 GCA_029939835.1 Pontiellaceae bacterium
CGTTACCAGGAAAATCTCACCTTGTTATTAAATACCACCTGTACGGATTTGAACATGGATCGTGATCGCATTGAGTCGATTCGGTGTTGGCAGCTCACCTCTCAAACATGGATGAACATCACCGCAAAGCAATTTGCGGATTGTTCCGGGGATTCCGTACTCCGGATCAGTGGTGCTGAATTCCGCAGCGGCCGGGAAGCCAGAGATGAATTCAACGAAAGCCATGCTCCTGAATTTGAAGACCGGAAAACCATGGGAAATTCCCTGTTGATGCAACTGCGAAAAGTTGAAAAACATGTGCCGTTTATTCCGCCGGCCTGGGCGAACCAATATACCGATGAAGAGCTGCCTAACCGAAATTTAACAGGGCATAAAGAGGACAATTTCTGGTGGCTGGAAATCGGCGGGATGCAGGACACGATCCAAGACTCCGATGAGATTCGCGATGAATTATACCGCATCGCTTATGGCGTTTGGGCACTGATGAAAAACCACCCGGATGGCCGCGGGCACGAGTGGGAACTCGATTGGATCGGTTCTCTTCCCGGTAAACGAGAAAATGTGCGCTATGTCGGAGATCATATTTTAAACCAAAATGATGTCGAAGCAGAGGGGCGGTTTGACGACCGGGTGGCCCATGGCGGCTGGTCCATGGACGACCATCATCCAGAAGCCATTGAGTATCCAGGCGCACCAACCATTTTTCACCCTGCACCGTCACCGTATGGCATTCCGTATCGGTGTTTATATTCTAAAAACATTGATAACCTGTTCATGGCGGGGCGCAATATTTCCGCGACACACATGGCGATGAGCTCAACCCGTGTTATGGCAACCTGTGCCGTTCTGGGGCAGGCGGTTGGAACGGCGGCGGCCATCGCAATTCATCACGGGACAACCCCTCGCGGAGTGTATCAAAACCATACAACAGAACTGCAGGAATCATTAATGAATGATGATGTGTATTTGCCTTGGAAAACGCGGCCGTGCTCCGCGTTGAGTCATACCGCAAAACGGACTGCAACCCGTGGGGATGTTCGTCCGTTGCTCAACGGAATCGATCGAAAACTGAACGATGAGGCGAATGCATGGATCGGCGTTTGCGGTGAGCCAATAGAATATTCTTTTGAGGGGCTTACTTCTATAACAGAGGCGCGGTTTATTTTTGACAGCGATTTAGCCAACATAAAACGAATGCCAAACACAACGAGCGTGCCGCATCCGACCTGTCGGGTTCCGAAAACAATGCTTAAGGCATTTGTTCTTGAGGCGAAGCAGGACGACGGCGCCTGGGTAACGATACATAAAGAAACCAATAATTATCAACGCCTCGTCCGAGTGTCCTTGAATGTAAACACAACCGCGATTCGCTTTACGCCGAAGAAAACCTGGGGAAGCAAAGACGTGACCCTGTTCAGTTTTGAAGTTTCATAAGAAAGCGTTTTATCCTTTCTCCATCTGCGGGGCCGTTTGATAAAGAAGCATCCGAAGACATCATAAATAATTACCAGGCATTCATTAAAACCAAAATTAAATACGGAGTTAGAAAATGAAAACAAAAACCATCACCATCATCGCGTTGCTCGCTCTATGTGCGGCAGGGCAGCTCAGCGCCAACACGCTGCCGATTCACATCGATCCGTTTAACAATAGCGAATACGACGAAATCGTCTGGGGATGCCGCCTCCTCCGCTGCATTCATGTGCAAAATGAGCTGGCCGGTCGGTTGGGCGGCCCAGAGGAACTGGCGTTGATTGGAACCTACACCAACTGGTTGGCGACCGATGGCACCAATCTGATCGCCCGCTGGCGGGCGGGAGAGGAAATCACCAACGAGACGGACAAGCTCTATCTCCCGCTGGCCAAAACGGAGTACTGGGACAACCTCATTTCAAAAGGGTCAACCAACTACGACCGCTCAGCGTATTATTTTCGCGGTAAAAAATTTCCTGATTTGACCCGATTTCCTGCAGCAGAGCGCTCGGCGCAATCCAACTATCAGGCCGTGGTCGAGGCGGGCGAGGCGGTGTTGCGAAAAATCTATAATCAGGAATCGTTGAGCGCAGCCGACAAAACGGCCTTCCATGAATGGGCATTGGCCAGTTATTGCATCTATTATGCGGGCGGGGTCGTTCCCCCCCAGATATCTGCTGATTCGAGATATACCTTTGAAAAAACACTTCTGGCCGGAGAGGATGTGCGGCAGGGCGATATCATCCCGAACGTGCCGATGTACAAACCGGAGTACGTTTGGAACAGCCCTTCGTTTGATGAAACGAAAACGTTCGATGTGTCTCTTCATTTGCGAGCGGCAAAGACCAACGAGCTGTTACAGCAATATATTGATTATGCTCAATACTATGAGCCAGCCGACACCTACCCGCAGGTGAAACCAAAATGCCCCGCCGCCGATGCTCCGGATACCGACGAATACAGAACTCTCTATAACTTTCTAGCCGAAGAGGGGAAACCCACGCTGTTCGGTACGTGGACGATCAACAACGACGAAGGTTGTATGCGTCTGGCACCGAGGCTTCATCTTTTGCATCGTATCTGGCGTCACAAAATCGGATTTGCCTTCGCCGAAGGCTCGGTCAATGAGCTGGAAGAAAAAAATGACCTGCGGTTTACCACCTCTACAAATGAGCAATATCGAACGCATCTGTTGCGTTGTTTCAACGCGCCGTTTATGCCGACACCCTATGTCTCTCCGGTCGTCATCTTTCTTGAAGGCGCATCGCGTCGCCTTTTTCTGATGAACGCCGATGCGGAATTTATCGGGTCTTATCCCAAAGGGCTGATGAATGGAGAATTTGGAGGAAATTTATGTAAAGTGATGGGCATGGAAAAAAGACTCCTGGAAGGCTTTGAAAAAGGATTTGACCCGGATCCGTCCGAAGACACATGGGTGCCGAATGTAAATATGTATTCCATCATTTCCAACCGCATGGCTCAGTGTGCATCCAACGGATATAACATCACGGCCTACACCCGCTACAAAGATCATACAGATGCCATCGGCGAAATCATTGCGGTGGATACCAACGCCCATACAGTCACCCTCCTGCGCGAGGAATATCACGACGAAG
>JAOZSE010000168.1 GCA_029939835.1 Pontiellaceae bacterium
TTAAAATGATATCTATAGGTGTATGCTTTAAGCATACACCTATAGATACTTAATACTTAATTAAAATAGATATCTAGAAAATTATCTTCGATACCTTTAACTATACGTTCGGTAACACCAGTTTGTAATGATCCTAGTACAATACGATTTTGTACAGAAGCACATTCAACCATAGCAGAAATATCGTCTATAGACTTATCTTCCGTAATCATATCTTCTTCTTGTACAGAAGAAATAACAGATTTAAGAGATGCTAAATAAGTAATCTTATCTCCAGTACCACATCCTAAATCTTGTTCGATATAGAACTTAATAACAACATCATCTTCACCTAGTATTTTTCCATCAAGCTTATCGCCTTTCATAGGACCAGGTTCTAAAAACTTGTCATTATTATTTGCACTATCAGCGTACTTAAACTTAGCTTTAGCTTCTTTATTAATAGAACGCACTAATGCTTTAACCGATTTACTCATATCTTTATGTTCGCATCTGTAAAATGCTTTCATCTTAAGAACGGTACCAGTATACTTAGCTTTAGGAGTTGCTCTATTTAGAGAGGCAATAGCTGCTAATGAAGCATCATCCATACTTAATGTATCATCCATGGTTGTTTCATCGAACACCATTAAAGGTTCTATAGATTTAACTTTAGTTCCTATAGTAGCAGTCTTATGGATAGTAGTATCTTTAGTAATAGTTATAGTTCGTTCTCTAACTGGATTAGAACCTAACTTCTTACTTAGACTATCTGTAATTATAGATGCATCTTCCATAGCACCAGAACTTTGGACCAAAGCCACATTAACGTAGGTGCCCGTAACTAAATCGATATTATCAGTATAAGGATCATTAGAAAAGAAGTCGCTATTATAAACTATAATTTCACCTTCTTTAAATTTATATCCCTTTTTAATTTTATCATTAAGTACGACATTCTGTTTTACATAGAACCCACCACCGCCATTTTTACTAACTGAACTACCATACTCGATAACTAGTCCACCTTTAGTTTTGTATTGTATCGCTACGGTTTTAAGCTCGTCATTAACTTCCACTATAGATCCATCTTCTTTAGCAGCATATGCAAAAGGCATACGTGAACGCTGTGCTATTACATGTTCATATCCTGTACGCACTCGAGCTTTAGATGGATTATTAATAGGTAAATAATGAGGCATTTGCTCACTAATGAAATTCATCAATCGTTGTTACGAGATATTCGTTAGATATCCCGCTAGAGTTTTACTTAACTCTATTCTCTAGCGTTTCGCTAGATGGTCAGACCATATCACGTATCTATAATAGATACCCTTCTGTTTCCACTCTACTTAGAATGTACTCGCGTAAGCGATGGTCGTTGAACGTTTTCCATATGTCTTTAATTAGACACTTAGGAACTTCGCTGCTGATCGCCCAATACTATATTTGTTAAACCATCAATATCTCTTTTCAGGATACTTGTGGTATATAGTCTCTAAGGGGTTCCCAGCAATTAAAAAGGTTTTACAAGCGCACAAATTTACGCTTCACATCATCCATATCTGCGAATGGTGTTAGTAGTGCTATCGGGGATAACATATTAGTAGGACTAAGATTATCAATATCTTTATTAATACTACACATCCCTCGTACGTTTTTAACACTTGGGTTGGTAGACATAATAGCATTAATACCAACAGAACCACTATCAGTAGAAGCTTCGCTTATGATACCTAATCCATCTACAGGCATACGTCTATCTTTAGTGACCATGCTTTCTTCAGTACGACCACCATCTCCTAGATGTGAATATCTATGGATAGCTTTGATATCACCCATAGGATTTAATGTATCTACGTTTTTAAATAATGGGTCTGTTGTTACGGCAGTCATTATCTCAAACTCACTAATACTAAACTTGTTTTTATTACCTATAGCTTTATTGCGATGTTTAGCTAATGCTCTTGCCATCTTATTATATGTAATAGCATTAAACCGTTCATATGAACGATATCTAAAGTTCTGTGCTGAAGCGGGTTCAACAACATCTTCAGTAGATAATAAAACAGTGGCTCTAATTAATAGATCTTTAACTGTTGTGGGTTCACCCATTTGTCGTAGTACATCTTCAGTAATAGGGTCCATGAATAGTTCAAATAGATCATCTATACCTCTAAGATAATTAATAGATAACTTCTTAGATTGGATAAGATCATAATAAGCGTCTTTATCATCTAGTTCTTTAAACGTAATGTCTTTAAAGC
Source organism: Pontiellaceae bacterium (assembly GCA_029939835.1). Taxonomy (GTDB): domain Bacteria; phylum Verrucomicrobiota; class Kiritimatiellia; order Kiritimatiellales; family Tichowtungiaceae; genus Tichowtungia. The sequence goes on from JAOZSE010000168.1 coordinate 2,247, forward strand.
TAAACTGATTTAATCCAGATAAAATAAGTCGTATAACTATAGTAGGTTCTTTAACAACAAGTTTTTCATCATTAAATTTAACTACTATATCAGATGGTTTAACATTTACACGTTCTCTAATTGGATATAGAGTATACTTAACATTAAGATATTCGAGTATATGACTTAACCCAAATCTATAAGATAATACAAATATAACAGGTAGTTTAGCATTAAGAACATTGAAATTTACCCACTCATTAAAAGGCGGGAACTTAACATCAGATAACTCCTCTTCTAATAGGTTCAGTACTGTAGTCTTGGAAGGCTCTTTATTAGCGCCTATGAGTGTCAAACCCCCTTGTATATCGAGGTATGAATCGCTATCTTTTACCTTACCACAATAAACTCCATATTTAGACTCAAGTGATTTAGTAGATTCTGAAACACCATCTAATCTATTATCATAATCGAAAGTCCATTTAATGTTTTTAGTAGATAAGCTATTATAATGCGTACCCAAAACAGTATACTCATATGGGAGAATGTTATCTTCGTATTTATAACCACCAATAACTACTTTTAACTTACCATCTGATTTTTTAATTATCCGTTGTAAATATTTAAAGAAACTATTACTAAAGGAAGCGTTGCGTTGAACACGAGTTTTATTATAGTTAGAGCTTAAAGAAACAGTATCAGGAGATACTTTACAAATAGGAGTATTAATCCTCTGTAGTTCCATACGCTTTTCAGTACCATTAATTTTACAAATACCATCTTCATCTACTTTAGG
>JAOZSE010000169.1 GCA_029939835.1 Pontiellaceae bacterium
CAGGCTATGGAATCTTCCACACGTTCCTTCCGGGCATTCCCCTCTCACAGCCCCTCAAAGCGTTTGATTGGAACGCCGACCCAGACCCCGAAGCCATTGCTCTTTTCAACGCCGCCGGAACAGATATTGCCCCGCAGGATATTCACGGCCTAAGCGGAACGGTCGACCTGTTGCCGGCCTGCCCGAACACAATTGTTCACCTCAAGGACAGCGCGGGGCAACTTCGAGCCATTCACTTCAGCATCTCCCGCGAACAGGCGGTCGATTTCGGTTCCTGTTGGCTCAAAATCACCTGGGACGACCGAGACACCGCATCGATCGACTGCCCCCTGTCTCTGTTCTTCGGAGCGGCTAATTTGTACAACCGCGATGATCGCGAATGGCTCGTCAAAGCCATTCCCGTACACATCCGTTTCACTCCGAACCGCTGCGAGCTAGGATGCTACTTCCCCATGCCGTTTTTCCACGCTGCAAAAATAGAACTCATCTCCAGAAGCAGCCAGCCACTCACCGACGTCCAGTGGAATGTTCGCTACGAAACCGATCCCGCTCCGACCCAATCACGCGCCTATTTCCATGCTGGGTATGCCGATTTTCCGCAGCCGAAAAAAGGGGACGACCTCGTTCTTTTGGATACACGCCATGCAGAAGGCGGCGGCGACTGGACGGGGCACATTGTGGGCACCACCTTCACCTTCACCCGACAAAACTATTTACGCACCCTGGAAGGAATTCCACGATTCTTCTTTGATGGAGCGAAGCATCCTCAAGGATACGGAACCGGCACCGAAGAATGGGGCGGCGGCGGCGATTATTGGGGCGGGCGCAACACCACCCTGCCCCTGGCGGGTCACCCCTGTGGACACAACAAACCCTCCAAAATAAAGAAATGGAACGGGGAAGAAACAATCTATCACCAAAACCCGATTGAGCTGACCCACTCCGCCTACCGCTTCTTATTGGCCGACCTCATGCCCTTCGGGAAAAACGCGCGCGTCCAACTTGAGCACGGCGGCGAAAACGAAACGCTGGAGCACTACGAAAGCCTAACCTATTGGTACGGCCTGCCCGCCGCCTCCCTCCACCTCTGCGACACCCTCAACGTAGGCGACATCTCCTCCGAGCAAGACCACGATTATGCCGTCACACAAGGGAGCGACCCCTGCGAAATAAACAGCCGATACGAATGGGGCGTTGACCATCTGGACGGGCAGGAAATCTACCCGGCTCATACAGAAAAAGAGCGTCACCATCGCGGCGAATCTCACTTCCGTCTCCGCATACAACCCCAAAACATCGGCGTTCTCCTGCGTCGAACCTGCGACTACCTCTACCCCAACCAACGCGCCGAAATATGGATTCGCCATCAGGGCGAATGGGCATCGCAAGGCTTCTGGTACAGCCCGGGCTCCACAACCTCCGTTCTTGCCCAGCCTCCCACCAACAAATGGAAAGCCGAGGCGGAAGAAGAAGACCCCGTCAACGAAGAACGCACCGTAAACCGCCGCTTCTATGAAACTGAATTTATGATCGGCAAAGAATGGACTCAGAACAAAGAGCACCTGGAAATCAAAGCCGTTTTTTCACCGCGCGACAAAGACCTGTGGCCCGGCCACCCCTTCCCGGAAAAAAGTGCTTGGAGCGAAATCCGCTACGACGCATACTGCTTCACCCTGCCAGACTTCAACCCCTTAAGAAACACGCATGAAAACTAAAACCATTATGAACCAGATCGCCCTTGCCGGGGCGTGTGCGCTCCCTCTCGCCTCTGCGGGAGCCGGAAACTCGTTGGAGATCAAAATGAAAAAAAAACCAAACATCATCCTAATTAACTGCGACGACCTGGGCTACGGCGACCTGGGGTGCTACGGCTCCCAACGAAACCACACCCCGACCATCGACGCCCTCGCGGCCGAAGGAACGCGCTTCACCGACTTCTACATGCCGGCCTCCGTTTGCTCTCCATCACGCGCCGGCATGTACACCGGATGTTACCCCGCCCGCATCGGATTCGATACATTCGACGGTCTGAACGCGCACAACAAACCCGTGTTGTGCCCCGGCGACCCGACCGGACTAAACCCATCGGAAATCACCTTCGCCGAAATCTTAAAAGAACAAGGCTACGCCACCAAACTGGTTGGCAAATGGCACTGCGGCGACCAGCCCGAGTTCCTGCCGACCCAGCACGGATTCGACTCCTACTTTGGCCTCCCATTCTCAAACAGCGATGCACGGAGCAAATGGAAGCCCACCGGCCAACCCCTCCCCTTGATGCGCGATACCGACGTAATTGAACAGCAACCGCAACAGGCCGACCTAACGGCACGATATGTCGAGGAGTGCTCCCAATTTATCGAGGCGAATCAGAACGAACCCTTCTTGCTCTGCCTCGCCCACATGTACGTCCACACCCCGCTCTACGTCCCGGACGAGTTCATGAAAAACTCCGAAAACGGAAAATACGGAGGCGCGGTCGCCGCCATCGACTGGGCGTTGAGCGTCATGCTCCGCCAGCTTAAAGAGCTGGGGATCGAAGAGAACACCCTGATCCTATTCACCTCCGACAACGGCTCCTATCTGCAAAGCCCCATCACCGATGTAACCGGCGGCAGCAACGACCCCCTGCGCGGATGGAAAGGCTGCACGTGGGAAGGCGGCATCCGCCTACCGCTCATCGCTCGCTGGCCCGGAAAGATTCCGGCGGGACGGGAATGCTCTGAACTCATCACCGCCATGGATTTTCTACCAACCTTCGCCGCCCTGGCCGACGGAACCGTGCCAACCGACCGCACCATCGACGGGCACGACATCACCGACATCCTGCTAGACCGCCCGAACGCCGCCTCCCCCTACGAGGCCTATTGCTACTATTTGAAAGACAAAATGACCTCCATTCGAAGCGGGAAATGGAAACTCTGGTTTCAGGAAAAAGAACTCTACAACCTGGAAGAGGACATTGCGGAAACCGTCAACCTCTACGCCGACCACCCGCACATCGTCGAAAAACTCGA
>JAOZSE010000170.1 GCA_029939835.1 Pontiellaceae bacterium
ATTCATTCGCTGGGCAACAAGCAGTTGCAAAGTCGGCAGGCGGAAAAACTTGTTAAAAAAACAAGAAAATGACGGATAGTATTACTGAGGCACGGAGAAGAAATTTCAAATCTCTGTGTCTCTGTGTTCTCTAGCGAGTGAAACGAGCGGGTGGTAAAATCTACAGGAGTTGAAGATGGAAAAATTTGTAACTTTCACAGGAATCGTCGCGGGTGTGGATCGCGCGAACATTGATACGGACGCGCTGATTCCAAAGGAGCACCTGAAGTCGATCAAGCGCACCGGCTTCGGCGCGGCGCTGTTTTCGGACTGGCGCTATAACGACGACGGTTCAGATAACCCGGATTTTGTACTGAACAAGCCGGAGACGACGGGCGCGGAAATTCTGGTGGCGCGCAACAACTTCGGGTGCGGATCGAGCCGCGAGCATGCGGTCTGGGCGGTTGTGCAGTACGGGTTTAAAACGGTGATCGCTCCGCGTCAGGAAGAGCTTCCGGCCTTTGCCGATATTTTCCGCAACAACTGCTCGAAAAACGGACTGCTCACGATTGAGCTTCCTGAAGCGCAGGTGGACGAAATTTTCCAAACTTTGGAAAAAGAGCCGGGCGTGACGGCCACGGTCGATCTCGAAGCGCAGACCGTGACGCTGCACGCGGCAGGCGGGGACAAAACCTATGTGTTTGAAGCCGATCCGGTGGTGAGGGATAAGCTTTTGAAAGGGCTGGACGATATTGCGCTGACGCTTCAGTATGCGGCCGATATCACAGCGTTCGAACAGGCTCATGTTTGATAAGGGGGAACCGATGGAAAACCATCGCATACGAACTTTCCTGCTTGGAATCATTGCACTGGTGCTGGTGGGCTTTGTTTTGAAGGCCGCTCAGGTGGTGGTGGTTCCGTTGATCATCGCCTGGCTGCTTTCCTATCTGCTCGCGCCTGTGATCAATTTTATGGCACGCAGGCATGTTCCACCCGGGCTTTCTGTTTTTCTGACGTTGGTTCTCCTCCTGAGCGTTTGTTACCTTTCCGGTATTTTCATCTATGCGCGCGCAACCGGATTCGTTGAGGAATACCCGAAATATGCGGATCGTTTGAATGAAATCGGAACCGATCTGGCCACACGCTTTACGCTGCCAGAAGGTTCTTTGGAGGGCATTAACTGGGCGCAGGAAGTCGGGAAGCGGTTGGTGATGGTCACCGGCTCATTTGTCGGCTTTTTGAGCAATCTTCTGATGGTGTTCTTTTTTCTCGTTTTTATGCTGATGGGCAAGCCGTACGCTCGCCGGAAAATTCAGCACGCGTTTCCAGGGAATCAGGCCGAGCGCATTACGGCGGTTACCCAGTCGATCACCCATCAGATTAGCCGTTATCTTTCGATTAAGGTACTGATCAGTGCAATGACCGGGATCCTTGTATGGGGTTTGCTGGCTGCCATCGGCGTAGATTTTCCGGTTACCTGGGCGGTGCTTGCTTTTCTCCTCAATTTCATCCCTATGGTGGGATCTATTATTGCCACCATTCCCCCCGTTCTGATCGCCTTGGTGCAATTCTATCCAAACGGATGGGCTGCCGTCGGTGTCCTGGCCGGGTTGCTTGTGATCCAGCAGGTGATGGGAAGTTTTCTGGAACCGAAGTTGACGGGAGAACGCCTCAACTTGAGTCCAGTGGTCATCTTGATTTCCCTTATTTTCTGGGGGTGGCTGTGGGGAATCATCGGCGCACTGCTTTCCGTTCCGATTGCGGTTGCCATCAAGATCGTCTGCGAAAATATCGAACCGCTTAAGCCGATCAGCATTCTGATGGGTTCGGGCAAAAGCTACTTCAAAAAGGTGTAACACCGGAGTAACCGATGGATCTGCCGGATATTCTTTCCTGTTCCGACGTAAAGCAGCGCATTCGCGAGGCATTGGCCGAAGATCTTGGCCCGAAAAAACTCGATGCTACTTCCTTTGCACTGATGCCGGGAAAAGAAAAGGCGACCGCGCATCTTATCGCGCGCACGGATTGTGTGCTGGCGGGCGGCCCGGTTGCTGCCGAAGTGTTCCGGCAGGTGGATAAATCCCTTCAGATCGTTCAGCCCAAAGTGGACGGCTCGAAGCTTGAATCCGGCGATATCGCACTGACGGTTTCCGGTTCCGCTCGGAGTATCCTTGTGGCCGAGCGAACGGCGCTAAATTTTATTCAGCGGATGAGCGGTGTTGCCACGATGACGCGCCGTTATGTTGATGCAGCCAACCATTCCGGCGTGGCGATTCTCGACACGCGCAAAACGACGCCGACCCTGCGCCGATTCGAAAAATATGCGGTCGCCTGCGGCGGCGGAGCCAATCACCGTTTCGGGCTCTACGACCGCGTGATGATTAAGGATAACCATCTTGCCTATTGGACGGCCTCCGGCGGCGATCTGCCGGGTGCGGTACGCGCCGTGCGCGAAAAATATCCCGATCTGCTCATCGAAGTTGAAGTCGATACGCTTGAACAGCTTAAGACCCTGTTGCCCGTCAAACCGGACTGGGTGCTGCTTGATAACATGACCCCGCTGCAGTTGCGCGAATGCGTTAAACTTTGCGCGGGTGTTTGCAAAACGGAAGCCTCCGGCGGAGTCACGCTCGAAACGGTTCGTGAAATTGCCAAGACCGGCGTGGATGCAATCTCCGTCGGCGCGCTGACGCACTCAGCCCCCTCCGTGGACCTCGCGCTGGACTTCGCCCAGAAGATATCGACAAGATGATGGACAACAAAATAATTTTTTAGGGACTCTGATGCCTATCCAATGTTGCTTTCCCGTTGAACCGACATCACAAGTTCAGTTTTATGAGGTTGATTCACTGGCATCCCATAAGCGGCTGATTGAGGACGTGCCGCTTGCGTAACCTGTTGCCATTCAGCACCAGCCTCCTGCTCAGTTCAATTGTTGCGTTTGATAATTTTTCGACTCAATGGGTAGTGTCCAGTATCTTTCGCACTTTCGTTTTGAGGTCCTCCATAAAACTCTGT
>JAOZSE010000052.1 GCA_029939835.1 Pontiellaceae bacterium
CCCGCACCACGCTTCCCCGGGCCGGGCGTGTTGCGGTATGGTAGCCCCGTTACGGAAGTTGCATATGCTTAAAGTTTTGCTACACGAACTGCGCGGACACGGGCCTTTCACATTGCTGGGGACAGCGATTGGCGTAGCGATTGTCTTTGCACTGCAACGTATGGCACCGGACTTCGTCACCACTGAGCGCGCCGAAGCGCTCTTTGAATTTTCCCATCCGCTGCACGTCGTACTCAGCGCCATGGTCACCGCGACGCTTTATAAAAATTACCGGGCGCGGGCTCCTCACAGCAAAACCGGGATGCTCGCCGTGGTGCTGGTCGGCTATGTCGGCGCCATCGGCATCGCGACGCTCAGCGACAGCCTGATTCCGTACTGGGGCGAACGGCTGCTCGGCATGGAACACGCACACGCCCACATCGGTATTGTGGAAATGCCGCTTATCATTAACTTGGCGGCCATGCTCGGTATCGGTGCCGCCTTTTTCTCCAGCCGAACCCATTTTCCGCATACAGGGCACGTATTGCTCAGTACGGCGGCTTCGTTTTTTCATATCCTGCGCGCGCAGGCGACCGCTTTCACCTTTGTCGAAAGCGTTTTAATCACGCTCTTCCTGTTTGTCGCCGTCTGGATTCCCTGCTGCCTCAGCGACATCGCCTTCCCGCTTTTCTTCACAGGAAAGAGCGAGCATCAGCATTAACAGTGGAAAAGGACATCTTCCTGAAAAATCAGAGTGCTCCGTTGAGCATCTGAAGTGTGCGGGTGGCGCAGTCGGTGGTATCGTGCGTCACCAGCAGAACCGCCCCGCCCTCTGCGGCAAAGTTTTTCAGGGTGTTCAGGACGATCTCGCCGTTTTCCGGATCAAGGTTTCCGGTGGGTTCGTCGGCCAGCAGCAGCTTCGGCTGGTTGAAAAGCGCACGGGCCAGCGCGGTGCGCTGGCGCTCGCCGACACTGAGCTGCGCGGGAACATGATGTCCGCGGTGCTCAAGGCCGAAACGGTTGAGCAGTTCGAGCGCGCGGTCATGCGCCCTCGCGTCTTTCCGCACCGCCGACGGCAGCAGGATGTTATCAATCACGCTCAGGTACGGCACGAGGTGAAACTGCTGAAAAACAAAGCCGATGGTTGAGGCGCGTAGCGCGCTGCGTCCGTTCGGCGAAAGCGCATAGGGATCTTCGCCGTCAATCGTTACCGTCCCGGTCGTGGGCTGGAGGAGTGTTCCGGCTGTCAGCAGCAGGGTCGATTTTCCGCAACCGCTCGGACCACGAATATCAACCAGTTCCCCGGGCTCGACAGTGAAGGATACCGCGTCGAGCGCTTTGATCTCACCCTGCGGGCCGTTGAATGTTTTTGTTACATTGTCAAATTTCAGCATGGCATCTTCCTTTGGACTGCGGTGATAAAGGCGCGAGCCGTATCACCGCTTTTCTCATTTTCTTTTAAAGCGGCGATACGGAATACCTTTATCGCCGCACTCCAAATTTATTTCTATTTCTCTCTCAACGCTTCAGCCGGATCAGTACGTGCGGCCAGCAGCGCAGGAATCCAGCCGGCGATCACCATCAGCAGGGCCGCGGCCAGTACCGCCTGCAGCAGATTCGTGAGCAACCACCCCGCGACCAGATTGGCGGATGTCAGGCCTTCCAGTCCGCGAGCAAAAATGGCGGGAAGTGCCGCGCCAAGCACATAGCCGAACAAACCGCCCAGAAAACCGATCAAAACGGCTTTGCCGATAAAAATCATGAGAACACGGCCTGTGCCAAAACCGACCGCGCGCAGCATCCCGATTTCATCCCGACGGCTGCGGGCGGAGGTGAACGAGAGCAGGCCGATCCAACCGCCGCACAGCACCATGATCAGCGGCACGAGCACCGCGGCCAGCCGCTCGCGGCCAGCCTGCAATTTCGCCTGCTGCTTCGCCTCTTCTTTAAGCAACGCCTTCGTTTCTTTTCCGGCGCGGATGCGTGTTTCGGCGCGGGCCAGGACACGACTGCCCATTTCGAGAACCTGTGTGCCCGGCAGCAGTTTTTGAATTTCTTCCCGAACCCGCTCGACCCCGGTTGCACAGAGACACTCGAGTGCAAGAATTGAACTGACCCGCCCCTCTTTGCCGAGCAGTTCCTGCGCGTCCTTCAGGCTGATCCAAACGGTGATGTCGTCTTTGCTTCCGCGCTCTTCGTGAAGCCGGTGAACCGCGAAATCGCGACCCATCAGTGGTACCGTGTCGTCCGGGGAAATCCCGAGACTGGTGTGCAGTTCGTGGCCGAGAACAATCCCGCCTTCGGGCACCGGCTGCACCAGCGGCTTGCGCGGGTTTTTGAAGAGGTTGGCGACTTCGCCGCGCGTACCGGTCAGCAAAATTGTACGTCCCTGCTCCGGCCAGACGAGCTTGCGGTGAATCGTCGGCAGGAAGTGGCGAACGGTGACAACGCCGGATTCGGCGAGTTTTTGAGCGTAGCTTTCGGGCAGATCATATTCGCTGGCCTGGTCGGCATACCAGTCTTTGAGATCGATCTGCTCCGGAAGAATCAGAAGGTTAAAGCTGAGTTTGAGCGTAGCTTTGCGCAGTTCTTCGCGAAGCGCCGCGCCGCGCACTTTGGTCTCGCGCTCCTTTTCAGCCAGAATATTGACGGCGCTCGTTTCGTGCAGCCGCAGCAGGTTGAGCGTGCCAAGCAATGTGCCGGCGGCCAGCGTTACGGCGACCAACGCGGCCAGTGAGCCGCGCCAGCGGAAAAACAGTTCTTTTTGAATGAGTCGCCACAGGTTCATACGTCACCTCGCAGAATATCGGCCGGATCGCGGTTGACTGAACGGAGTACGGGACTGATTCCGCCGAGCAGAGCAATGGCCACCGCAGATGCCGGTATCAGCAGCGCCAGCGGCGCGCTCAGCGGTACGCGCCACAGCGCCAAAACCAGTGCCAGCCCGAGCATCCCGCCGACCAGCCCCATCAGCACCTCCCGCAGCAGAAAGAGCACCGCGAGAGCCCCCGACGAAAATCCAAGCGAACGCAACACACCAATCTCCGCCATGCGTTTTTCGACATTTTCCGCCGAAACCAGATAAATCCATGCCAGGCAAACCAGCAGAAGCACCGGAAGCAGAACACCGATCAGCCGCGTGAGCGACGCGCGCAGATCAGCACGCATCGCGCGTTCGTGTTCGATTTCAGCGAAGCCCTTTTCTTCGACCTGCCGGATGGACGTAACGCGCGCCAGCGTTTCAGAGCCTTTTTCGATCACCTGCGTATCGGGCAGAATGCGGGCGACTTCAGCGCGAATACGCGGAAGATCCTGCCACGCAGCGCGGCATTCCAACGCGCGGATTTCATTAATCCGGCCCTCTTTGCCGAGCAGCGCCTGTGCATCGGCCAGCGAAAGATGAATCGCAATGTCTTCAACATCCGCCTCCTCACGCAACACGCTGCGCACCGCAAACGGCCGCCCGAAAAGCTCGATGGAGCCGCCGGATCGCAGGTTCAGTCCGCGGGCGACTTCCGCACCGATATCAACCTGTCCTGCGGGCGGTGCTTCGCCGCCTCCGGTTCCGGCTAAAATGACCGTCCATTGCGTTTCCGGCCAGCGGACTTTCTGCCGTAAAACGGGAACAAGATTTTCAATGGTGACCAAAGTGCTGGCTTCAAGTTTTTCGACGTAGGTTTCGGGCATGGTGCGTTCGGCATAGTCCTCGGCATACCAGTCGGCGAGGTTCTGGTCGCGCGGAAGAATCACGATATTAAAGCCGAGGTGATTCATGGCGCGAACCGTATTGGCCTGCAGGACGGCGATACGCGCTTCGAGGCCGGCCTGTTTAGCCGCGAGCAGTGCATTGGTCTGCTCATCGTGGGCGCGGAGCAGCAGCAGCGAAGCGCTCAGTATGCCCGCCGCCGTCAGCACCGCCAGTGTTCCAAGCAGAAAGTTAACCTTGCGATGCAGCAGTTCCCTGCGAACCAGATGAAGTACGTTTACGGTCAATGGTTTTTCCTCAGCAGCAGCCAGCCTGTGAAAGCCATCGCGGCCAGCACAGCTATACCGAATACGCCCAGCACACTCCAAAAGAGACTTTTTTCCGGATGGACAATGTCCTCAATCCGTTCCTCCTCGGGCGCAGGCAGCAGCTCGACGGGCGGCTCCTGCGGCGTTTCGAGAGCCGTCGGGCCGGTCAGCGGCGGCAGTTCCGCGTCAAAAACATATTCTTCGGTAATCCCGCCGATCCAGTCGACAGGAATTAGAATGTCAAAGCCGGGATTCAGTGACTTCACTTCGCATGAACAAGCGCCGGTCAGGAATTCGGCAACCCGTTTAATATATTGATCGGCAATATATTCACCCATCATCAGGACAACCGCACGCCCCTGCCCGAAAACGGGAATGACGATTGCTCCGGAGTGCTCCGCTGCTTCCGGCGACAGACGGGTTAGCATCGCCATCAGAACCGATTCCTGCGAATCACTGCGGTCGACTTCCAAAACAGAAAAATTAAGCTCCGGCACCTCTGCCCCGGCCTCGGCCGCCAGCGCCAGAAAATCAGCGTTATATTCGACGGTTTCCTCAAGCTGGCGCAACTGGGTATCGAGCAGTTTGCGCACAGAGTCGTTTTCTGCCGGATCATCGCCCGGGATCAGCAGCCAGACCGCGGCGTCACCGCCGAGCAGACGGTTGGCCGTTTCGAGCCGCACCGGCGACATCACAATCCGGTTGAGCGCGTTGGCGCTGAGGTCATCCGTCCAGACCACGGAATGGTCGCGCATGATGGAAGGGTAGAGCAGGGCAACCGCAGGCGCGGCTTGGTTGGTCGAAATTTCAGCCCAAACGGTTGCGGACAGATTGGTAACCGCAGATATGTCGGCTTGCTGAACCATCAGCGGGGGCTGTCGGAACCCAAACCGTTCGTATTTCTTGAAATCTCGGATCGTCTCCTGTTGCTCAGTGGTTAGCTCCCCGTCCGTGAAAATCATCAAGCGATACGGGTCGGCCTCCCAACGCTCAATCGCATAGCGGAAAACCGGCGTACTGCACGCCAGCGCGGCCCCCGCTGAAGCAAGCATCAACATCCATATGATCCACGGTTTACGCATAGTTAACTCCAAACTCGAGTTGTATCATTTTTATGGCTCCAAAGACCCGAAGAATACTAAGACAGCTCTTTGGATCATGGGGGGCATTCCTTCTCCACTATCAGTCGCAAAGCGAGATTCGCCTGCATATGGGCGACGATACCGACGCGCGGTGCCATCAACCCGCATCCGGGCTTCGCCCCGGTTTCGAGATCACCGACAACATAAATGGTTTTTTTCATTTTCTTAACCCCGATCGTCTCTTCCGGCCCAAAGCCGGCGAGTCCGGAAGCGGTTACGAGCGGAACGTCCGGCTTCCGAGCCGCAAACGCCTGCATAAGCATCACCTTCTGATCCGCACGGTCAAAGGCCTCAATCATCACATCTGTTTTTCCAAACATTGGAAAAATGTTGTCGGGCGTCAGCTTCACGGCGTGCGCTTCGACCTCTACGTAGGGGTTGATTTTCTGAAGGTTGGAAATTAATGCGTCGGTTTTGAGCAGTCCGAGCTGATCAACAAAGTACTGCTGGCGATTTAGGTTACTCGGCTCGACCACATCAAAGTCGGCCAGAATAAGTTTGCCGATGCCAACGCGGGCCAGCGCGACAGCGATGGCGGAGCCGAGTCCGCCGAGTCCCGCGATGCCGACGGTCGCGGATTTGAGCTTGGCATGCACACCTGGCGTGTGACGCGCGGCCATCAACGCTTCGAGTTCGTCTTCGCTGGGCACTTCGCCGCGTTTGATGAGGCAGACTTCGTCGCCATCGGCGAGCGTCGCATCGGCGCTCATCGCCGCGCCGTTGAGAATAACGATATCCGCCTCGGGCTTCACGGCATCGCGCAGCCCGAAGAGTGTACCGCCCTCTTCGGCCTCAAACGGCTGTTCATTGAGTTGGATGTTCAACATGCGGTATTTTCTTGGCGGGAGTTTTGAGAAACGATTTCACGAGGATGCTGATTCCGAATACCAGACCTATATTTCCATCACCCGTCCTCCTTTACGATCTTTCCATAGCGCTGTTCGGAAATACCTTGCCGGACAAGATCCGGCTTTTATTAAATACGTTTCGCAGCACGCAAAAAAGACATTTTGCTTGCGAGACGCCCTTCCTTTCGACACCGTTTGCGCCTATGCCGCGCACCGACATCAGCAACTGTTCCGATGAAGCGCTCATGCTCGCGTTCCGCGACACCCTTGATGAAGCGCTCTTCACCGAGCTGATGACGCGCCACTACGGCCCTGCCCTACACGTCGCCGAAACCCGGATCTTTGATTCCGAAAGCGCCGCTGACGCGGTACAGGAGGCCTTCGTGCGCGTGGTTCGCAAACGCAGGCACTACGACGGACGCCGCTTCGCCCCGTGGTTTTACACCATCCTGCGCAATATCTGCACCGATATCATCCGCAAGGAAATGCGGCGGAAAAACAAGATGGAAGCCTTCCGCGCCGAGGTGCCGGAGGCCGCCCCCGCCGTGCGGCGCGACGAGTTCGACGCGCTGATTGCCTCCCTGCCGCCGCGCGACCGCGAAGCCCTCACACTCCGCTATGCCGCCGATCTCAGCTTTGCCGAGATTGCTCCCCTGCTCGACTGCTCCGAAGACGCCGCCAAAAAACGCGTCCAGCGCGCCCTCGCGCGATTACGCGAAAACGTTGTCCCTAAGGAAGACGGTGAGACGTAACGGGTAAATAGAGACTGCAATGAAAACGGAAGAACAGATTACAGCCGAATTCAGGAGCCGCATCCGAAACCGCCGCGACGGTTTCGAGGCCGCGCAGGAGCGCGTACACCGTGAAATTACGGCGGAACGCCGCCGCAGCCGCTTTACAATAATTCCCGCCGGTCGCCTTGCCCGCATAGCGGCATTGCTTGTTCTCGGGCTGGGCGCTTTTTTCGCATGGCAAACCATGCATCGCAACGGTGCCCTGCCGCTCTGCCCGCATTCGGCAAAGGTTGAAAAGCCGAAGAATCCGTACGTCGCGGGCGAAGGGGCCGATTTCCTCGAACATCCTGAGCTTTACGAGCGCATCTGCCGCTGCAGTCCACGTTACTCCGGCAGTCTGAGGTAAAAAGTATACATAACACCGTCCCCTTTTTCTGCTTCGCCGCGTATTGGGGAAAACCACGCAAGGGAAACTTAATGTTCAAAAAACTGTTTTTTGTATTAGTCATGTGTACGGCAATCGCGTTCGCGGAAGAAACCGAAGTGATTGAAGGCGGAAAAATCATCGTTTCGAAAAACAGGCCGGTGCGCAACCTGCTCGAAACGCCCGCCGCAGAATCGGCCTCGCTTGAAATCGCCACCTCCACTGTCGACAGCCGCGACATCACCTTGCAAAACGCCGCCACGCTGACCGAGGCCATGAATTTTGCGCCGGGCATCCTCACGGAAATGCGCGGGCGGAAATACAAAAACTTCTCCTCTTTCCGCGGACAGATCTATCCCTACCCCACCTATGCACTCAACGGCATCTGGCAGCGCGAATTCCATGAACTGGTTTACATGATGCCCGCGTCGCAAATTGAATACATTGATATCGTCCGCTCCAGCGGAACGCTTTTGATGGGCCTCGGTGACATGACCGGCGTCATCAACATTCTTCCCAAACGGTATGAAAAACCGGCCACCGTCATCGAAGGCGAAGTCGGCACCTTCAATACCTGGCGCACCGGCATCGCACACGGAAACACCGTCAGCAACGGCTGGTATACCGTCGGTGCAAACGCCTATGCCACCGACGGCCCGAGCAATCGCAATGCTGCCGAGCGCGCTGAAAGCATTTACGGATACGGCGGCGTTCAGGCTGCCGACCGTCTCCAGCTCGAAGGCCAGTTTCTGGCCGTTCAGGGCGCACGCGAACTGATGCAGGCCGAGCCGGACGGCCCCGGACGCAACACCTTCAAAACCCGCGCCGAAGAATATGACCCCTTCAATGCGTATCATCTCGGCGGCAAGCTACTGTTCGAACAAAGTCCGGAAGCGTCCCTTGAGTTGACCGCTGGATACACCGAGCGCTCGTATCACTATAAGCGCCTCGACAACCCGGCCAATAATGCGGTTGAGCGCGACTACGAATACAGCCTCCAGCTTATGCAGGCCCTGGATCTGAACGGTGCCAACACCCTGCGCTTCGGCAGCGTCTATAACCGCTGGGTCGCACCCAACGGAAAACGGTCTTATACCGGCGTGCGCCAGGATGTTGAAACCGTCGCGGCGGTCATCACCGACGAACATCAGTTTGAAAAACTCCTCCTCGATGCCGGCCTGCGGGTCATGTTCGATTATTACAACGAATATTCCGGCGCCTCCTTCAACATCAACGGCAATAATCGCGATTTTAAAACCGTTAAAGATAAATGGAGCGACCCGCTTGTCACGGTGACCCTCGGCGCGAAATATCAAGCCACCGATGCGCTCAGCTTCTACGCCCATCTCGCAGGCGGGCAGCGCAATGCGGACTCCGGCGCGCTCAAAGCCGACGGCAGCGATCTCGAAGATGAACTGCGCATCATAGCCGATGCCGGCGTGAAGCTGGAAGACCCGGAAAAAGGGATGGCAAAACTCGGCGCTTTCTACGTTCTGCGCAAAGATGCCATCACCAAAGTCAACGTCCTGGGAACCAATACCGTAACCGGTGATGAGTTTTACTTTTCCGATAATCAGAACATCAAACAGTACGGGCTGGAGCTTGAAACCCGCAGCGCACCGCTGGCAGACATTGCCACCCTCTTTTTCAACACCACGGTTATGGAATCGCGTTTCAAAGCTCCCGGAAACTCCGGCTACAGCGACTACGTTGAAATTCCCGACCTGATTGTCAGCGGTGGAATCTACGGCGAAGCCGGACGGTTCGACGTCAACCTCGTCGGCAAATATGTCTCGCGTTACCGCAACTTCCGCTTTGCGCAGGACGGCAACTATCATCCGCTGGGTGACTACGTGGAAATCAATGCAACCGCCGGGTACACACTGGGCCGCAAACGCAGCACACGCATCTATGTGGCGGCGGAAAATCTGCTCGACGATGAATATTCAACCGTCGTCGGATGGGATGACCCCGGCCTCGAACTTACAGTCGGCTTCCAGACCGAGCTTTAAAAACGGGTGGCTGCCCAAAAACCATTGGCGATCACCTCTCCTTTGGAAAAATTCATGAAGAGTTAATTCCAGTATTCCGCCATTTCAATATTCCAGCGGTCATGCTATCCGTAAGACTCGATGAACAATGATTATGAACTGATCGACAGCGGCGGCGGCCGCAAGATGGAGCGCTTCGGCGAGGTTACACTCGTCCGCCCCGCCGGGCAGGCCGCGTGGCACCAGGCGCTGCCCGAAACAGCGTGGCAGGATGTTTCCGCCGGGTTCGACCGCGCGGACGGCAACCGCTGGCATAACCGCCACAATCTGCCCGATGCGTGGACGGTCTGCATCGAAGGAATCACCTTTAAACTCTCTTCGACCGACTTCGGCCATCTCGGCGTCTTTCCCGAACAGCACGTGATGTGGAAATGGATTCGCGAAACCGTTCGTGAGCGCAAAGAAAAAACCGGCGAGGCCATCAGCGTTCTCAACCTCTTCGCCTACTCCGGCGGCTCAACGCTGGCCGCCGCGCAGGGCGGCGCGGAGGTCTGCCATCTCGATGCCTCAAAAGGCATGGTCGAATGGGCTCGCGAAAACGCCGCGCTCAATCATCTGCAGGACGCGCCGATCCGCTGGATTGTGGACGACGCTATCGGCTTCCTTAAACGCGAAATCAAGCGCGGGCGCCGCTACGACGGCATCATTCTCGACCCGCCCTCCTTTGGGCGCGGCAAGCGCGGCGAGGTCTTCAAAATTCAGGATCAGCTCCCCGATCTGCTCGACCTCTGCCGCGACCTGCTTTCCGACCAGCCCGCCTTCCTGCTGCTAAGCTGCCATACGCCCGAATACTCGCCGATGATTCTCAAAAACCTGCTCACACAGTGGCTCAAAGATTTAAACGGTAATGCCGACTGCGGTGAAATGCTCCTCACCGGCAAACCCGGCGTCATGCCCCTCCCCAGCGGTGCGTTTGCGAGGTGGATATCGGAAAGCAACATCCAAACCTGACAACAAAGGATTAGAGTATGCCCATCAAACACGCCATCTGGAAAATCGGAAAGCACCCCGTACCACTCGCAACTACAATGCTCGCTAACGAACAGCTTCTGGAAGAAATGATTGTTGAGACGCCACAAATTCTGTCCAGCGAGTGGATGCTAATCGGACGCCAAGAGCAAACCGGACTGGGTGGACGAATTGATCTGCTTGCCATTGCGCCAGATGCGTCCCTTGTACTTATCGAACTCAAACGAAACCGGACTCCACGCGACATTGTTGCACAAGCCATTGATTATGCCTCGTGGGTCGAAGACCTCACTGCTGATAAAATTGCTCAGATTTATGAGCGGTTCTCAACCGGCGGAAATCTCGGAGATGACTTTAAGCAGAAATTCGGCGCAGAACTGGACGAAGAAACGCTCAACGAATCACACCAGATTATTCTCGTTGCGGCAGAACTGGATGATTCCACCGAGCGCATTATCACCTACCTTAACGCGCGAGATATCGCGATCAACGTCCTCTTTTTCCAAGTCTTCCAGCATGGTTCTGAACAATTACTCAGCCGGGCGTGGCTGATCGACCCCAGCGAAACACAAGCTAACGTTGCCATCACAACAAAAACAAAGGGGGAAAAAGAACCTTGGAACGGTGAATTCTATGTGTCCTATGGCCCAACGAACCATCGTTCTTGGGAAGATGCAGTAAAGTATGGCTTTATCAGTGGAGGCGGGGGAAGCTGGTACAGCCAAACGCTGAAGCTCCTTTCTCCCGGTGATCGCATTTGGGTGAAAATTCCAAAGACCGGCTATGTCGGAGTTGGTCGTGTCAAAGAAACCGTTCAAAATGTAAATGAATTCGAGGTAACAACCTCTCAAGGAGAACGCCCTTGTCTGGAAGTTCTGCAACATTCGGCTCATTACAAACAGCACGCTGATAACCCGGAAAAAGCTGAATATTTCGTCAGGGTCGAGTGGCTGGATACAGTACCCGCCGAAAAAGCAGTGAATGAAGTTGGCCTCTTTGGAAATCAAAATACAGTTTGTCAGCCAAGTACTCCAAAATGGAGACATACAATTGAGCGTCTAAAAACATCTTTCACCAAGTGGAACGGTTGAACTGCCGCATGAATCTTGATTTGCTTTATCACGACAACCATCTGCTGGCGGTGAATAAACCGGCGGGGCTGCTGACGCAGCCGA
>JAOZSE010000171.1 GCA_029939835.1 Pontiellaceae bacterium
CGCGCAACCGCTGAAGCAGACGGATTTTTACATTCGGGTCAAAGCCGGGAAGAATACGGGAGGCGTGATAATCGAAAACCAGCTTTCCGCCAAACTCAAGATAGAGCTTATTCTGAAACTTTTCAGCGCGCTGAATGATGTATTCACTCTGCTCGTCCAGATAGCGGTCATTGTCAAAGCCGATTTTGTGCATCCCGTAGAGCCCTCCGTTACTTTTTTTCATGCGAGCGCGCGTAATCGGAGGGGGATTTTATACCGCCACAAAAAAACAGCAATTAAAACCCGCGAAAGAAGACAAAAAAGTATCAGAGGAGGTCTGAAACTGAGGCCTTTCGGTGTAGCCCGGTCGATGCCGGGCTGCATGCGAACCAAACAACCGTATTTTTAGCCATATAATTATATTGCCAAAATTACAATCGTCTGACACGATTCCTCCATGGCTGAAAGGAGGTTTGAGTGGGATGCGGAGAAGGATCGGGAAAACCGAAAAAAGCACTTCGTCGCTTTTCCAGTCGCTCAATATGCATTTGCTGATCCGAAGCGCGTTATTGCCGAAGATATCTCGCACAGCCAAAAAGAACAGCGCTACTTCTGCTTCGGAATGGTGGATGGCGGTGTGATGACTGTCCGGCTTACCGTGCGTCACTCGATCATTCGGATTTTCGAAGCCGGATACTGGCGAAAGGGGAAAAAGATTTATGAAAGCGAAAATTAAATACAGCGACGGCCCCATCGGTGACGTGAAAGTGGTTCGCGACGTTCTGCCCCCGCCGGAAGAGCTTGCCTTCAAAGAGGAGCAGGTCAAGGTGACCATCGGGCTGAGCAAATCCAGCGTAGACTTCTTCAAAAAGGAGGCCAAACGGCACCACACCCAATATCAGAAAATGATCCGCCGTCTCCTCGACGTCTACGCCGCACAACACCAGCATTGATCCCAAATGCAGGACAGCCATCCTGGCTGTCTAGGACAGGCTGGAAGCCTGTCCTACTTTAGAAAATCGGGAAGGGTTGAGTCGGGGTGATGATAGCGGGGCTGGCCTTTTGAGCGGATGTACTGGACGGCCTCCTGCGGGCACCAGTGCAAGCAGGCAAAGCACTGTTCACAGCGACCCAACCACTTGGGTTTACCGTTTTCTATTTCGATGTTATCCACCGGACAGATTCTCGCGCAAATTTCGCAGCCGTTGCAGTTGGAGTCGGCGCAAAACCAGCGGTCGGCGCGCGGCACAAACCGGCGAAAGCCCGGATAAATCACTTTGCTGAGCAAGCGCCAAAGGCACATGGACTGTTCGTACACCCCGCGCGGCGAAGTTTTCAGTTTTGCAACAATCTGCGCGATTTTTTCAGCGGCTTCGCCGTTGATCTCCCGCTGCTTTTCGGGCGCGGGCGCGCCGCCCATCGGCGGATAATTTTCCGGCATTCTGACGCCCCACCCCGCGGCGAGGTCAAGCCCGCGCTTCCGCAACATCCGATGCAGAATCCCGAGTGTATCGCCCTTATTGCCCGCATACGTCACCACCGCAAAGATATAGGCACCGGGCGCGGCATTGAGTTTTTTTACAAACCGCTCAACGAGACGCGGCGGCCCCCAGCCGTAGACGGGAAAGACGAAACCGATGCGTTCTGCCGCCTCGGGGATGCTCTTCATTGCACGTGAAATCGGGATCAACTCGGAATCTTCAATTGAGTCATGCAACGCCTGGGCGACGCTGAGGGAATTACCCGTCCCGGAAAACCAGTAGATAGCCGTCTTCATCGTTTCCTCCATTGTGCTGCTTGAGGTTCAGCCGACAGGGTCAAGTTCGACAGGCTCTTCGACTTCGGCAGGTTCTGCGACGGTCTCTGCCGGAGCAGATTCGCCGGCCTCGGGAATAATCTGAATAAACGGCTCAGGCTTTACGGCGGAGACCGGCTTGACGGAAATCCGGCGTGAAAGATGCGGCTTCACCGTTTCGGACAGGTACTGTTTGATCTGCGCCGGTTTAATCTGCATCGGTTTGAGATGATAGAGCTCAAAAATGAAAAAACACTCGAAAAGGAGTACGCCGATGCAGCCGAGCACCGCAAGAGTCGAGAGCAGATCAAACCGCCGATAACGCCTTTCTTCCTTCATGAGGCGAAGTCTAAACTTTTCCCTTTCAAGTCCAAACGGTTTTCGGCAACATTTGCCGCCTTATGAAACTAAAACCCAATGACTACCACGTTTCGATGGATGCGCTCGCTTCGCTCTGCAAGCGGCGCGGCTTTATTTTCCAAACCTCGGAAATCTACGGCGGCCTCAACGGCTTCTGGGACTACGGCCCGCTCGGCGTAGAGCTGAAACGTAATATTAAGGCAACGTGGTGGCGTTCGATCGTCCAGACCCGCGAAAACGTCGTCGGGCTCGACAGCTCGATCATTATGCATCCGCGTGTGTGGGAGGCTTCCGGTCACGTCGCCGGCTTCAAGGATCCGATGGTCGACTGCCGCGAAACAAAGGGCCGCTACCGTGCCGACCAGATTTTTGTCCTCAAACACAAAACCGACGAGTCCGCGCTGATGTTTGCCTTCCACGAAGAGGTCTCCGCCCCGGCGGAAAAGAAAGTCAAAAAAATCGCCAAAGGTAATGCGGCCGATTACGAGACCGTAGCGCTCACCGATATTCCGCTCGATGCCTACGACAAACTCGTCGGCCCCGACACCAACGAACCCGGCACGCTGACCGAGCCGCGCGCGTTCAACCTGATGTTCAAAACCTTCGTCGGCCCCGTCGAAGAAAGCTCCAACGTCGCCTACCTCCGCCCCGAAACCGCGCAGGGCATCTTCGCCCAGTTCGGCAACGTACTCGCCACCGCGCGCCAGAAAATGCCCTTCGGCATCGCGCAGATCGGCAAAGCCTTCCGCAACGAAATCAACCCGCGCAACTACACCTTCCGCTCGCGCGAAT
>JAOZSE010000172.1 GCA_029939835.1 Pontiellaceae bacterium
TGGTGGCTGTTTCGCCGCTTTTGGTTACAATTCGGGGCGCGGAGAGAACATCCGCTCCTGAGCTTTGGTCGAGTGCGCTGATGATCACATCCAGCGGGGTGCTACCATTGTTGTAGTGAAGATGAAGGGTGTCGGGGCTCTCGCTAAAGGTGTCTTCAAAGCGGAAGGCAGACCAGTTTTGGTCGCGACTGTTGACAGGAGTGCTTTTGGCACCTAGTTCGTTGGGGCGGGAGAAGGGCATATCCGGACCGCTGGCTCCGCCGCGTAAGCCGTCGTCAAATAATGCTTGACCACCAGGTAGGGTCACATCATTCGCTAGACGATATTCATTTCCTGCAATACTGCGCCATTCAAATCCGAGCTCTTCGAGCGTGCCTTCCGACACCTCAACAAACTTGGCTTCGATTTCGACTTGTTCGACATCCGCAGAGAGCTTGCTTACATCCATCGCCTCGAGAATTTCTTCAATGATCAGCAGATTGTCGCGGGTGTTGCGAACAAAGAGTTTTTCCATGGCTGGCTGATAGACCGCGCTCGCGCCTTTTTTGAAAGCCACTTCCGGGAATTTCACCTCCACATCGACGGCGCCTTCGGCATCCGTGAGACCCATTTTTTCGACGGCATCGCCGCTGATCGCATAGGAGCGGATGACGAGATCCGTGTTCCAAGCAGCCGTAACGGCTTTCATTCCACGAACTTCGACGATCCGCTGGTCGCGTTCGGTCAGTTTCCGAAGATACATCCGGGCAATCATATTTTCAGGTTTCAGTTGAATGACTTTTTCAAAGCCAGCCTGAGCGCGGGCGAATTCGCCGCCCACGTAAAAGTCGCGGCTATCCGCAATCAGCTCTTCCACATCCACGTCCTCCATAGCTTCAGCGACGGGGGAAATTTCTTCGACGATCGGTGCGGCTTCAACCACCTCTGCGGGCTCAACGAGGTCTTCCTCCTTCGCCAAGGCTACGGCGGACTCGTGGCCCTCGGCTACAATAGGAAGCTCTTCTGTAGCCGAGCTCTGTGAGCTCGGAGTCGAAGGGGCAGGTGCCAATTCGACAATAGGTTCTACAACGGGCTCGACGGCGGGCGCAGAGGCCGTTTCCACCCCTTGGTGATCCCCGAGCTCTTTAAGAATGCTATCGACGCTCTCGGATTTTTCCTGAGCAAACGAGGTGCTCGCCACGAGGGCGGCTATAATCAGTAAGGTAATTTTTTGCATGTTTTTTCTCCGTTAAATGTGGGGTAGGCATCCCTGCCTGCCCATCTCAGGGTTAAAATTATTTTCTCAGGGCGAGATCCGAGACCTTGCGTCCATTCACATCCACCTGCGTGGCCGTCACAAAGATCAAAAGGTTTCGTTTCACACTCTTTTCGCCTTCCGAACGGAAGAGCCGACCGATCAGCGGAATGGAACCCAATACGGGAACTTTATCCTTAAAGGTTTCGAGCTTGTCGTAGATCAGTCCGCCCATGCCGACCGTGCTGCCGTCGGCCACCGTCACCTGAGTCTCCATTTCGCGTAGACGGTAGTAGGGAAGGCGGCCCGAGAGACGTCTGCCATTATATGTGTTGCCTGCGCCAAAAGTATTGCCATAGATGGTCATCGTGAAAGAAGGATGCACCTGATAGTTTTCATCGTACCCAATCAGGTCGATCACTTTGGGTTTGAGTTCGAGATCGAGCAGATCGTCGGAGCGGATTTCCGGGGTCACTTCGAGCGATACTCCCATCATCTGCCGTTCGAGGTCGTGCTCAATAAAAAGGGAGCTTTCGGCGCTGCCTGCTTCAAAGCCGAGAGAAACGGCACGATCTTCACCCACCATGATAGTGGCCGTGTTTCCATCGCGCGTCACAATACTCGGTGCGGAGAGAATATCGGTGTCGTCCGACTGCTCTAATGCGCTGATGACCAAGCTACCCCGCAGGCGACCTGCAACTTTCGTGAAGGTAAGTGAATCTGCGATAACCCCTGAATTGATAGCGGTGAGAGAGCTGCGTAGTCCTCCAGCGAGAATGTCTTGCGCAGGAAAGAGAAGGTCTTCAAAAAGGGTCGCAGGGTTATCGTCTACTACCCCATCGCTTTCACCCGTGAATGTCCATTCGAAGCCGAGCTCATTGAGGGTGGACTGGTTGACTTCAATAAACTTGGTTTCAATCAAAACCTGTTTGCCGAGCAGATCGCGAACCGCGCTATGCTGTTCAGCCAGCACATCTTCAATGAATAGGATGTTGGCCAGCGTGTTGCGGACAAAAAGGCGGTTGAATTCGGGGCGGAAGTAAACCGAGGCCTTTCGCGGGAAGTCAATTCCGCTGAAGAAGCCGCTTACATCAACACTGGCTCCGTCTGAAACATCTGCACCCTGCATCAGCTCCTGACCCACTTCATCCGTGACCTTATAGGAGCGGAAGATGATGTCGTTGGAGGAGTCCCAGGCATTCGCCACTTCGAGCATGCCAGCTTTTTCGGCCTTTTCAACCGGGTTGCCTTTGAAAACAGCTTTTACACCGTTGTAGGCAGTGGAGACTTCGTCTGCGACAAGTTTGACACCATCGCCGACCACGTTGACCGTGTCGCGGGGTGCCGATTTGACTTCTCGCAGTACGCTTTCCAGAACCACATCGCTATCGACTGCATAGTCTTGCGCGGTAATAATGGTTTCAGAAAATCCGCTTTGGATTGTACAATAAAGCAGAGCTGTGATTCCTAGGGCTAACTTTCGCATTCTCCGATCCTCCTCCTGTTTTGACATGAACAAACGGCTAGGGTTTAAAACAAACTCGTATGCATCCAAACCCGTAGCCTGAGCTAAAAGAAAAGGCATCTTCCAGAAAATTAGGTCTGTTGTCAAAATAATAAGAAAAGGAAACGCGACACGGCGGGTGGGGGGAGAGTTTAGGCAGAATGATTGACGGCAGAATGATC
>JAOZSE010000008.1 GCA_029939835.1 Pontiellaceae bacterium
GGAAATTCCGCGGTGCGACCTACAAGATTGAAATCGACAACACCGCCGGGCGTTGTATCGGAACTACCTCTATCACCGTGGACGGTAAAAAACTGGAAGGCAACGTGCTACCGGTTTTTAAAGACGGCAAACACAATGTAGAGGTTGTTATCTGAGGATCGCCCTGTAGCTTTCCGCGACTGAAAAGTATCTCCGCCCGCCTGTTTTTTTTGGATTGAAACCTCTATACTCCTTGGTCAAGGAGACTCTTTGTATGCTGTACAGACCGTTCGGGAAAACCGGAATAAAAATCTCCGCACTCGGCTTTGGAGCGATGCGCCTGCCGATGGCGTGGAACAAAGAGGGAAAGGGCCACGTCAAAACGGATGAAGCGGTTGCTTTGCTTCGTCGTGCCTTCGCGCGGGGCGTCAACTATGTTGACACCGCCTATATGTATTGCGAGGACGAGAGCGAAAACATAGTTGGGCGCGCGCTGAAAGACGGCTGGCGCGAGAAAGTTTATTTATCCACCAAGTTCCCGCCTCATTTGGCAGAAAAGCGCGAAGATTTTCGACGCATCCTTACTGAACAACTCAGCAAGCTGGATCAGGAATATATCGATTTCTATCACTTTCACGGCATCGGAAAAGACCAACTGCGCGATAAAATCGACAAATTTCACCTCATTGATGAAGCGATGAAGGCCAAAGAGGAGGGGCTGATTCGCCACCTCTCTTTTTCTTTTCACGATAAACCAGAAGAGATGATTCCGATTGTTGACCGGGGCTGTTTTTCCTCCGTGCTCTGCCAGTACAACCTGCTCGACCGCAGCAATGAAGATTCAATTGCCTATGCCAAAAGCAAAGGGCTCGGCGTCGTCGTGATGGGGCCGGTGGCCGGCGGGCGTCTTAAGAACCCATCCGAGGTTTTTGAGAAATCGGTTTCGGACCGCGCGATAAAAACGCCCGAGCTGGCGCTGCGCTTTGTGCTGTCCAACCCGAACGTCGACTGCGCACTCTCCGGAATGGAAACCGTACAGATGGTCGATGAAAACGTTGCCGTGGCTTCCGATGAAACGCCGCTGAGCAGCGCTGAAAAAGCTGCGATTGAAAAAACAGCCGATGATCTCAAAAAACTGGCCGATCTCTACTGCACCGGCTGTGAATACTGCATGCCGTGTCCGCAGGAGGTGAACATTTCGAAATGCTTTGAGTTCATGAACTATCTCAAGGTGTACGGACTTGAAGATGCTGCACGTGAGCGTTATGCGCAGATCGGAAAACCGTGGATTGCCAAAGGCAAGGATGCCTCCCACTGCATCGAATGCGGCGAATGCGAAAAGAAATGTCCGCAAAAGCTTCCGATTATCCGGCACCTAAAGGAAACGCACGCTGCGCTGAACGCGGAAGGCGGACACTGATGCAATTTACGGTTCAGTGGCACGAAACGCTGCCATCGACCAATACGTTTCTGAAGCAACGGGTTGATCGCGACCCGGATTTGCCGGAAGGGACGGTGGTCGCGGCACGCGAGCAGACTGCGGGGCGCGGCCGCCGCGGCCGCACATGGGATTCAAAAGGCGAAAACCTGACGTTTTCCGTACTGGTTCGCGGTCTCACCGACCCAAAAAACGCGCCGGCCGCCGCGATGGCCGTGGCGATTGCGGTGGCCGAACTGCTCGAAGCCGAAGGGTTGCAACCCTCGCTCAAATGGCCGAATGATGTGCTCGTTAGCGGAAAAAAAATCTGCGGCATCCTGTCTGAAGGAATTTCCGGTGGTGTCATCATCGGCATCGGCCTCAACGTCAATATGGAGAGCGCCGATCACATTGATCAGCCCGCGACCTGCATTCTGATTGAAACCGGAACACGACACAGCGTGGATGAACTGCTCGAAAAGCTGCTTACCCATCTTTCGGCCCATCTCGAAAAATGGAAGAGCAGCGGCTTTAAGACATTGCGCGCTGACTGGGAAAAACGTGTGGAGAATATCGGTCAGCCCGTCACCGTTCGCGATGGCGATGCAGAGCGAAGCGGGCTTCTGGCCGGGTTTGGAAACGACGGGGAGCTGCTTCTGCGCGTTGCAAATGGCGAACTCCTTCCCATCTGGGCAGGCGACCTTTCCGTTTAATGCTTTTCAATGCGGGGTTCTCCAATTACGATGCCGCTTTTCCAATTTACGCGGATAACAGAAGGAGAATGAAATGGGCGGATTTTTCGGTGTAGCTTCGAAGAAGGATTGTGTGTCGGACGTTTTTTACGGGACGGATTATCATTCCCATCTCGGAACCCAGCGCGGCGGCATGGCTACCCTGAGTGATGACGGAAATTTCACCCACTACATTCACGACATCCGCAACGCCCAGTTCCGCTCCAAATTTGAAGACGATCTGCCGAAAATGAGCGGGAATACCGCTATCGGTATCATCAGCGACTACGAAGACCAGCCGCTCATCATTAACTCGCGTCACGGGCGCTACGCCATCGTGACCGTTGGTGTGGTGCAGAATGCCCAGAAGCTGGAGGCGGAAGCCTGTGCGGCTGGAATTCATTTTTCGGAAATGAGCGGCAACGAGGTGAACCCCACCGAGCTGATCGCCCACCTGATTAATCAGGGTAAAGATTTTACGGATGGGCTCACCAAAGCGCAGGAGGCTGTCGAAGGCTCCTCCTCGATTTTGCTGCTCACCAAAGAGGGTGTTTATGCTGCGCGCGATCGGGTGGGGCGCACTCCCGTCATCATCGGCAAAAACGAAAACGGCTATGCGATAACGCTCGAGACCTGTGCGCTACCCAATCTTCAATACCAGATTGAACGCGAATTGGGCCCCGGCGAAATTGTCCGCATCACCGCCGATGGCGTGGAGCGGATGAAATGCCCCGGTGACTGCATGAAAATCTGTTCTTTTCTTTGGGTCTATTATGGCTATCCCGCCTCTACTTATGAGGGCCGTAACACCGAGGACGTCCGCAACGAGTGCGGGAAGAGGCTTGCCCGGCGCGATGACGTCGAGGCCGACTGTGTCAGCGGCATTCCCGATTCCGGAACGGCCCATGCCATCGGTTACGCGCAGGAATCCGGCCTGCCGTACCGCCGCCCGTTTGTGAAATACACCCCCACCTGGCCGCGCAGCTTTATGCCGCAGAACCAGCAGGAGCGAAACCGCGTCGCCAAGATGAAACTCATTCCGGTGCGTGAACTGATTGAAGGCAAGCGACTGATGTTCTGCGAAGATTCCATTGTGCGCGGCACACAGCTGCAGGACACCATCGAGCGGCTCTACACCGAATATGGCGCCAAGGAAATCCATATGCGCCCGGCCTGCCCACCACTGGTCTACGGCTGCAAGTTCCTGAACTTCTCCCGCTCGCGCTCCATTGATGAGCTTGCCACGCGTATTGCCATCAAAGAGCTCGAAGGGGAATACGAGCATCTCGACGAATATGCCGACGCCTCCACGGAACGCTATCAGGCGATGGTGGACAAAATCCGCGAGCGATTGAATCTGACCTCTCTGCAGTTCCAGACGCTGGAAGATTTGGTTGAAGCCATCGGCCTCCCCAAGGAAAAGCTCTGCACCTACTGCTGGGACGGGGAAGGATAGCTGCTGTGTGGAGTGCGCAGGCTTGCCTGCGCTTTTCTCTCCGGAGCTTGCTCCGCGTATAGATGGCCGAAGCAAGCTTCGACCGACAGAGCGCAGGCAAGCCTGCGCACTCCAAAACGTTATTACGTCCGCGGATGTTCGGCGTCGTAGGTTTTAATTTTTTCGAGGACGGTCGCCTCGGCTTCGTCGTACAGCTCGCGGATCATTTCATCGCCGAGTTCATAGACGCGGTCTTCAAAATCAGTGGAGTCGAGACGGTTCATCAGCCGTTCTTTGACGTCGGCGATATCCTTGCCATAGATGTGGAAGGAATCGGCCTGCCAGTTCATTCGGCCCAGCTTTACGGTTTTGCCGGTTTTCGCGGCGACGGCATCGGCAATCACTTCCTGGTTGAACAGGGTAAACCCGAACATGTTCATGAAGTTGGCGCCCCACGCGTCGTTGCTGCGGAAGCGTACGTTGCAGTTGAGCCACCAGACACCCTCTTCGTCTTCAAAAATGCGATACCAGAGAGATTGCAGGCAGGGCGGGTCGTAGCATTCGAGATCCAGGTTGGGCATCCATGTGATGGCCTGCGCCTGACGGGTGAAGGGTTGTTCGGAAAGTTTGTTGATGATGCCTTCGAGCTGTTTAACTTTGAACGGACCGGTCTCGGTGCTCTTGCCATCCTTGAGATCCTGCCAGACACCGTAGTTGGCGAGCCTTCCGTGATAGGTGTATTCCCAGCGCGTATCATCGGGATCGTTTATGTTTTTCACCCAGTGGTCTTTGAGGCCCTTGAGTTCCATCACGTATTCACGCAGATCCTCAATGCCGCCGGGGAAAGCCTTATGGATCATCGGATCCTTCATGGGGTCGAGTATGGTGATATTCATCGTGCAGTCTCGGCTGAGCGGATCTCCGGGTTTGTCGTACTGCGTTTTGAACTTCGCGCCATCATTGAAGAGGGCGATAATGGCCTGTTCATACGCTTCGGCGAGTGTTTCGGCTTTCACACAAAGTACAGGGATGTTTTTCGGCATGGGTTTTCCTTTCAAAATATTGGGTAGGGACCGCTCTCCGAGCGGTCCACGGACGGTTCGGAGAACCGTCCCTACCTAGTCACGATAATTTTTTAAACTCTTTTGCGAGCACCTCATGGGTGGCGTCCAGCGCTTCGGGAATGACGCGCGGCCCGCCGAGCACCGGCATAAAATTGGTATCACCGTTCCAGCGCGGCACGATGTGACGGTGCAAATGATCCTCCAGCCCCGCACCGGCAACCTGGCCGAGGTTGATGCCGATATTGAACCCTTCCGGTTGCAAAGCAGAGCGCAGGGCCACCACCGCGCATTTGGTCAGCTCGCTGAATTCCAGGTCTTCGTCGGGAGAAAGGTCGTCGAGTTCGGCAATGTGGCGGTAGGGCGCCACCATCAGGTGACCGCTGTTGTAGGGGAAGCGGTTCATAGTTACCGCACAGGTTTCGCCGCGGAAAAGGATCAGGTTCTCACGATCCTTTGTTTCAGAAAACATCCGGCAGAGAAAGCATTCACCCGCCTTTTCGCCTCGAATGTATTCAATCCGCCACGGTGCCCAGACAGGTTTTTTCATTCCAATACGCTCCTTCATTGCCAGATTGTGCCGAATTATGATTAAGATACCGGTCTAACGCAAAAGGAATTTTTATTGTGGCCGTAAAACTGATCCATGGAACCGATGAATATCTGGTGAGTCACCACGCCCGCAAAGCGGTCAATACCCTGTGCCCGGAGAGCGAACAGACTCTCGGTCTCGAAACCGTGGACGGCAGCGTTAAAACGATTGATGAAGCTGTGACTGCGCTCAAAACCTGCCTTGGTGCGTTGCGCACGGTCGGCCTCTTTGGCGGGCAGAAAACCGTCTGGTTGCGCGATGTCTCGATTTTCAAGGACAAGGTTATTTCCAAAAACGAAGCGGTTAAGGCGCTTTTCGGCGAGCTGGCGGATGACATCAAAAAAGGACTGCCTGCCGGGCATCATCTCGTAATTTCTGCGCCGGGAGTGGATCGTCGTTCCGCCTTCTATAAAACCTGCGAAGCGTCGGCCGAGGTGGAAGCCTACGATCTGCCCGAGCAGGACTACAAAAAGAGACCCCTCATCCGCGAACGGGCACAAAAACTTTTTGCCAAAGCAAAGTGCCGAATCGGGGCCGCCGCGCTCGATCTTTTCCTCGACAAGGTCGGGATGGACACCCGCCAGCTGGTCATGGAGGCTGACAAGCTGACGCTCTACATCGGTGACCGCAAAGAAATCACCGAGGACGATGTTAAAGCCATTACCTCTTCCGCGGCGGAGGCTATTGCGTGGGACTTCACCGATGCCATCGGCGAGCGGCGACTTGATGAAGCGCTCAAAATTCTTCGCCAGCTCATCTTTCAGGGTGAAGCACCGGTTGGAATTATATTTGCGGTCGAGAACCTGTTTCAGAATCTCACGCAGTACCGCGCCTATCTCGACCAGGGCTGGGTGAAGATGCGGGGGCAGAACGCACAGTGGGGCAATGATCCCGAAATGGACAAACTTTTCGATCTGCTTCCGTCCGATCCGCGCAAAACCCACCCCTTCCGCGCCGGCATGCTGGCACAGCAGGCTAAAAACTACACCGCCGAAGAACTGCGCCTTTGCCAGAAACGCCTTCTTGAAACCCATGAGCAGCTCGTCTCCAGTGGTGTTCCGCAGGCACTGATCCTTGAAATGCTCGTCATTAAACTGATCGCCAAAGTATGAGTATCAGCGACAACCTCGAAGCCGTCGAAGTGCGTATCGCGGAGGCCTGCCGGAAGGCGGGGCGAAGTCGCGACGAGGTAAAGCTGATCGCTGTTTCCAAGAAAAAACCGGCCGAAGCCGTTTGCGAAGCCGCCGCTGCGGGGCAGATTCTGTTTGGCGAAAACCGCATACAGGAAGCGCAGGCCAAAATATCGCTTTGCCCGAATCATCTGCACTGGCACCTGATCGGCCACCTCCAGAGCAACAAGGCCAAAATAGCCGCGAACCTGTTTCGGATGATCCATTCTGTTGATTCCGAAAAACTGCTCCGCGCGCTCGATGAATACGTCGCGACGCCGCTCCCCGTGCTTGTACAGGTTAATGTTTCCGGCGAAGGTTCCAAATCCGGCTGCGCACCGGAGGAAGCCGCCGCGCTTATCGAAGCGGCCAATGCCTGCTCGCAGGTCGAAGTACACGGGCTGATGACCATTCCGCCGTTTACGCCTGACCCCGAAAAGGCGCGGGTTCATTTTGCCGCGCTGCGTGAGCTGCGTGACCGCCTGCAGGACGAAACCGGCACACCGCTGCCCGAACTTTCCATGGGTATGTCGCACGAATTTGCAATCGCGATTGAAGAGGGGGCCACATTTGTGAGGGTAGGGAGTGATATTTTTGGAATGCGGTAGGGGCAGGATGCATCCTGCCCCTACGAATGGAGGCGCAATATGAGCATTATGGAATCGAAAGTGGTTTTTGTCGGCGCGGGAAATATGGCGGAGGCCATCGTCAGCGGCATGCTCGCGGAAAGCTTCTGTGCGCCGGAAAAAATTGTGATGACGGATATCCGCCCGGAACGGCTCACCGATCTCGAAAATGAATATGGCGTTACCGTCTCCACGGATAACAGCGTCGTCAAAAATGCCGAAATGGTTGTGCTGGCCGTTAAACCGCAGGTACTGCCGGAAGTACTCAAAGACCTGGCCGCCGATCTGCGTCCTGAGACGCTGATCATCAGCATCGCGGCGGGTATTTCCACGGCAAAAATCGAATCCACGCTCGGCGGCGAACGCCGTGTAGTCCGGGTGATGCCCAATACGCCCGCGCTGGTCGGGCAGGGAGCTTCCGCGCTTGCGGCGGGCTCCAACGCCGACGAAGCCGATCTGGAAGTGACGGAGGCCATCCTGCAATGCGTCGGGCTGGCGGTGCGCGTTGAAGAAACAGATATGGATGCCGTTACCGCGCTGAGCGGATCCG
The DNA here is from genome assembly GCA_029939835.1 of Pontiellaceae bacterium. Classification (GTDB taxonomy): domain Bacteria; phylum Verrucomicrobiota; class Kiritimatiellia; order Kiritimatiellales; family Tichowtungiaceae; genus Tichowtungia. The sequence goes on from JAOZSE010000008.1 coordinate 7,561, forward strand.
GCCCGGCCTATGTTTTCTACCTGCTCGAAGGCATGCTGGCCGCGTCCGAAAAAATGGGGCTTGATGAAGAGACGGCGCGGTGGCTGGCACTCAAAACCGTCGAAGGGGCCGCGCGGCTCATGACCGATTCCGGCGAAACGGCGGAGGCTCTCCGGGAGAAAGTTACTTCCAAAGGCGGCACCACCGAAGCGGCGGTTCGTCTGCTCGACAAAGCGGGTGTGAAAAAGGCGGTCGTTAAAGCGATTCTCGCCGCCCGAAAGAAATCGGTTGAATTATCCCAAGGGTAGGGACGCCTCTCCGAGGTGTCCTCGGACGGTTCGGAGAACCGTCCCTACCATAAACTTGACTGCCCAAGGTGAGCGCTGTATTACTATCCGCTATTTTATGGCCAATGTAGCTCAGTTGGTAGAGCAGCTCATTCGTAATGAGCAGGTCGTCGGTTCGAATCCGACCATTGGCTCCAGCCTTCGCTCCTTCGGAGCTACGGCTGGCAGGCCAGCCTTTTCGGTTGCGCCAGACACGCCGTTCAGCTCACTTGGTCTCAGCTTTTGCTGCACGGAGTTCCTGAAGAATCAGGTCTGTACTGCTTAGTTTTGGAGTCTCGGCTGGCTTTTCCTCAGACACTTCGCTGATATCTTTTTCGCCGGAGGCTTTGCTATTATCCTCTTTGGCCGATTCCTCATTGCGGAGCGGGCTTTCGGACCAGCCGGGCGGCCAAAGGGTTTTGCTGGAATCGGACGCTTCGTAAATGCGGCGCGTTTCGCGCTCCGCCTCTTCGGGCGTAGTCAGCACGTAGGGCGTTAGCAATACAATGAGTTCGCCGCGCGCATCAGAGTTGTTGTGCGAGCTGAAAAACCAGCCGAGCAGGGGGATGTCGCCGAGAATTGGAATTTTGGTGGAGCTTTTGCGGGTGGATTTATTGACCAGTCCGCCGAGTACAATCGTGGAGCGGTCCTGCACAGCCACCTGCGCGCTCATTTCCCGTTTTAGAATGATAGGCACTTCATTCCCGTCAATCGTGACGTTTGAGCCGACGTCATCGGCCGACTGCGTGATTTCCATGACGACATAACCCTGCGGGTTGATGTGCGGGGTGACGGTGAGGTTGATCCCGATGTTACGGTATTCATAGGTGGAGCGCGCCGTGGTGCTGCTGTCACTGTTTACGGAGGAGGTGATGATGGGGTGTTCTTCACCAACCGTAATTTTGGCTTCCGTATTGTCTGTTGTCAGAATGACCGGGGTGGATAGAATCCGCGCATCACCATCGGTTTTAGCCGCATGGATAATGGTCTTTAAATTCAGTTCGGGAAAAACACCGTAGTAACTAAGAGCCCCGCCAACCATGTTTGTAGCTAGGCTAGCCGCATCAAATCCTATTCGATTGAGGTCAGTTAAAGATTTATAAAGGTTCTCGGTAATTTCAAATCCAGCATTTGTTATTGTTCTGGTCGCAATAACAGCCCGTTCTTCTTCAATATTTTGATACACCCACTGGATACCGGTTTGGAGCGAGTCGTTGAGGTTGACGTTGAGGATGACGGCCTCGATGAGGACCTGAGCGAGCATGACATCCAGATTGGCGATGACGGCTTTGAGGGCTTCAATGTCGGACTTGCGGCCCATAAGGAGCAGGGAGTTGGTGCGCTCATCGGAAAGGATTTTGGTCTCGGCGGAGAGGCGGCCGATCGCGCTTTTAGCTTCAGCGCTGATTTCGCGCCCGGTGGTGGAGGTGACTTTTTCGACCGCTTCTTCAATGCTTTTACTGCCTTCATCTTTCCCGCCCGGGCCGATACTCTTGGTTTTTTCGGTGGCTTTGGCCGCTCCGATGAATTCGTTGAGGACACCGGAGATTTCGGACGCCTCGGCATACTCAAGATTGACGACTTCGACGATGACTTCGGGGTCAACGGGGACGTCGAGCACTTTGATGATGTTGTCGAAAAAGTCAAAGTTGGCGGCTTTCGAAAAAATAATGAGAATATTGGTGCGCTCATCGGAGACAAATTTGACTTCGCCCTGAATCATTTCGGTTTCGTCAGCCGGAGCGCTTTCCGGTTTTACGGCGGTACCGGCGGTTTTGGGCGCGCGGATGACGCCGGGGATGGTGCGCCCGCCGCCGGCGACAACGGTCTGTTCGCTTTTTTTGGTTTTGGCGGCCTCGACCAGCTCTTTGAGCTTACCCGCAACCGTTCCGGCGGTGGCGTGTTTGAGCTGGTAGATGCGGGGTTCAATTTTTTCGACAGGCTGATCCACCATGGTGATCAGTTCAACGATCCGGGCGATATTGGCGGAGGTGTCCGTAATGAGGACGCTGTTGATGCGATCCATCTGGATGATTTTTCCGTAGCCGTGGACAAGATGCTGGATGAGCGGCTGGACATCGGCAAAGACGACGTAGCGCAGGGGAATGACCTGGGTGATGAGCTGGTCGGCCTCGGTGTATTTCTGGTCTGGATCGAAGGGTTTGATTTCCATCCCTTCCTGCCGGGCGTTGGCGATGGGGACGACTTTGAGGAATTTGTCGCCCATCGGAACGAGGGCGATGCCGTGCATGGCGAGGACGGTTTCGATGGCCTGTTTGGCTTCATCCCGTGTCAGTTTGCTGTATTGAAGGGTAACGGTGGGTTTTAGATCGGCCTGCGTGATCAGTGTGCGGTCCTCTTCCTCGTTGTAAAGAAGCACCAGCTGCTCAAGGGTGGCATCCTTCAATTTCTGTGAAAAAAGCTGCTCCGCCCGGGCACAAAACGTTGCGCTGAGCAGGGCGGTCATCAGAAGGAAAAGTGTCTTTTTCATAATTTAGTCCATTTAATTTAAAGGCGGCTATTTAATCACAGCTTTTTCCGGTTTACACGGATATTTCACGTAACGAGCAACACGTTTCATAACTCATCATTCGCTATTCCGCCGGTAGGCGCAGTCAATGATCATGGAACCTTTCAGGACGCCTTCACGCCGGGCGTCGGGCATGGCGTTGAGCTGGCGGACATCAAAACGGATGCCTTGGCTCTGGAGGTCGTAAAGGAAACGGACGAGCGCATCGAGTTCACCCTCCCAGTTGCAGCTGACACCGAGTTCGTAGAGCGCACCGCGCTGTTCTTCGCGGTAGGGCTGGGTGCGAATGAGGTCGAGGCCGTATTCATCGGCGGTGCGCTTGATGAGCTTGAGCACTTCGGCGGTGACGGAGGTTTTCTCGTTATATACCGGAAGCTGATCCTGAAGCTCAATGAGGCGGCTGATCCAGTCTTTTCTTTCGTCGAGAATCCGCTTATGCAGTTTAATCTGCCTCAGGAGACGGGTTCGTTCTTCGGTGAGCTGCCGCTGCGCGGCGATCTTCGAGCCGGCCAGCCAGTAGGTGAAGCCGAAGAGCACCACGGTCAAGGCGGCCATACCCAGCAGGAGTTCGCGCCTTGAAAATTTCATGGCCGGTCCTCCTGCGGTTGTTTGGGAAGTTCCGCCGTGAGGGAAAAGGTGGAGACGCGCCGGTCTTTGATGGTGCGCGTGCTGACGGGCTGATCTTTAATCCGTTCAAAGAGTCCGGACGCGCTGAGCTGCTGGAAGTAGTCATAGATGGGGTCGGCGCGCTCGCTGGTTCCCCGCAGGCTCACGGAAGCGCCCTTTTTGTAGGTGAAGGAGCTGATTTCGACCCCCTCGGGAAGGGCGGCGGTAATTTCGCGCAGGCATTCGAGCGCCGAGCGGGAGCGGTCTGAATATTCTTTGAGCGAGAGCATGGCTTCGCGGGCGGCCTGTGCTTTACGCGCGGGCTCCTCATAGATGGCGGCCTGTCGGCGGATGCGGCGGCAACTGGCCTGCCGGATGGAGAAAACGACACCCGTAATCGTGACCACGGCCAGCCAGATGCTGAGCACCGCGATGGAGGCAATGGTGGCAATGCGCATGATCCGTTTTTTCCGCTGCAGTTCAATCCACTCGCGCGGCACCAGTTCGACATGGTGCAGCCCGCGTTCGGCGGTACGCAGCGCCAGTCCTTCGGCCAGCGGCGGTAATGTGCCCAGATCGTGCAGCGACACGTCGGCTCCGCAGGCTTTTTTCAGCATCCGGACGAGCGACGGCGGCACTTCGGCCTCGCTCCAGAACAATACCGAATCGGTTTCGCGGTGGCCGTATTCAGCTTCAAGCGACAGCAGCGTATAGCGAACCTCCTCGGAAACTTCCTTCATCACGGCTTCATCGCTGAAGTTATGAAACAGTTCGAGAGACCGGAAGCAGACGGGTACGCCGTCATCCACGACGATCATGGAAAATTCTGTATGTTCTTCGAGCACGAGTACAATCCGCCCCTTGTCCGGCGCCTGCGCGTGGGCGACCAGCAGGCTCCACCATGCCAGTATTTCGGCGTCCAGACTGCGGATATAGATATTCTTTTCCTTAAAGAGATCGCCGAGGGTGTCCACCACCTTGCGCGGGGCCGCCACCGCCAGCACCCGGGAGTGGTCTTCGGTCTGATGCAGTACCTCATAGGAGACCGTCATTTGGTCAACGGGGAACGGCGATATCTGGTCGATCTGCAGTTCCACCATGCCGCGCAGCTCGTCCGCGTCGGCGGAGGGCAGTTCGATCACCCGCATCAGCAACTGTGATGAGGGCAGCGCAAGCGTCACGATGCCTTTAAAATTATTGCGGATTTCAGGAAGCACCTCTGCAGGGAAGAGCGGGGCGTTTTCCTGTTCAAAAAAACCTTCCGGCAGGGGCAGGGTACCTTCGTACAGTTTTTCCGTACCACGGCGGTTTTTGCGCAACACGGCCCACTCGACGATTTCGTCGGTAAAGTGGATCCCGGTTGTATGAGTGAATAGCAACATATCAGTGCTCAGTGCTGTTTTCCTTCGAGCCAGAATAGTGGAGAGGCCTCCTTTTCGCCCAGCTTAAAGATGCAGGAGATTTCACTGGTGATATTCCCGACGGCGCCGACACTGGTAATGGTGACATATTCCGGCTTCAACGTGAAAAGATCGGAACTGAGGCCCAGCGCCGCGAAATCTTCCTGCGTAATTCCGTCGTCTTCCGTTTCGGCTTCGCCGTCGAGGCCTAGACGGGCGTCCATAATGTCATCAATCACAGCTTCAGGAATACCAAGGCTGTACAATGTAGTACGGCTTGCACTGTTGGGGTTCACTTTTCCGTTTCCCCAGGTGGTCAGTTCCGCAGCGAGGCCGGTCATAGGTTCCTCAGCTTCCGCCAGAGCGTCCGGCGGCGTACCGTAGAGAATCTCCTCGGTCCAGTCTTTGATCAGCAGCAGTTCATCCACCGTATCCACAGGGGCGTTTTTGCACTCATAGCCGCGCGTGCGGTAGAACGTATGGTCAGATTCCGCACCGTTGGCCCGGTGGGCGTCATTTTCGTCCTCCCAATCCTCCAGACAGGCGAGCAGGGTGTCCCACTTCGTATTGGGAACACCGGTTTGAATGAAAAGTTCTTTCCATCCGTCACGCGAAAGCTTGTGGATATTGCGCCGTCCTTTTTCATAGTCGATGTCCACGGTGACCGTTCCGTCGCCGAACGCCTCGCTGTAGCCCACTACTGGAACTCCTTTGGCGATTTTAGCTGCTTCATTCAAATAAGGGTCTTCATAGACAATGTCTTCGCCGGGATTTTCCTCTTCAAAGGCCATCATGGCTTTGGCCAGTTCCACGCCCGCCAGCGCCAGCCGGTCCGCCTTGAAGCGCTTGCGTTGTGCGGAAATAATGCGCGCCTCCAACTGCATTTCAAAAGCAAACGTGCTCACAATCATGGCGACAATCACCAGCACCCACATCACCACAATCAGCGCCGCGCCGGACTTTTTAGAATTTTGACCACAGAGGACACAGAGACTCAGAGGGAAGGAAATGGTGCCTTCTCTGTGCCTCTGTGTCCTCTGTGGTGAATAAAAAATCTTCATCAGTTTGCTTCCGAAACATCATTGGTGACTTCGGGGCCGAGCGGAATTTCGATGAGCTGGCGAAATTCAACGGGTTCGTCGTATTCCTTCATTGGCTCCGCGTAGAGCGTAATTTCAAGCAGTCCGGGAATGGCGTTGGTATGTTCCCAGCGGCTTTCCCAACCCTCATGGTCTTCTTCGGTGTCATATACCCGGCAGCGAAGTCCTTTGATGTTTTCGCTGATGAACCAGCTCTTTTTATCGACCTCATCCTCGTCGGCCAGATGCGGCCAGACGGTGACGACCAGCCCTTCCTCACCGTCCTCGTCCCTTCCGCCGCCGATCTCAATGCGGTGCAGGCCGTGCTTGAACGCCTCGCCCGGCGGAATAAACGCGCCGCTGGCGGTAACCCAGCTGATCGTGTGTTCCCCATATCCCGTTGGATTGTTTTCCATCCGGAACGCGTATTTATCCGGCGCGGAATCAAAAAACGCCATGGAGCGGAGCGAAGCCGACAGTTGGGTGAGTACGAAATCGCCATGATGAATTTTATCCATCAGTTCCCGCCCGCCGGTCCATGCGCGTGTCGCGGTCGAAAAAGTCTGCCATGCCACGGTGAGGGCAATGGAGAGAATCACCATCGAAATCAGTACTTCAAGGAGAGTAAAACCGCGGCAAGATTTTGGAGTGCGCAGGCTTGCCTGCGCTTTTCCCCCCGAAGCTTGCTTCGGGAAGGTTAACGCGGAGCAAGCTCCGCTGATGAAAGCGGCAGCAAGCTGCCGCATTCCATAACGATTTCCGCTCATCGCTCTTCCTCCGGCGGAATGTAGTGCCAGGTGACGATTTCCTCAAAACTCTCGCGGCCGCGGGCGGACCAGCTCACCCTCGTACGCACGGTATAGAGCCCTTCGCGCTCTTCGTCTTCGGGTTCAGTGATTTCACGCTCCCACTTGTAGCCATTATCAAATGAACCGGAGTCTGCTCCGGCATCCAGTTCGCTGCGGGTGAGGGGGTTTTCTGCACCGACCTGCAGAATCAGACGCTGCGCCGTGCTGTAGTGGCGTGCTTTGGCAATGACCGCCAGGCAGCGGGCCGTCGCCAGCATCAGGGTGCCCGCACCGATCCCGAGGATCACCATGGCCAGAAGAACCTCGATGAGGGTTAACCCGCTTTTCCAGAGGGTAGACGAGGCTTCCAGCCTCGTTTGCGCCGGCGAGGTGTCTTGCGTTTTCGAACGAGGCTGGAAGCCTCGTCTACGGTAGAGATTCACCATGACGACTCCTCCACGGTTGTTTTTCCGGAAATCGGATTGCAGGAAACCGTCACGCGCCGGTCTTTTTCATCACGGAAAGTCACCGAAAACCCGTCATTCATGCCGGTGGAATAGTAGTGTACCGCGCGCCCTTCATCAGGGATGCCATCTGCTTCGGCCAGGTTTTCGAATTCGCTGATTTTAATATCGCCCGGCAGGCGGCGGGAGGTTTCCGGTTCGGCGGCGTTGGTGCCGCCGCATGAAAGCGTCAGCAGGCCGTCCTTGAAGCGGAGCGTGCATTCGTCCTGTTTGAGAATGGACATGCTGCGTGCATAGCGGGCCATACGGACGGTTGAGCGGACGGCGTCATTCATCTGGGTGGATTGAAACGTGCCCCGGAAAAGCGGGACAGAAACGCCTGTGGCAATCAGGATAATTACCACCACCAGAAGAATCTCGATGAGGGTGAAGGCATTTTTGATTGACGATTGATGATTGATGATTGGGGAATTGTTTTTCATAGAAGTCTTCAATCGAAAATCATCAATCGTCAATTTCTCCCTATTCCCAGCTGTTGAAGTCGGCCCCGTCGGGAGATCGGGTGGAAAGGTCATACCCCCGGTTATGGCTGCCGGGCTTGCTGTACTGGAATTTCTGTCCCCATGGATCTTGAAGTTCGCTTGGTTTGAGATAGGGCCCCTTGCCATCCTTCACCTTGGTCAGATCGTCGAGACTGTCGGGCAGGCGCAGGTGCTCCATTTCATAGTTTTGAACGGCAGTTTCAATGCTCTTGAGGCTGGCGCGCGCCGCGACATCCAGCGACATGCCGATCTTGCCCGACATGCGCGGCACAGCAATGCCGATAACAATGCCGATAATGACCACCACCAGCAGGATTTCAATCAGTGTGAAGCCGCCTTTGGATTTATGATTTCCGATTTTAGATTTCTGATTCTTCATCTCGTACTCCTGTTGTTAAACACCTAATCCGCTGGTCAGGTCGAAAACGGCCAGCAATAAACTGATAACCACGAATCCCACAATGACTGCGACACCCAGAATCAGAACCGGCTCAATCACCGTGGTCATAATTTTAATGCTTCGGTCGAGGTCATCGTCATAGCGCCGGGCGATGTGCTGCAGCGCGCCGGGCAGGTCGCCGGTTTCTTCGCCGATGGCCAGCATATCGGTCAGCAGCGCCGGAAACACGTTGCCCGCCGCCAGCGGGCCGGAAACGCTCGATCCGTCCGTAACGCGTTCGCGTGCAGCGGAAATTTCCTGCGCGATCACCTGGTTGCCGATGGTTTCCTGCACAATCACCAGCGCACGCAGGATCGGCACGCCGTTGCGGATGAGCGTTTCGAGTGTGCGGGCGAAATGGGCGAAGGCGTTGGCTTGGACGATGTTGCGGATGACCGGCCACTTGAGTTGCCTCGCGTGCCACCAAAATCGACCGGCTTCGGTGCGCAACCACTTTCGGAACACAACCCCTCCTCCTAGAAGAAGAAGTAAGATTAACCACCCATAATTAATTATAACGGTACTCATGTTCATGAGAATGCGAGTTGCTAAAGGGAGTGTTCCGCCTAGGTCATCGAAGATACTTGTAAAGCGAGGCACAATGAATGTCATTATGAAAATGACGGTGAGTAAACCAAAACCAAGCACAATCGCCGGATAAATCATGGCCGTGATCACTTTGCCTCGGGCTTCCTGTACGCGTTCATAATGATGACAAAGTCCTTCCAGCGACTCGGCCAGCACACCGGAGGCTTCTCCCGCGCGCACCATACTGATGTAGAGCTGCGGGAAGGTGTCGGGATAGATTTTCAGCGCGTCAGAGAGGGCGCTTCCCTGAACCACTTCGTCGCGCAGGCGCTGGACAATCTGTGCCTGTGCTGAGGTGCCGGTGCGTTGCGCCAGGGTGTGCAGCACCCGGCCCAGTGTCATACCTGAGGCAAGCAGATCGGCCGTTTCACGGGTAAAGAGGAGTACATCGTGCGGTTTCATCCGCAATTTAGTGCCGGTTTTCCACTTAAACCGGAACCGTTTCCGTCCGGCGGCCTGCGGCGCGGCGGCCTGTTCCAGCGAGAGCGGCATATGGCCCTCCTTCTGGAGTAACTGCATGGCACTGCGCCGGTTGGCGGCCTCTACGGTGCCGTCCAGCCGCTGGCCGTCTGCATTGCGCGCAATATATTTGAAGGTTGGCATAAAACAGATTTGAATTCTGCGCTCAGGAAACGGCAGAATACTAGCCGCATTTTTTTGATAAAAGGAGTTTTTTCATGCGCATTATTAAATTGGTCATCGTCGCCTTGCTTCTGCTTTCTGCCGCCTGCTCAAATGAACCGCAGGAAAAGGCGATCACACTGGTGAACGCCGCTGCCGTGGACGCCGATCTGCTCGAGCGCGTCCGTGTGTTTGCGGAGCGCGAACTGCACGTTCCGGTACGCGCAGTCGAAAATTCGAAGCTGGTCGGCAGGAAGAACTTTCAGGCCTTGGAAAAAGCGGCCCGCCGCGTGAAGAGCGATGCGGATGTAACGCTGATCGTGCTCTCCGGATTCAATGAGGAATCGAAGCATTTGGCGGTTTTCCCGAAAAGCGGCATTGCTGTGATCAATACGCAGCCGCTCTATACCGATGACGAAGAAACTTTTGCACGGCGCGTGGAGCGGCAGGTGATGCGTGCCGCTGCTTTTGTTTTTGAACTGCCGCCGACTCCTGATCCGTTTTGCGTTACGCGCGACTACCGCTCGCTCGACGACCTCGACCGGATGGGTCGCAATTTTTCGCCGCCATGGCAGAGCCGTTTCGCCGATGAAGCCGCCAAGCGCGGCCTGCTCCTTTTGAACAGCGGTGGGCACAAAGAGAAAACCCAGCCTCAATGAATAAATGTCAGCCACCGTCTTCCGCCTCCTATCGCGAGCTGCTGCGCATTGCACTGCCGCTGATTGTGACGTCCGCGTCATTCACGGTGCTGCATTTCTGCGACCGCATGTTCCTGGCATGGTACAGTCCTGTGGCACTGCAAGCCTCTGTGCCGGGCGGGATTCTTTTCTTTACACTCGTATGCGGTTTCATGGCGACGGCGGCCTTTGCCAACAGTCTGGTGGCGCAGTATTACGGCAGTGGCGATTACCATGGCTGCAGCCGCTCCGTCGCACAGGCGGTTCTGCTCGCGCTGTTTTCATATCCGCTGATTCTGCTGCTTCTTCCCGCCGGGCTGGCTATGCTGACGGCCAGCGGCCATGCACCGGAGGTGCTGGCCGCGGAACGGAAATATTTCACCATCCTGATGCTCGGCGGCTTGTCGGTTTCGCTGAACTCGGCCATCGGCAGTTTTTTTTCGGGGCGCGGGCTGACGAAGGTGATTATGTTCTGTGCGCTCATCGGCAACGCGATGAACATACTGCTCAACTGGCTGCTGATTTTCGGCAAAGGGCCTTTTCCGGAGATGGGCATTTCGGGAGCCGCAGTGGCTTCCGTCGCTTCGGGCTTCATTTCACCGGCGATCATGCTGGTTCTCTATTTTTCAAAGAAAAACAATCGGCTCTACGATACGCGCCGTCTTTTCTATTTTGACGCACCGCTGTTCCGCCGCCTGCTGCGATTCGGGGTGCCTTCGGGGGTGCATCTGGCGCTGGATATCGGCGCGTTCTCACTGTTTGTGCTGCTGCTGGGGCGGCTCGGCGAAACGGCTTTCATGGCCGCCAATATCGCTTTGAGCGTGAACATGATTGCCTTCCTGCCCGCCGTCGGCATCGGACAGGCGGCCAGCACACTGGTGGGACAGCACCTGGGGCGGCGTGACGTAGACGGTGCCGCCGTCGTTGGCTGGCGCGCGGTGCACATCGGCTGGATTTACACGATTCTCGCCGCTTCAACCTTTGTGTTGATGCCCGAAGTGTACGTCCGCCTGTTTGCTCGCGGCGATGTGCCGTTTGATGAGGTCTTCAGCATTGCCCGCACCCTGCTGCTCTTTGCGGCCTGCTGGGGGCTGATGGACGCCACCAACCTTATTCTGGCCGGCGCGCTGCGCGGCGCGGGCGACACCCATTTTGTGATGTGGTACCAGACCGCAGTGGCGTGGCTGTTTTTTGCCGCCGGAGAGCTGGTGATTGTTCTGGTGCTGGATGGCGGCCTGCTGGCGGCTTGGAGCTGGGCGCTGATTTACATCTGTCTGCTGGCGCTTGGGTTAATCGTGCGGTTTCTTTCGCGCCGCTGGCAGAAGATCGAACTGATTGAACACCGGGAGCCGGCACCGGAAACCAGGGAAGGACTTCCGCTGGCCTAGGCAGCCTGTTTATTCCAGTCTCTGATAATCTGCATGATTTCGCGCACCCAGCCGCATTCGCACTTTTCCGGACAGAGTTCGAGATCGTCCTCGTGCAGGCAGCGTTCCGGACAGGTTTCGGGGCGGGGAGTGGACGGTGCGAGAACCGGATGCTCGGAGAGTGCGGTAAAGGCCGACACATAAACACCCATCGTTGTTCCGCAGTTCGGCGCTTGGTGGGTGAACAGGAACAGACCGCGGGTCAGGTCGGAAATGTTGATCTGATAGCCGTTCAGCTCGTTCTCAGGATCCCCGATAAAATCATCCAGTGTCTTCCATTCACTGCGGCAGTTGGGACAGGTTTTGAAGAAGTCTTTTTTCATAATTAAAAGTATCTCACTTTTTCGGCACGCGTACCATTTTAAATTTCCCAATGACCGGAAGCTTTCCAGCAATCGGCGTAGCGTAGCGGATGAAGGCTACGGTTACATCATTGCCCGCCTTGTTGATAAAGGAGCCCGGCATGTGTTTGGTATGGCCCGCCACATTCTTCAGCGGAACGCGTTTGAATTCGACCGCGTATGTTGCGCCCGCCTTTCGTTTGATCGCAATGCTTCCGTCGCGGGTGCCTTTGATCGCTTCTTTCACCGCCGCGGCTCCGATGCCGCGCGCCTCTTTGGCGTCGGTTTCTGAAACGCATCCGGCGAACGAACGCTGGAGATAGCCGAACGTATCGGCCCGCACGCGGGTGATCGATGTTTTGGCTTTGATTTCTGCGGCGAGGATATCGCCGAGCGCGCCGGTTCCGGAAAGCTGCACGTTACCGTGTGAGTCCACCTCTTTGGTTTTGGCGGCCTTCACGACAATCGGAACTCCACTTCGATCCGAGATTCCTTCGGAAACGGCGATCACACAGCGGCCATGTTTTTTGTACACCGCTTTGACGTCCTTAATAAATCGGCTCATGGCAAAGGGGCGTTCGGGCAGGTAAATCAGGTGCGGGCCGTCGTCCTCGTGAAAGCGCGCCAGCGCGGAGGCTGCCGTGAGGAAGCCTGCGTGGCGACCCATCACGACATTGATTTTTACGCCGCCAAGCGCGCGGTTGTCGAGGTTGTCGCCCATAAAGGCCTGCGCGACAAATTTGGCGGCCGAGCCGAAGCCGGGCGTGTGGTCGTTTTCGCGCAGGTCATTATCAATGGTTTTGCAGATGTGGAAGCAGTGAAGGGGATACTTTGCCTTTTTGGCCTCTTCGCTGATGATGTGCGCGGTTTCCGCCGAATCATTGCCGCCGATGTAGAAAAAGAAGCGGATATTGTATTTTTCCAGGGTTTGGAAAATTCGCGCGCAATCTTTGGCGGTCGGCTTGCGCCGCACCGAGCCGAGCGCCGAGGAGGGCGTATTGGCCACGGCTTCAAGCGTTTTAACGCTTTCCTTTTTCAGGTTGATGAAATCCTTATCGAGAATGCCCTGAATACCATGGAGTGAGCCGTAGATGCTTTTGATGCATCCGTGCTTTTTGGCTTCGAGCACCGCGCCGACCAGACTCTGGTTGATGACGTGTGTCGGTCCGCCGCTCTGGGCGATCAGCATGTTTCCTGACAGGTTTGTATTCATCGTTTCGTTGTCTCCATGAAGAGGGGGCAACATGCATGTTGCCCTTACGGTTTAGTGACTGACTTCGACTTTTTCGCCTTTGGTCTGGCCGATGCCGGCGAGGAGTTCGCCGAACCACGGGGTGTCGATATCGAACGGTTTTCCGCCTGCGATGCGCGGGAATTCAATCGCGCGCAGTTCGTTGTCGCGGTCTTCATCTTCACCGATGACGCCGCCGATACCCGCGAGGGCGCATTCAACCGCTTTATCGGCGCAGGTTTTGATCAGATGCAGATCGGCTTTGTTGGAGGCCGCCGCGCGGCTGTAGTAGCCCGATTTCTGAATCAGCACTTTTTCGGCGCCGAGCAGTTTGGCGAACTGCCTGCCGAACCACTGGCCGGGATTGACCGCGTCGAGCTTGACGTGGCCAAACGCATCGCGCGGCACTTGCTGTCCGGCAGCTTCCATTTCCTTAACGATGTCTTCGACACCCGCGCCTTCAGAAATGAAAATATTCACGTTGTCGATTTCGTCCATCACCTTCTTGAGGCGTTCGGCTTCCGCTTTGAGGTCGACGGCCATTTCCGGAACGAAGACCGCGTGAACATCTTTACGTTCCCGGCTTAGTCCGAGCTGCGGCAGGAAATCCAGTTCTTCAAGTTTTTCGTGGTAGACCTTGGCGGTATAGGCCGTCAGCCAGCCGCAGCTGCGGCCCATTACTTCGTGAATGATGAGCATTCGCGGATTGGCGTTATATTCAGCCACGACGTTGCTGAAATATTTCGCGCCTTCTTCAGCGGCGGTCCATGCACCGAGACTTTGGCGAATCGGGAAGACGTCGTTATCAATGGTTTTAGGCAGTCCGACCACGGTCAGCTCGTAGTCGTGCTCGGCGAGATAGGCGGCGAGGTCGGCTGCGGTGATATTGGTGTCGTCACCGCCGATGGTGTGAAGCACGTCCACACCGTCTTTGACGAGCTGGTTCGCGGCCACTTCGAGCGGGTTTTCACCTTCTTTGACAAGGCCGCGCTTTTCGCAGTCCTTGACATTGGTGAGTTTCACGCGGCTGTTGCCGATCGGGCTGCCGCCGTGTTTGTAGAGCACCTCGGCATTCTGCCGGATTTCCTCGCTTACCCCAATGAATTCGCCGAGCAGAAGACCCTTGTAACCGCTGGTGTAGCAGATGATTTCAATATCGGGGGCGACTTCCGTGTAGCGTTCAATCAGACCGCCGATGGCCGACGAGAGACAGGGGGCCAGGCCGCCTGCGGTGAGGATAGCTGCTTTTTTGACTTTCTTCATGATCTAAATCCTTTCTGAAACAGGGCTTAATTTTAAAGCGCACCATGATGGGAAGTTCCGCCTGCAAGGCAAGGCTAAAAAGCGCTTCTTGTGGTTGACAGGGGAGCCCCGCATCGCTTTAATGCGCCCTTTGTTTCGCAAGAGGATTATTGCTTAAACCGCCGGACGGCGGGGCGATCGCCTGAAATGTGTTTATTCGAAACAGGCGGCCTGGCAGAGCGGGCTTAATTGAGCGGGACGCAGGAAACAGAAACCAATACGGAGAGAACCATGAAGTATAACGGACCGAAGATCAAAAAATCGCGTCGTCTGGGCATTGCCCTCACGCCGAAGAGTGAAAAATATCTTGAGCGCCGCCCGCATCCGCCGGGTCAGCACGGCCCCTCGCGCCGCCGCTCCAAACTGTCGGACTACGGCAAACAGCTTATTGAAAAACAGCGACTGCAGTATCAGTACAACTTAAGTGAGAAGCAGGTTCGCAAATACTATCAGGCCGCCTCCCGCAAGCAGGGCAATACCGCCGATCATCTGTTGCAGATGATCGAAACCCGTCTCGACGCCGTCGTGCTTCGTGCCGGGCTCGCCCGCTCCATCTACCAGGCCCGCCAGCTTGTTGGTCACGCTCACTTACGCGTTAATGGCAAAAAAGTAAACATTCCTTCCTATCAGGTGCGTATCGGCGATGTCATCACGGTGCGTGAAAAAAGCCGCGACCTCGACATCTTCCCGTCCGCGCAGCAGATTGCCGCCACGCCCGAATACCTGAGTGTGGACGACAAAAACCTCACGGCGGTCCTGAGCCGCCTGCCGGAGCCCGGCGAAGTTCCGGTGCAGTGCGAAGTCACCCTTGTCGTTGAGTTTTACTCGCGCTAAGCCGCCTCACACTGAGACGAAAAGACCGCAGAGTTTACCTTTGCGGTCTTTTTTGTTTCACTGCGCCCATGCTTCTTCGCGAAACAACGATTGCGGTACTCGACTTTGAAACGACCGGTTCCGTGCCGGGGTTCGACACCGAGCCGTGGCAGGTCGGCGTTGTACTGTTTGAAAACGGAAGAGTAGTTTCTGAACAATCCTTCGAGAGCCTCATTCGCGTCGATGCCAACCGTCCGTTTAACGGCTACGCGCCTGGCAAACACCACTCACTGAGGGATGAAATCGCCGTTGCTCCGCCGCCGCACGAAGTGTTTCGTTTGCTTGAACCGTGGGTAGCCAGCCGCCCGCTCGCCGCGCACAACGTGGCGACCGAAAAGAAATTTCTTCGGCAGATGGCGCCCATGCATCGCTTCGGGCCGTGGATGGATACCCTCGCGCTGGCCCGCAAAGTTTATCCCGATGCAGGCTCGCATAAACTGGAAGATTTGATGGCTGGTCTCGACCTCGCAACCCGTGTTCAGGAGCTCTGCCCGGATCGTGAAGCCCACGATGCGCTCTATGACGCCGTTGCCGCCGCCGTTTTTCTTGAACATTTGCTGGCATTGCCGGAATGGGCTGATGCAGCGCTTGAAATGATTTCTTTCTAAAAAATCCGACTGGTCAGTCAGATCCGTCCGATCCTCTTTACCGCGCAAACTTAAGACGCTGGCTGCGGATGGCGGAATTCACTTTGCCATTCTGCCAGGCGATCTGGCCGGAGACGATGGTGGTGTCAACGGAGGAGCGGAAGGTGACGCCCTCGAAAGGCGACCAGCCGCATTTGGAAAGAATGCTTTCGCGCGTTACTTTGCTCGGGCGGTTCAGGTCAACGAGAACGAGGTCAGCCCAGTACCCCTCGCGGAGGAAGCCGCGTTCTTTTACGCTGAAAATGCGCGCGGGGTTGTGGGCAGTTTTTTCAACGATCACTTCGAGCGGTAGCAGCCCGCTGTGGAAATGTTCGAGGACGGAGGGCAGGGCGGACTGTATGAGCGGTATGCCGGACGGGGTGGCCCAGTAAGTACCCTGTTTTTCCTTGAGCGTGTGCGGGGCGTGGTCGGTGCCGATGGTATCAAGACGATCGGTGAGCAGCCCGCGAAGCAGCGCGTCGCGGTCGCTCGCTTTTTTGATGGCGGGGTTACACTTAATCAGTGCGCCTTTGGTTTCATAATCGGCGTCGCTGAAGAAGAGATGGTGGATACAGGCTTCAGCGGTAATGTTTTTGGCGGTTTCGTCGTGCTCCTCAAAGAATTCACTTTCGCGCGGACTGCTGATGCGTATGGTGCGGTCATCGAACAGTTCCAGTTCGCGGGCGGTACTGACGTGGAGGATATGCAGGCGGGTATCGTATTTTCGGGCGAGCTGAACCGCCAGTTCGCTGGAGCGGAAGCAGGCTTCTTCGCTGCGGATATGCGGATGGGCGCTGAACGGGGTTTTGTCGCCGTATTTTTCGCGGAAAATTTCCTCGTTTCGGGTGATGATTTCACGGGTCTCGCAGTGGGCGGCCAGCGGTACCGGCACCTCGCGGAAGAGCGCATCGAGCGCCTTTTCCTGGTCGACGAGCAGGTTGCCGGTCGAGGAGCCCATAAAGACCTTTACGCCGCAGACGTTCTGCGGGTCGACCGCTTTGATTTCGTCGAGGTTGTCGTTGGCGGCACTGAGGTAGAAGGAATAGTTGGTGGCCATTTTCTGCGCGGCGAGGGTAAATTTTTCTTCGAGCAGGTCGTTGGTGACAGCGGGCGGTTTGGTGTTGGGCATTTCCATGACGGAGGTGACGCCGCCGGCAACGGCGGCGCACGATTCACTTTGCATATCGCCTTTATGAGTGAGGCCCGGTTCGCGGAAATGGACGTGGCAGTCGATCATGCCGGGCAGCAGCGCCTTGCCCGAGGCGTCAATCTCGATATCGGCACTCTTTGAGATCGAAGCGTCGATCCGGTCGATACGTCCGTTGCGGACGAAAAGGTCGCCCTTAAAGCTTCGTCTTTCGTTTACGATGTCTGCGTTTCGAATGAGAATGCTTGGAATGGTACTCATAAATTTTTGACAGGATAACAGGATCGACAGGATGTTTACAAAATCATTGACAGCAAAATCATGGGAAACAGAAGGTGGGGCTCGACCGCCGGGCGAGCCGCATCCGGACGCCCCGGCGGTGCATCCCTACCCATCATTCCGTTACAACGCCTCTGCGATAAAGTTTTTTTGCGACCATGATGCTGATAGCGGCAAGCACCATTACGGCGGAGTACAGCTGACCTTTGGTGATCCAGTCAAGATAGAGTGCGTAGCCGGCATCGGGCTCACGAAAGCATTCGGCGCCAATGCGCGCGGCGGCATAGAGGATTAGAAACCCTGCGCTGACTGCGCCGTTGCGTTGCCCCCACTTTGTGCGGCGGATTAACTGAAGGACAATAAAGAGCACAAGGCCCTCCCCGAACGCTTCATAGAGTTGCGACGGGTGGCGCGGGGTCGGGACGGCGTCGCCCGCCTGCGGGAAGATGACGGCCCACGGCACACTGGTCGGGCGTCCCCAAAGTTCGCCGTTGATAAAGTTGGCGACGCGACCGAAGAACAAGCCGACGGGCGCGACGGCGGCGAGGTTGTCGGCGAGATTCCAGAATGAATGCTTGTGGCGGTGCGCGTAGCAGAGCAGGACGAGCAGTACACCGATCATTCCGCCGTGGCTTGCCATGCCGCCTTCCCAGATGCGCAGGGCGAAGAGCGGGTCGCGAATGAAGGTTTCAAAACTATAGAAGAGAACATAGCCGAGGCGTCCGCCGAGAAATACGCCGCCGATGGCGAGCCAGACGATAAAATTGGAAAGCTCCTTTTTCGGAACCTGGAATTCGCCGCGCTTTGAGGCGCGCAGCAGCAGGATGTATCCGCCAAGAAACCCGAGCAGATACGCTATCCCGTACCAGCGAACCGCCAGCGGCCCGGCAATCTGGAAAATAACGGGATCAAGGTTGTGTACCCAGTGAGTCATGTGGTCATTTTTTCGTAGTTAAAGGCTTGAGCCGCGCCAGTGGAGTTTCTGGCTCAGGACGGAAAAATAGCTGTAGCCCGGCAGATGCAGGAAGGTGACCGGTTTGTCGCTGCGCGTGATGCGGACGGCATCCCCTTCGTTTAGCTCTTCCACATCCTGTCCGTCGGCGGAAAAAACAAGTGCTTTGTGCGAATGGCGCACCGTAATCTCGATCACACTGGAGTCGGGAATGATCAACGGGCGGTTGCTGAGGGTGTGCGGACAGATGACGCTGACACCGAAGGCGCAGGAGCCGGGCTGAAGGATCGGTCCGCCTGCGGACAATGAATGACCGGTACTTCCCGTTGGCGTGGTTACAATCATTCCGTCGCAGGCGAACGAGGTGATCGGTTCGCCATTGATGCTCATGTCCAGCTTAACAATCTGCGAGGAACCGCCGAAGGCGAGAACGGCATCATTGAGAACGCGACAGGTGGCGTCGGCTTTACCTTTGTGCAAAACCGTACAGTCGGCGACAGCACGTACATCGCTTTCACACTTTCCGGCGGCCAGTGCGTCGAGGGCGGCTTCGAGGTCATCTTCGCTGACCCCGGTGAGAAAGCCGAGACTGCCGAGATTGATCCCAAGAATTGGAATATCCGCGCCGTCGAGCACCTTGGCGGCGAAAAGGACGGTGCCGTCGCCGCCCATCGCAAGTACGGCCTCAACGGTCTGGGCAAACGCTCCGAACTCAATCACTGTAGCCGAGGGCAGATGCGCGCCGCTGTTGGCGTCAGCGAAAAGGGTGAGTCCGAGTTCGCCCGCTTTTTGATCGAGCCGCTCAAAGATATCCGCGGCATGCGGCCGTTTCGGGTTTGCGATGATACCGATCTTTTTCATGACCGAATGTTGGCACATCTGTGTTGGATAGGGGAGAGCTTAGTTCTGAAAAAGTAGGACAGTGCTTCCAGCCTGTCTTTTCCTGAGTTGCCGAACGGTGGCGGACAGGCTGGAAGCACTGTCCTGCATTTAACTTTATCGCTTGAGACTCCCTTCTGTTTCCGATATTCGTAGTGCTGTTTTTTAGAGGAATACAAATGTTGGCTAAACGAATCATACCCTGTCTTGATGTAACCGGCGGCCGCGTGGTCAAAGGCGTGAAATTCGTCGAACTGCGCGACGCGGGCGATCCGGTGGAGTGCGCCAAGGCCTATGAAGCGCAGGGCGCTGACGAACTCACCTTTCTGGATATCACTGCGTCGAGCGACGGACGCGAAACCATGGTGGACATCGTCCGCCGCGTCGCCGAGCAGGTTTTTATGCCGCTTACGGTCGGCGGCGGCATCCGCACCCCGGCCGACGTGCGTCGGATGCTCAACGCCGGGGCCGACAAAGTTTCCTTTAATACAGCCGCCGTCAACCATCCCGACATTCTCAATGAATGCTCCGAGCAGTTCGGCAGCCAGTGCACGGTGCTGGCGATTGATGCGCGGCGTAACGATACAAACGATCCCTCGAAAGGATGGACCGTCTATACGCACGGCGGGCGCACGCCCGTTGACCGCGATGCGGTCGAATGGGCGGTTGAAGGCGTTGAGCGCGGCGCAGGTGAAATCCTGCTCACCAGCATGGACGCCGACGGAACCAAAAACGGCTACGACCTCAAACTGACACGCACCATTTCCGAGGCGGTTGGCGTGCCGGTTATCGCATCCGGCGGCGCGGGCACACTCGACCATCTCGTCGAGGCCGTGACCGAAGGGAAAGCCGACGCAGTGCTCGCCGCCTCCATTTTCCACTTCGGCGAATTTACCATTCAGCAGGTCAAAGAATATATGCAATCCAAAGGAGTGGTGGTTCGGCTGTAAAATTGGAGGTCGCAAATTGTGATCTCCAAATTGTAGACGAGGCTTCCAGCTTCGTTTGGTTGAACGAAACGTTTTGTAAAACAGAACGAGGCTGGAAGCCTCGTCTACATAAAAGGAAGACGAATGAGCAAAGAACTTGAAGAGGGGCTGAAACTCGAACTCGACTGGGACAAAGTTGAAAAAGCCGCCGCAGCCTGTAAAGGTATCATTCCGGTGGCCGTGCAGGACGCCGATACGAAAGAGGTGATTTTGGTCGCCTATATTAATCAGCAGGCATTCGAGGAATCTCTGAAACGCAAAATGCTGGTGCTGTGGAGCTCGTCGCGGCAGGAGCTGTGGATTAAAGGGCTCACCTCCGGTGAAACGTTTGAGCTGCTCGATGCACGCGTCAACTGCGAGCAGAACTCACTGCTTTTCATCGTACGTCCGAACCGAGGCGGCATCTGCCATACCAAAAACAAAAAGGGCGAGCCGCGCGACTGCTATTACCGTCGGATTAACTTCGACACGCAGGCGCTAGAAAACCTTGATCCCTGATTTTCCAGATGAAGAAATCAGCGATTTTACAGGCCCTGCTTTCGGAACTGGAAAATGATCTGCACCGTCAGCAGGCGGCGAATGAAAAGGCTTCTGCCGGCGCGACCAGTAGTGAGGCGCGTGCGGAAACCAAATGGGACACCTGCGGGCTGGAATCCTCCTATCTGGCGCGCGGCCACGCGCAGCAGTTTAAGGCGCTGGCGGCGAATGTTCACGAACTGCGGGCGTTTACCATGCCGGTTTTTGCCGGCAAGCCGGTCGGGCCGGGGGCGCTGGTGGAGGTGGATCTCGACGAAGAGAGGATACTCTTTTTCCTGCTCCCGTTCGGCGGCGGAGTTGAGCTGACGGTTGAGGGTCGCGAGGTGACGGTTATTACGCCGGAGTCGCCCGTTGGCTCTGCATTGCTGGATAAAAAGAAGGGCGATGCCTTTTCGTTCCGCGCCGGATCAATCGGAAAGATTTTAAATGTTGAATAACTTTGGATCACGAATTTCGCGAATTTTTGCGAATCAAAAACCAAAATATTCATTCGTGTAAATTCGCTTGATTCGCAATCTGAAAAATGTTCAATGGGGTGTTTGCTTTGGGGGGATGAAAATGAAAACGTGTCCATTTTGTGCCGAGGAAATTCAGGATGAGGCGGTTCTGTGTCGCTACTGTAACCAGTTTCTAACGCCGGAGCATAAGCCGGTGCCGTGGTATTTGAAGCCGGGGTTCCTGTTTACGGCGGTGGTTGTGGCCGGGCCTTTTTCGATTCCCCTGTTTTGGATTCATCCGCGATATAGCCGCCGGAAGAAAATCATTTGGATTCTCGTTATTCTTGTCATCAGTTTCTGTGTGTGGGGCGTGATGCAAAAATCGATACAGTCCATCGAAGAATATTACGGTGTTCTTGATGAGTTGCTTCAGTATTGAAGCAATCTTGTTGTCCATCATCTTGTAAAACCCGCAGGTTGCGGGTAGAACATCTGGATTGATTATGAGTATTTCACCCAACAGAGAAGCGTTTTTAGAGAAGGCGAAGCAGGGGAATCTGATTCCGGTCTGGAAGGAAATTCTGGCCGATCAGGAGACGCCGCTTTCCGCCTACGAGCGGGTGCGCCGCTACCTGCGAGAAAAAGATCACGCTTCGCACACGTGGATGCTGGAAAGTGTCGAGGGCGGCGAACACATCGGACGCTACTCGTTTATCGGCGGTAATCCGCGTTCCATTATCCGCACATGCGGCGGCATGACCGAAATCACCGAGGGCGAAACGAAACTCGAACTCAAGGAGCCCGATCCGCTCAGCGCTGTAAAGGCCTACATGAGCCGCTATAAACCGGTGAAGGATCCGGCGTTGCCGCGTTTCACCGGCGGAGCGGTCGGCTTTATCGGCTACGATGTGGTTTCGGCGTTCGAGCCGCGCGTTTCGCTCGTCCAAAACGACGAAATCGGTAATCCCGATATCGTGCTGATGGTCACCAATTCGATTATCATTTTCGACCGCGTCAAACACACGCTGAAAATTGTGGCCAACGCTTACGTTACCGGCGACCCGAACGAAGCCTATGACGAGGCGCTGGCCGAAATTGACGAGCTGCTTGCGGCGCTTCAAACAACACCGGTGTCGCGCGTGCTGGTGGATCTACATACAGAGGTCGAACCGCTCGAACCGCAGTCGAACACGACACCCGAAGAGTTTAAGGGCATGGTCGAAAAGGCGCAGGAATATATCCGCGCGGGCGACATCATCCAGACCGTGCTTTCCCAGCGCTTTGAGGTGGAAAACACCGCCGATTCGCTCGATGTGTATCGCGCGCTCCGCGCGGTCAACCCGTCGCCCTACATGTTCTGCCTCGATATGGCCGAAAGTGCACTGGTCGGCGCGTCGCCCGAAATTCACGTGCGGTGCGAGGACGGGCAGGTTGAAGTGCGCCCGATTGCCGGCACCCGCCGCCGCGGTCGTACTGATGAAGAAGACCTTGCGATGGAAAAAGAACTGCTGGCGGATCCCAAGGAGCTTGCCGAGCATGTGATGCTGGTCGATCTCGGCCGTAACGATATCGGGCGCGTCTGCGAATTCAACAGCGTGACCGTGCCCGAACAGATGTTGATCGAACGCTACAGCCACGTGATGCACATTGTCTCCGACGTCACCGGAACCCTTTCGCCGGAACACGATGCCTACGATGTGATGCGCGTGACGTTTCCTGCGGGCACTGTCAGCGGCGCACCCAAAATCCGCGCGATGGAAATCATCGCCGAACTCGAGAAGTCGAAGCGCGGGCCGTATGCCGGCGCGGTCGGCTATTTCAGTTTCGACGGTAACCTCGACTCCTGCATCACCATTCGCACCATTGTTCTCGATAAAGACAAAGCCTACGTGCAGGCCGGCGCGGGCATCGTCGCCGACTCCGTCCCGGAGCTGGAATATAAAGAAACCCGCAACAAAGCCCGCGCCATGATGACGGCGCTGGCACTTGCGAAACAGTATGCCGCTGCGCGGGAAGGGGATACGCAATGATTCTGGTGATCGATAACTATGATTCGTTTACGTACAACCTCGTGCAGTACCTTGGCGAGCTGGGTGCGGAGATGCAGGTGTTCCGTAATGACAAGATTTCGGTCGAAGAGGCGGTTGCACTTAAGCCTGAAAAGGTACTCGTCAGTCCCGGCCCGTGCACGCCGAAAGAGGCGGGTGTTTCGTGCGATATCATCCGCGAGTTCGGCCCGAAGGTTCCTTTGCTCGGCGTCTGTCTCGGGCATCAGTGCATCGGCGAAGTGTATGGCGGAAAAGTCGTCCGCGCGGAGCGGCTGATGCACGGCAAAACCTCGCCGATTCTCCACAACGGCGAAAGCGTGTTTAAAGGACTGTCCAGCCCGTTTGAAGCCACGCGTTATCATTCGTTGATTGTTGAACGCGAAAGCCTTCCTTCTTGCTTAAGAATTACCGCCGAAACCGCCGAAGGCGAAATTATGGGACTTCAGCACGTTGAACATCCTGTTCACGGCGTTCAGTTCCATCCCGAATCCATCCTCACTCCCGACGGCAAACAGCTTCTCCAGAACTTCCTCGAATTGTAGGGCGGAAAATGCTCAGAGCACCGGAGCCATGAGACTGCAGAGGTTTTCGAGCAGGCGGCGGTGAGCGGGGCGGCGGCGCCATGCGGCGAGCAGGATTTCGTCGCTGCACTCCATTTCTTCGTGAACGAGGTCTTTCATGGCATCGGCAAACGGAACACTGTAAACCGCCGCGCTGGTTTCGTAGTTGAGATGTAGGCTGCGCGCATCAATGTTGGCCGTGCCAATCAGCACAAACTCATCGTCCACCACCAGTGCTTTGGCGTGCATAAAGGGCGGGTGGCGCTCGAAAATACGCACGCCGGCCAGCAGCAGATCTTCGTAGAGTGCCTGACCGGCCAGTCCCGCGTAGCGATGGTTGTTGATCTGCGGAACGATCAGCCGTACATCAACGCCGCGCAGTGCCGCGGAGCGCAGCGCGCGCAGAATGTCAACGGTCGGCACAAAATACGGGGTAACAGCCAGAATCTGTTTTTGGGCGAAGACGATGCTGTTGAAAAAAGCTTCAATGGCGACATCCTCGGTGGTGGAAGGACCGCTGTTGATGAGACGCGCGGTGACTTCGCCGTCGGGTTCGGCGTGCGGAAAATATTCTTCAGTGAGCAGGATCTCCGGCGCTTCGTTGGTGATGAAATGCCAGTCGCGCAAAAAGGTATACTGAAGTTCCTGGACGAGCGGGCCTTCGGTTTCGAAATGGTAGTCCCGGATGGGCGGGATATCGTCCCGGGTGATGTTGTCCTTATGGATGTTAATGCCGCCGAAAAACGCTTTTTTTCCATCGATGAGCAGGGCCTTACGGTGGTTGCGCAAATTGATCTGGAACTGGCGTTTCAACAGATTGGCTTGCGTCCAGCCGGCGATTTTGAAATTGGGCGTTTTGCGGTATTTGCGGAAGAGTCCGCACAGATGGGCGCGGGTGGAGCCGAAGCGGTCGTAGAGCAGGCGGACTTCGACGCCCTCGGCGGCTTTGGCGGCGAGCGCTTTCATGAATTCGCGGCCGGTAGCGTCGTTTCCGATGATGAAGCTTTGCAGATGAATGTGTTTTTTTGCGCCGCGAATGGCTTTGAGCATTTTTGGGTAGGCTTCGTCGCCGGTGACGAGTGGCGCGATGTGATTGCCTGCCAGTGATGGGTGGTCGGGAAGTAGGGCGTTGAGCGCGCGGTTGAATTCGCGTTGAAATTCATTTTGCGCGGGTGCGCCGGGGAGAAGGTTGTGCCAATAGGCGCGTGGCGCGGTTTCCTGTGTTTCTTTGCGGGTGCGAAGCAGATGTTCTTCCGTCAGAAATTTTCGAAAGCCGCGATCTGCTACGCGGTCGATGCCGAAGGTGAGATAGAACAGGGGTCCGAAAACGGGAAAGGACCAGGCGAGAAATATCCAGAGGATGGTGGAGGTGGCGTTGCGGCGTCGTCGAAGGCAATGGAGAGTGATGAGAATAAAGATGATCAGGTGAAGGACGGTGCCAAGTGCTAGGATGAGCGGGTGTTCAAACATAGAAGAACTATGAACGCGGAATGATGAATCAGAAAGTTGAAATTTTCTAAACCTTGGAACCCACCCCGCCGTTCAGGCACCCCTCCGAGGGAGGGGATTGTGTGGACGGTTGTTTCTTGGTTCCCCTCCTTTGGAGGGGTGGCCGTAGGCCGGGGTGGGTTATTCTGCGGGCTAAGCTGGCGCGCGCCTGAATACAGGTCACACGCACTACATTTAAAAACCGCCTCTTTTTGT
>JAOZSE010000173.1 GCA_029939835.1 Pontiellaceae bacterium
ATTAGTGAAAGTGCATCATAAGCACTTCTTGATAAAAAACCTCTCATATCATTTTTGTATAATTTTAATATTTCAACCCCTTTTAGGTCTCCACATTTGGCTAAAGATCGTCCTATTGCCAGTTCCAGATATGCCCTTCGTTCAGCAGACACATCTAAAGATTTTCTGGGGTCGGCTCCAGAATGAAGGTCTAAGTTTTTCAAACTTGACTTTGAACGTAACGTTTTAAGTGCTGGGATCATTTTAGGACTAGAGCTGCGTTCTGTTGCTAAACAAATACTTAAAACATATTCAAATTCAGATTGCTTTAAATCGTAATAACAATCTGTGTTATCTTTTATTTTTTCTGCTATCATTTTTGATACGCCTGCAATTTCTTCATGTTTACTAGTTAAACTTATAGCATAAATCATAGTTGCTGGTTCTGGTATCCAGCCGTGATCTGGTGCTGGGTGATGTAATTGTTTTTTCGTTATAGGAAGATTTTCTTTTATTGTCTCTTTTATTACATCAACAAGAAAAGAAACTCCTGTTTCGTCTTTTAAGTAACATAGAGCGATTGCTATATTTTTTTTGCCTTTGAAATTTATTGACTCTTTAAATGCTTCTTGTAATCTTAGAATTACTGATGAGCCTTGGTTTAAAAGAGTTACTTTTTCTTGTAGATTAGCGGAATTATTTTGCATCTTTTCTATAATATTGTCTATAGATAATAACGGCTTGGGCTTACTCCATTTTGTATGGTTTTCTTCTGTTAATATGCCTGCTCTTATAAGCTGTTTTTGATAATTTAGTATATCTATTTGTAAAATATTTTTGGTATTATTTTTAACACAATAAGCTGCTGCAATGCCTGCTGCCCCTCCCATTGCAATAAGGTCTTTTTGCATTCTGGCCAAGGTAAGTGCATCGTGCGACACAGAGTATGCTTTTCCTATTACGAAAAGATTATTTCTATGTTTAGGGATAAGGGCGGCGTATGGAATTGCACATGTAAATTCTTCGTCATAAACCCAAGAAACATAACCACAACGAATAAGATTACTTGATGCAATACCCTTTATATCAAAGTTTGATTTACAAATAAACGCGACATCTTCAAAAGTTTCACCACTTAAAATTCCTCCATAGGTTACTTGTTTTTCTCCAATAATTCTTCTTGATTCTCTTGATGTAAAATAATGTTGTGGTAATTCTGGGTCACCTTTTTTGTCAAAAATACCTGGACGGCGGCGAGAAGTTATGATTGCTCTACTTAAATCTGCAGCGTCTCGTATGTCAACTACGGATTGATAATGACGATTAACTTCTGGAAAATCATCAATAAATTTTCCAAAAGAGCTATACATCGTAAGGGCATCTTTACTTGTTCCATATTCATAAGGAGAGCCTGTCCAAGCTGCAATATCTGCATCTCCTGTTGCATCAATTACTATTTTAGCTTTTATTACTGCCAGTCCTTGTGCTGTTACAACAATTATGCCTTTTAGTGTTTCATTTTCCATTATGACACCAGCAGCGACGCATTTAGGTAAAACGCTAACGTTATTTTTTTGAAGCAAAGAGAGCATTGCAAGTTCTGTTGGCATTCCATTTTCTATTTCAAGCTTATGGTATTCCCTATCTAAACTTTCACAAAACTCAGTGTCATATCCAAACCAATAACGGCTTATTCCACCTATTGTTTTTGTGCCACCTAAATCAGAAAAGGCTTCAGTTAAGATTGTTTTAGCATTGTTTCTTTGTGCTGTAATTGCGGCAGGTACTCCGCTTGTTCCTGCTCCAACTACTAAAACATCACATTCTGATAAAATAGGCAAAGCCTTGATGTTGAATTCAATAGTTTCACTTGAACTATGCAAAGGAGTAAGGTCATTAACAAATATACTAGAATCTTTAAATTCAGAAACATTTCCAGAGCGAGAAACGATAAGCTCTGCATTATCATTGAATCTATTGTTTTTGTATTCACAGAAGTTAAGACAAAATTTATTAATTTCAAGACCAAGCTGAACCCTTTTATAGAAGTTGCTATACTTATTAATACACTCATTATCTACATCAATAGCTCCACTGCATACCCAAAGGTTGTTAATTGCTGGCAACTGGCATAATTGTGCAACACTTTCACAGTGCTCTTTTTCACTTTTAATACGAACAAGAGGTTCGCAAAAAAGAAAATCTGGCATTCGATAAAAACTCAAATTTTTGTTTTTCTCGACAAGAAACTTTCCTGCCGCAAGTAGTGCTTTCCTGCTTTTCAATACTACTTCTGACAAAAGGAAAGGATGGTTATAATCAAGCTGTATTTTAAAGGAAAATTCAGCATAATGCTTATAAAAGTCAACTCTACCGTTTGTAAATGCAACAGAATTATTTATTAAGTCGATATTTCCACCCTTACTTAAGCAACAAAGAGTTATTTTAATGCTCTCTAGATTTGGTTTACGGACTGTAAGTTCCCCTCCAGTTAGTTGAGCCACCTGTGCGAATTCGGTACAATCAATAATTGCATAAGCTTTTATAGCCTGAATCCCAGCTTTGCCTGCAAAGACAACACCTGGCAAGTTATTTTTTGCCTGCATAATTCCACAGACATTCATGCCATAATAAAATTTCACACCTGCTTCTATCAATAAATCCTCGAAACCGTCACTAACTTTTCCTACATGAAGAATTCTGTTCCCATTTGGTAAAATATCTTTAACGCATGACTCAAGAAAAGTCTTCACATATTCTGGAAGAGACAATAATTCAGAGTCTGTTACCCATGGGCGAATACCTAAAACAATCTCTTCGGGCAATGAAAATCCAGACGAACACAATACAACATTCTTGCCTGCACGAGCTAAATCAATTGCAGCCACACATCCAGCCAGAGAGCTTTCAACAATTAAAATATCTGTACTTTC
>JAOZSE010000174.1 GCA_029939835.1 Pontiellaceae bacterium
ACACGCCGTCCTATTTTGCCATCGATGAGATGCAAGCCGTGCCGGAACCGGCCAGCGCATTGCTGGGTATTCTGGGCGGACTCTCCATTTTTGTCTATCGGCGGGCAAAAACAAAACAAGCCGAAGTGGCGTAAGTTTTCCAACGTAGAAGAGGCATCCTGCCTCTTTAGCGCAAGAAACGGGGTCGGTTTTTCACAACAAGTTCGGCAAAAAAGAAAAAGGCTTTTTTGGCGCATTGCTCATGCAAACGAGGCTGGAAGCTCTCGTCTACGAAGAAAAAGATGATGCGCACTCTACAAACAGCGGCTCTCGTTTTTGTACTCGGTTGCGGAATGCTTACCGCACCCGCTGAAACCGCTCCGTCTAATACGGTTCCGGTCATTCGGGTGTCGGCATCGCAACCCGCACGCGTGGACACCTCTGCTCCGCTAGACGTCACCTTTATCTCCGGCGAGGAAATCGAACGTTCGCAGGCGGCCTCCGTGCCGGAACTGCTCTCGAAGGAGGCCAACCTCCTTTTTCGAAGCAGCACCGGCAACCCCTCACAAGGGCAGGTGGCCCTGCGCGGGTTTGGCGACAACAGCGGCCTGCGCGTGTTGGTCGAGGTGGACGGGCACAAAATCAACCGCCCAGATATGGGCACCATCGACTGGAATCAAATCCCCATCGGGAACATTGCTTATATCGAGGTTCTCCGAGGTGGAAATAATGTGCTCTATGGAAACCACGCCCTGGCCGGAGTCATTAAAATCACCACAAAAAAAGGCGGCGACCCCAAACTCTATCTTCGCGCCGTTCAGGGCAGCCATGATTTCGAGCAATACTCAGCCCTCGCCGCCGGGGGGCTTGGCCAGTGGTACGCCGATATCGGCGGCAGCTATCTGCGCGACGAAGGCTTCCGCACCAACGCCCTCTCCTGGTCCAAAAACGCCCACGCCAGCCTTGGACGCTATATCGGCGACGGCACGCTGACCCTCCGCGCCGCTCTAGGCGAAAACTACACCCAGTTTCCCGGCCCACTCACCAAGGAGCAGATGGACGACGACCCCACTCAATCGAGCAATCTCGGCGATCAAGAAATTTTCTCCACGAACGGGCTGTTTACTCTGAACTGGGAGGGAGATCACGACTGGGGAAAAACCGGACTGCGAGCCGGATACAATTTCACCGACTCACATTGGGGTCTGAGCGGCATCTATGCACGCAACCAGAGCCAAGGCTTTTCGCTTCGGCCTCAAATTCAGTTTGGTGCGGAGGAAACCCACCTCATTCTTGGATGGGATTTCTTCTACGACAAACTCAAACATGACCAACTGACCACGGCGACCAACGGCGACTTGAAAGCCTGGGCGGAACTCGAACGCTTCACCAGCGCCCCGTACGCCTTTGCGCAGATCGAAGTCGTCACCAACCTCTTCCTCAGCGGCGGCGTACGCTACGAAACCGCACACACCAAAACGCATTACGTGGAATACAACTTCACGCCAAAGGAACAGCCTTTCATTGATTTTCCGTGGGGGCCCGAGGACAACCCGGCCTACGACCCCAACGATACAATCCGAACCATTGACCAAACGGCCTCCTACGACGGTGAAGTCACAAAAGACGGATGGGCGGCAGAAGCCTCCCTGCTCTGGAAACCTGTTGAAACCCTGAGCCTTTGGGTTGGCTACGACCGCGTTTATCGCTACCCCGTTCTCGACGAGACCGCCGCCTACCAGGGATTTGCACTCAGCAAACCGTTCAACGAGGAACTTGATCCGGAAACCGGCAATAACTTTGAGGCGGGAATCAAATACAGCGGAGAGCATTATACTTTTTCCCTAACTGGATTCTATCTGGCGCTCGACGATGAAATTCTTTTCGACAGCCAGACCAACCTCAACGTCAACATCGGCCCCACGGAACGGCTCGGCGCTGAGGTGGAGGCGGGATGCACCTTTCAATATGCCGGAGGCTCCGTACGCGCCGCCTTCGTCGATGCCCGCTTTCTCGACGGCCCCAACGAAGGAAAGACCGTCCCGCTCGTCCCCTGGGCACACGGAGTTGTTTCGGCATGGGTCGAACCGGTCAAATCGATTCGCTTTACAGGCTATTACACCTATGTCGGATCTCAGTTCCAAGGCAACGACTACGCCAACGAACTCGATGAACTCAACGATTACGGACTGCTCGGAGCACGCATCGATCTGAAGCCGACCGACAAGATCACCCTCTTCTTCAAGGCCGACAATATTCTGGACGAAAACTATGCATCGTCCGCCTACAGTGGCGGATATTACCCCGGTGCCGGACAAACCTTTCAATTCGGGTTAAGCGTGGAGTTGTAAGATGAAAACCAAATGGAACATTGTCATCATGGCCGTTCTCATCGCGTCCCACACCCAGGCAGAAAACGAGGCGATTCACATGAACAGCAGCAGCATTCAAAGCTGGGCCAGCGGGGTTCAATCTGTTTCGTATGGAAGTGATGTTGCCGCCGAATGGAAAACGCCCGCCAAAGCCCTTGGACACGCCGAGGGAACCTCCTACGACATCGTCTGCCTCGGACGCGGCGGACAGATCACCCTTACTTTTCCGCGGGGAATTTCGAATGGCGACGGGAATGATTTCGCCATTTTCGAAAACGGAATCTCCGACACCTTTCTCGAACTCGGCTGGGTTGAGGTCTCCACTGACGGGATTCACTTCGTTCGTTTTAGAAATAAAATTCAGAACCAAACTCCTGTCGCTTCCTTCGGAACCGTGGACCCCAACTCCATTGTCGCAGGATTGGCCTCCAAATATATGCAGGGATACGGAACCCCATTTGATTTAAACCACATGCAAGAACTCTATAATTACGTGAGTCAAGGTGGAGGCCCTCCCATCACGGCTGCCCATAAAACCCAACTGCTCACCAACTTCCCCTA
>JAOZSE010000175.1 GCA_029939835.1 Pontiellaceae bacterium
ATGCCGATGGTGTAGATTTTGATGCCGAGCGCGGCGGCGGCTTGTGCCGCGTTTTCGGGGGTTAATTCGCCACGGTTGTTTTCACCGTCGGTGACCAGAATGACAATCCGGCTTTTTGCCTCGCTGTCGCGCAGGCGGTTGATGGCCGAGGCAATGGCATCGCCGATGGCGGTTCCATCTTCGAGCATACCGGTTTGCAGGCCGTCCATCCGTTGAACGAGCCAGCTGTGGTCGAGCGTGAGCGGCGCGATGGAATAGGGAAGCGCGGCGAAACCGACCATGCCGATCCGGTCGTCTTTGCGTTTGGCGATAAAGTCGCTGATGACCTGTTTGGCGGAGTCGATGCGGGTTTGGCGTCGTCCGTTGCGGGCAAAGTCCGGAGTGTCCATGGAGGTGGACAGGTCGAGAAGCAGAACGATGTCCACGCCTTCTGTATTTACGCGGCTTTCGCTGAGTCCGCGCTGCGGACGGGCGATGGCGATGATGAGGCAGGCCAGTCCGGCGGCGTAGAGAACGGACAGAAGTGGCTGAATGCGGACTGCCCAGCTGACCGGAAGACGGTTGAGTAATGCGCTGTCGGGGAAGTTGATCGCCGTGCCGCGCCGCCGCGACCGCCACCAAAGCAGAGCCGGAATGAGCAACAGAAGAAGCAGGAGGGCTGGATGAGCAAATCTCATTCGACGTCCTCCTTTGGTTCTTCTTTGGTCTGTTCGACAAACTCCTCAACGGTGGCGAAGGCGGATCGCATGACGTCGCCCTCGGCATCGGCGCGGGCAAATTTGACCAGGTCGGCCTGTGTGAGGAAGTTGCGCAGCGTCTGCTGTTCTTTAATTTCTAGACGGGCATCGTGCGACATGCTGCGCGTCAGTTCTTCCGTGGTGGATTCAGGCGCATTGATGCGAAAGCGGTCCTCGAGATAGGTGCGCAGGATCCGTGAGAGCTCGGTAAAGAACGGTTCCGGGCTCCAGGGTTTGGAACGCAGGGCGTCGAGTGCGCGGCGAGCAATGATGTGCGGTGGCTCGGGGTCTGGTGTTTGGAGAATGGTGCGCGGTTTGTTCCGTCTGCGTGAGACGATCAGGATCAGGATGATGATGAGTGAAATGATGAGTGCGGGAATCCAGAGTTTGGGTGAGATTCGCAAGGACGGCTTGACGATGTCTTTGATGTCAGAGAGTTGGGTGGCGTTGGTTTCCGACAGGGTGCTGTGTACGTGCAGAAGCACTTCGGGAAAGGTTTCTGTTTTTGCGGTTCCGTTCGAAAAGGTGCAGGTGGCTGGATTGGTGAGTATGATCCAGTCGCCGACGCGGAAGGAGGTCAACCGGATGGATTCTTCGGTTTCAAGAATCCCAGCGGCGATTCTACGCTCTTCGGAGGAGCGACCCTGCACAACGGTTTCTTTATTTTTTCCGATGTTTGGAAAATGAACAGTGCTGCCTGCTGGGTGGCGGGCGGTGAGGGTGAGCGTGACGGGGTCGCCGACAGTGAGTGCATTTGTGCTGAGGCTGGCCTGAACCGAAAATCCTTCAGAGGGACGTTCGGCCGGTTTTTCACATCCGCTAAGCAGTGTGAGCCCAATACCCAATAATAACCAATATCGAACAACCCATTTCATCTTCTGCGGCTCCGTTGTCGGAAAAATTTCATAAAGGCGCGATCGGTGGCTTCACCAGTAAAGAGTTCAATGATGTCGATGCCGGCGCGCCGCAGGGTGCGGTGCAGTCTTTCGGTGCGCTGTTCCTGCTCGAGAAGCAGCGCTTTTCGGACGGCGACACAGGAGGTGTCCGCCATGACGCGATGGCCGCTTTCCGGGTCGCGCCATTCGACCAGTCCGGCTCGCGGCCAGGCGCGTTCGCGCGGGTCGTTAATCGAGACCGCGATCAAGTCGTGACGGCGGGCGGTGATCTTCAATAGCCGTTCGCACTCGTCGGGAAAGATGAAGTCGCTGATGAGAAAGGTGACGGCTTTTCGGTTTTGGGTGTGATTGAGGAAGTCGAGCGCGGGTCGGACGTCGGTTTTCCGACTTTGGGGTTTGCAGTCGAGGACTTCGCGGATGAGGCGCAGGACGTGAGCGGTGGTTCCTTTGCGCGGTGGAATCGTTTTTTCGACTTGATCGGAAAAAAGAATCAAGCCAATCCGATCGTTGTTGCGGGCGGCCGAAAACGCGAGCAGGGCGGCAATTTCGGCGGCGAGATCGCGCTTGAGCTGGGTGCCGCTTCCGAATTCATTGGAGCCGCTGATGTCGACAAGAAGCATAACCGTCATTTCGCGCTCTTCGACGAATTTTTTGATGTGCGGAACGCCGGTGCGGGCGGTGACGTTCCAGTCGATGGCGCGGATGTCGTCGCCCGGGACATATTCGCGGACTTCGTCGAACTCCATGCCGCGCCCCTTGAAGGTGGAGTGGTACCGTCCGGCAAACACGTCGTTGACGGCGTGGCGCGTTTTGATCTCAATTCTTCTGACCTTTTTCAGAAGCTCTTTATGATTCGTTTCACTCATAGTCGAAGGTCTCAATGTCGAAGGTCTAAAGTCGGGACATTGGACTTTTCGACCTTTGACTTTGGACGGTTTATGGAACCGGAATTTCACTGAGAATTTTCCCGATGAGGTCATCGGATGTGAGTTCTTCGGCCTCCGCTTCGTACGAAACGATGACGCGGTGGCGCAGAACGTCTTGTGCAATGGATTTTACATCCTGCGGTGTCACGTAGCCGCGCCCCTCTAAAAAGGCATGAGCGCGTGCGCCGAGCGTGAGAGCCAGTGTTGCCCGCGGGCTGGCGCCATAGCGCAGGTAGTCAGCCAGATCGAGCTTGTATGCCGCCGGGTTGCGGGTGGCGAAGACGATGTCCAGGATGTATTCCTTGATCTTTTCATCCACATAGATTTCATCCACGGCTTTGCGGG
>JAOZSE010000053.1 GCA_029939835.1 Pontiellaceae bacterium
TTTCCCCAGCTTCCGAACCCCATCGAGATGTAATCCGCTCCGTCTTTTTGAACGGCGAAGGATTTTCCGCCGCCGGCGGGAAATGCGCGGCCGGCTTCCTCTGAAAAAGCGGCATTTGCGATCATGAGCAGTAAAAAACAGACCCCCACGCATAATTTTCCAATATGGCATCTTTTCATTATTTCAGCTCCTGAGTTTATCAAGCCCACGGTTTAAAGGTTTTGGCGAGCGTACTGGCGACCAGACCAATCAGCACAATACCGGCAATGGCAGCGCCGATCCAGCCCATCAGTGAAAGTGCGGTCATAATAACGCCCGCGATCATTACACCGAGCAGAATGTAGAGCATGGCCTTCCAGAACGGGATACCCATCAGAAACGCGGCCATGGAGCCGGTCCACCCGCCGGTCACCGGCAGCGGAATCGCCACAAAAATGGTCAGCCCGAGCGCCTCATATTTTTCAATACTCGCGCTCTTTTTCCGGGTGCGCGCAAAGAGCCAGTCGAAGAATTTTTTACCCATCTTAAACCGCATTAGAAATTCCGAAACCGGCCCGAGCAACAGCAGGATAAACGGGATCGGAATCATATTACCGGCGACCGCGATCAGGTACACCTTCCACCACGGCATTTCGAAGGCGACAATGCCGACCGGCACGGCGCCGCGAAGCTCCACAATCGGTAATGTGGAGATCGCTGCAATGGCGGCTTCAGCAGAAAGTCCCTTTTCTTCGAGCCAGCGGGCAATCTTCTCACCACGCGAGTCATGCGCATCCTCTTCTGCGGCCAAAGCGGCGGCGGGAGCCAGCAGGATCAGCAACAATAAAATCACGGGCAGCTGTTTTTTCATCATTCTTTAACCGGGGTTCCGGGCTTAGCGACCCTTTTCTGTTTTCGGTAATATTTTTGCATCACCCGCATAAAACGAATGCTGTCGCGGAAGGGAGAGATCAGGCTCTTATGGCGACCCTTTCGGATAATGCGCACAGGGCCCACCCGGATGCGGCGAGAGGCAATATTCAGCAGGGTTTCAAATTCAGCGGGCAGCGACGAACCTTCCGCCAGCAGGAAAGGCAGTACATCGCAGCGGTAAAAGCGGAAACCGCAAGGCGGATCGGGCACATAGACGCCAAGCAGGCGGTCGAGCCAGTAACACATCATACGGATGGTCCAGCGGCGCGTCAGCCCAACGCGCCGAGGGTCAGCCATGCGGTTGCCGATCAGCACCGGAATATGCGTACGACGGTAGGCATCCAGGAATTTAGGAATTTCATCCGGATTGTGAAACCCGTCGGCATCCAGTGCAATAACCGCATCAAAGTCGTGTGCAAGAATATATTTGAATCCGGTCGTAAGCGCAGCGCCTTTACCGCCGTTCACCGTACAGCGCAACACGGAAGCACCCGCAGCCTCGGCACAGGCGGCGGTTTTGTCGGTGGAGGCATCATCCACCACGATCACGTCCGGCAGATATTTACGAGCTCTGGTGACGATTTCACCAACCGTCTTTTCTTCGCAGTACGCCGGAATCAGCACCGCGATCTTTTCCACCTCTTTATGCTGTTCAATGAGTGCCATCAGCCGTTGTCCTCTTTGTGCGTCATTTCGTCGGCCCGGTACGACGACCGAATCAACGGCCCCGCCGCAACGCCTTCAAACCCGATC
This sequence comes from Pontiellaceae bacterium, assembly GCA_029939835.1. Classification (GTDB taxonomy): domain Bacteria; phylum Verrucomicrobiota; class Kiritimatiellia; order Kiritimatiellales; family Tichowtungiaceae; genus Tichowtungia. The sequence continues at coordinate 1,666 of JAOZSE010000053.1, forward strand.
TCGCGGGCACGGGCAGCCAGTTCATCAAAATGTTCGGGAGAAATAAAGCGTTCAATAGGATGATGTTTCCGGGTCGGTGCTAAATACTGCCCCAGTGTCAGCAGTCGGCAGCCCGCCGCGTACAAATCTTCCAGCGTTTGAAAAATCTCTTCGTCGGTTTCGCCAAGCCCAAGCATCATACCGGATTTGATAAGGATTTTCCGAGGATTCCCCTCCCTGGGAGGGGTGGCCGAAGGCCGGGGTGGGTTTTCCGCCGCCCTGCGCAGCGTAGCCAACGACTGCTCATAGCTCGCTTGCGGACGAATGGTTTTCTGCAAGCGTTTAACCGTTTCCAGATTGTGATTAAACACATCCGGCCCCGCATCCAGCACGGTATCAAGGTGCTCCAGAAAATCGGGCGTCAATACCTCGATCACCACATTGGGTGTTCGTTCGCGCACCGCACGGATGGTCTCGGCAAAGGCGCTCGCACCGCCATCGGGCAGATCATCGCGGGTCACGCTGGTGATCACCACATGCTTCAAATTCAATTTTTCAGCCGCCTCCGCCACACGCGTCGGCTCCCCAAAATCCACAGGAAGTCCCCTACCCGTCTTCACCGCGCAAAAGCGGCAGGCCCGCGTACAGACATCGCCGAGAATCATCACCGTCGCCGTTCCGGAGTTCCAGCACTCATGACGGTTCGGACACTTCGCGCTCGCGCAAACCGTATTGAGATTCAGATCGGCAAGCAGCTTCTGCACATCCGGATAGTTCTCGTCCGTTGCAATGGGTCGACGCATCCACTTCGGAAGCCGTTGAGCTTTGGGGTGAAGTTTTTTGGATGAAGTCAGGATTGTCATCTCACTAAGGAATTACAAAATCATTTTAAGGGAAAACGCCCAATAAATTGAACGTACTCTGTCGTCAACATCACTCGGCATCTTTCCGCGTTTTGTATTCCGCCGGGTCTTCAGCAACTTTCATTTGCGGCGGGCGGGAGCGATCAACCAACCGAAAGCCTTCCGTGGAAACCGTCTGGTTTAAATATTCACAATATTTCCGCCACCCCATCTGCTTACACTTCAGGCTCAGTTCGTCTTTAATTTTCCAAAGTTCTTCCATAATTTCATCAGCCATGATCAACACCTCCTAATTCTTCCGGTGTACATATTTCGGGGCACACATACCCCTGTTCTGAACAAACAGAACGAATGATCGGCTTGGTTGCGGCATAAACGGACTTTTTCATGGCCTCAGGATAAACCGTTTTCCAGTCATTGGAAGAAATGTTTCCAACCATTGGAACCGCCCATATTATGCCGGCTCGCTCGGAGAGACTCGCCCTACCTCTTTCTTTCGCGTTCTATGCGATCTCTCGCGGCGAACTCTTCCATCCCCCATCTGCCCCGAAGTCTCGGGGTAATAACGTGAATCTGTATTATCTGCGGATACTTTTCCGGCGCATGAACAGGCTGGAAGCCTATCCTACTTTACAGGGGCGGGAACAACCCGTTTCTAATTTCCCGTACCCGGGAAATTAGGCGGAGAGCGTTTCGATCAGTTTTTGAAGCTTCTCGCGTTTTTCGAGCAGCCCGGCTTTGCGCTTTTCCTCACCGGCCACAACGTCAGCGGGCGCCTTGTTAACGAAGTTTTCGTTGGAGAGCTTTTTCTGGATCCCGGCGATGCCGGTTTCGACGGTTTCAAGCTGCTTTTTCAAACGAGCGACTTCGGCGTCCACATCAACGAGTCCTTCGATGGACATATAAACCGTACCAAGCTGACTGATCCCGCTGGGCATAGCGCCTTCGGGCGTGAAGTCGCGGTCGATCTCAATGGTTCCCGCGCCGAGCAGCACAGCGGCAGAGGCCGTATCTGCGCGGAGGAGTTCACCGATGCGCTCCTGTGCGGGGCGGATGACAAACTTCGCCTGCTGTTTCGGCGCCAGATTGTAATCATTGCGCAGGGTACGCCCGACGCGAATGAGGTCGTGCTTGGCGTCCACGTATTCAACGAAGCGTTCTTCAACGCCCCATTCGGCGAGATCCTCTTCCGAGAGCGCCTTCGGCCACGGTGCGGTCTGGATGGACTCGCTGGCCGTGTTGTAACCCATGCCGTGCCACAGCTCTTCGGTAAGGAATGGAATAAAGGGATGCAGCAGGCGGATGGCGCTGGAAAATACATAGTGCATCACCTGCTCGACTTCCTGTTTGCGCTGCGCGTCTTCGCCGCGGAAAACACCTTTGGAATATTCGACATACCAGTCGCAGTAGTGGTGCCACATGAAGTCGTACATCGCCAGCGCCGCATCGTTGAAGCGGTGACGCTCCAGATTATCTTCCGTGTTGCGCACGGCTTCACTCAGCTTGGCGAGAATGTGCTGGTCGTCGGGGGTAAGCGTCATTTTGCTGAGATCGATTTTTTCGGGATCGAGCGACGCATCGGCGGTGGCGTTCATCTGCATAAAGCGCGCGGCGTTCCAGATTTTGGTGCAGAAGTTGCGCCCCAGCTCGAATTTTTCATCGCTAATGTACACATCCTGCCCCGTCGCGGTCAGCATCATCAGGCTGAAGCGCAGTGCGTCGGAACTGTACTTTTCAATGATGTCGAGCGGATCAATGGAGTTGCCGAGGCTCTTGCTCATCTTGCGGCCCTGATCGTCGCGGACGGTGCCGTGGATATAAACCGTATCGAACGGAATATCGTCCATAAACTCCAGTCCCGCCATAACCATGCGCGCCACCCAGAAGAAAATAATCTCCGAGGCGGTCACCAGCGATTTGGTCGGATAAAAATGCTTCAGGTCGGCGGTCTGCTCGGGCCAGCCGAAAACGCTGAAGGGCCAAAGCCACGAGGAAAACCAGGTGTCGAGCACGTCTTCGTCCTGCCGGATGTCGGCGGCAGAGCATTCCGGACAGGCCGTCGGCACGTCCCGGGCGGCCCATTCGTGTTCGCAGGCATCGCAGTAGAAAACCGGAATGCGGTGGCCCCACCAGATCTGGCGCGAAATGCACCAGTCGCGGATGTTTTCCATCCATTCGAGATAAACCTTTGTCCAGCGCTCCGGAACAAACTTAATGCGACCGTCGCGCACCGCTTCAATGGCCGGTTTGGCCAGCGGCTTCATCTTAACGAACCACTGCGGCGAAAGGCGCGGCTCAACCATCGTATTGCAGCGGTAGCAGTGGCCGACCGCATGGACATGCTTGTCGATTTTTTCGATCATCCCGCCATCCCTCAAGTCTTCGACCAGCTGCTTGCGGCATTCAAAGCGATCCATACCCTCATACGGCCCTGCTGCGGTGTTCATCGTACCGTCTTCATTCATCACATTGATCGGCGTCAGCTTGTGGCGCAGACCAATTTCAAAATCGTTCGGATCGTGCGCAGGCGTCACCTTGACGCAACCGGTCCCGAAGGACGGATCGACAAATTCGTCTTCCACAACGACCAGCTCTCTTCCAAGGATGGGAAGTTCCAGCGTCTTGCCGATCAGGTCGCGGTAGCGTTTATCACGCGGGCTGATCGCCACCGCCACATCGCCGAGCATCGTTTCGGGCCGCGTGGTCGCCACCGTGATTTTCCGCTTCTCGCCTTTGACCGCGTAGCGGATGTAATAGAGCGCGCCCTCGGTCTCCATATGCTCGCTCTCTTCGTCCGAGAGCGCGGTGGCGCAGCGCGGGCACCAGTTGATGATATAGTTGCCGCGGTAAATCAGTCCTTTTTCATAAAGGCGGCAGAAAACCTCCAGAACGGCTTTGCTCAGGCCTTCGTCCATCGTAAAGCGCTCGCGATCCCAGTCGCACGAAGCACCGAGTTTTTTGAGCTGGTTGACGATGGTACTGCCGTACTCCTCTTTCCAGGTCCAGACTTCCTTAAGAAACTCGTCTCGCTGAAGGTCGTGGCGGCTCTTGCCCTCCTTGTGAAGCTTGCGCTCAACCACGTTCTGCGTGGCGATTCCGGCATGATCCGTTCCCGGAACCCACAGCGCATTTTTGCCCTGCATCCGCCACCAGCGGATCAGCACGTCCTGAATCGTGTTATTGAGCGCGTGGCCCATGTGCAGGATGCCGGTCACGTTCGGCGGCGGAATAACAATTGTCCACGGATCCTTATCCGCATCCGGCTTCGCAGCAAAGGCTTTATCCTCCAGCCAGTGGGCGTACCACTTGGCCTCCACGGCGGTCGGCTCATAATTTTTAGGAAGTTCCGACATGCTGTCTATCCCCGGTTACAGTCCCTTTTCTTCAAAAACAGTCGCGAATTTACGCGAAGGAGGCCCTGTAAAGCAACCCTATTGGAGAGCTATGGCACGCGGGCAATTTGCGGAAGCAGGTCAAAATGATTGTCACGCGAATAGAGAATCAGGTCATGCTGAATCGCCAGCGCCGCAATCCAGATATCGTTGGTTGGAATAGGTTTCCCCAGCAAACGAAGCTGTGCAAAAACGGCTGCAAAATGGTGTGTGGTGTTTTCGTCGGGATAAAGTACCTGTACGCGGCTTGAATTCAGGAAGACCGTCAATGTGCGTTCGTTTTTACGAGCCTTTGTTCCGCAAAGGAATCCGGCGCGCAGTTCCGCCAGCACCGCAAACGGCAGGTAGATTTTTCGGGCAGTCTGAATCACCTTCAATGCGTTTTCATCACCGGCGCAGAAATCGCAGTAGCAGTTGGTGTCGAGAAGCATATTCATATCCAGAGCTCCTGATCGACCTGCTCGAAGGCATCCATAGCCTGATCGAAAGCTTCATCCTCCACCCAGGAGCCGGCGAGAGCATCCAAATCATGGAAAACCGCGGGCTGATCCTTCGCCCCGGTCGCAGCAGACAACGCGTCCAGCACAACGTAGTTCAGGCTGCACCCTTCCCGGACGGCCTGCTCGCGCAGCCGGGCATCCACTTCATCCGGCACCTGCCGGATGGTATACTGAACGGGCTGTTTCTTTTTCATGCAGGCACTATAGGCTGAATGCGCAGGCACTGTCAATGAGTAAAAAATGAGAGTTTTAATTTTAAAGATGAACCGGAAAAAGAGCGCTCTTTATTTCCAACACTCCACTACTCCACCCATCCACCATTCCGCGCCCGAAGGGCGCTCCCTTACTTCTTCGCCTTCTCCTCTTCGAGGAACAGCTTGTATTCCACGCTGTCGACCAGCGCCTCCCACGAAGCTTCGATGATGTTCTCCGAAACGCCGACCGTGCCCCATGTCTTTTCGCCGTCGCTCGACTCGATCAGTACGCGGGTTTTGGCCGCCGTCGCCTCCTCGGGATCAAGGATACGCACGGAATAATCGACCAGCACCACATTGGCAATCGTGGGATAAAATTTGACCAGTGCCTCGCGCAGCGCGTGGTTGAGTGCGTCCACAGGCCCGTCGCCGGTGCCGTTCGCTGAAACACTTTCCTGGCCGACGCAGAGCTTCACGTTGGCTTCCGACCGGCAGCCGGGAACTGTACCCTGCCGGTTCACCGTAACGCTAAACCCTTCGAGTTCGAAGAAGGAGCGATGTTTTTTGAGCACCTTTTTGATCAGGATCTGGAACGAGGCGTCGGCCGATTCATATTCGTAACCGCCCTTCTCCATCTGCTCGAGTTCTTTGAGCACCTCGCGCACCTCGGGCGACTTACGATCCAGTTCCAGTCCCATTTCGATGGCTTTCAGGAACACGTTGCTCGCGCCCGACAGCTCGGAGATCAGAATGCGGCGCTGGCTGCCGACTGCTTCCGGATTGATATGCTCAAAGCTGTGCGGCACCTTGCGTACACCGTCCACGTGCATGCCCGCCTTGTGGGCAAAGGCACTGTCGCCGACAAACGCCTGTTTGGTGAAGGGACGCATATTGGCCTGCTCATAAACAAACTGGGAAAGTGCACGGAGCTGTTTCAGATTGTCGGGATTCGACAGACAGACCTTGTCCATTTTCAACATCAGATTGGGAATCACGGAACTCAGATTGCAGTTGCCGACCCGCTCGCCGATTCCATTGATCGTGCCCTGTACATGCAGTGCGCCGACTTCTACAGCGGCCAGCGCATTGGCGACGCCGAGTTCACCGTCATTGTGCGAATGAATACCCACAGGCGTATCAAACGCTTTCACCACCGTGGCGGTGATCTCTGTGATTTCGTTCGGCAGCACGCCGCCATTGGTTTCGCACAGCACCAGGCAGTCCGCGCCCGCGTCAGCCGCGGCTTTCAGCGTGGACATGGCGTACTCGGGATCGTCTTTGTAACCGTCGAAAAAATGCTCGGCGTCGTAGATCACCTCTTTGCCGTGCTCTTTCAGGAAGCGGACGCTGTCGGTGATCATATTCAGATTTTCTTCCGGCGTCGTCTGGAGCACTTCGGTCACATGCAGCAGCCAGCCCTTTCCGAAGATGGTGCAGACGGGGGTGTCGGCCTCCAGCAGCGCGGCGAGGCCCTTGTCCTCTTCCGGCGGAGTATTCGCACGGCGGGTCGATCCGAACGCGGCGATCTTGGCGGTCTTCAGGTTTTCCTTCTTAATCAGGCGGAAAAACTCCATGTCCTTCGGATTGGACGCGGCAAAGCCGCCTTCGATGTAGGCGATGCCGAACTCATCGAGGCGCTTGGCAATCTGCACCTTGGCGACGACGGAAAAGGAAACCCCCTCCGCCTGTGCACCGTCGCGCAGCGTTGTGTCATAGATGGCTATATTTTTTGTACTCATGTTTTTCCCCTAAGAAAGCAAAGAAAGATATATACAACCGAGCACCTGAATCAAAGCCCTGAGGAGCGGTTTTTTCAGACCGAAGGCGATGAAAAGATTGATGGCACTGAGAGGCCGCGTTTTTGCGCGGCAATGACCGGAGGGACTGGCAAAATGATGTACAGCAAAATTATTTCTTTGCCAGCGTCTTGAGCTGGATCTCAGAACCTTGAAAATTTATCCAGTAAATTCGGCTGAGACTCGAATGCTCAAGGAGCCGCGTCATGTGTTTTTGGTAGGATGCGTGATCCGCCTGAATAGCCGATAGGTGAAATGCCGTATTTTTCTGCAATAAGCCTATTTTTTGCGTTCCAACGATTCTGTCTCCCACTTGTATATCCACGGGTTTGAGAACCCGATCTTCACCACCCAGAAAATGGATGAGGGCTTCACGGTAAAGTTGTATTTCAAGGAAAACGCCCCAGTCGTCGAGAAGGGTTTTTAATAGATCATACAAACGGCTGGCACAAGGGTCAGAAGAGGCCCAACCATCCGGGCCAAAAGAGTAACTGCATCGTTTTTCATTCGTCAGCCGGGTCGAAACATAACGATATTCGACGGATCCTGACCTCATGTTTATAAGCTTTCCATGATTCAGGCCTGTGAGAAGAAGGTAATTGATCAGCTGTGCTTCATGATTACCGTTAAGACCCTTTACAGCTTTTAATTCATAAATCGTTCCCGCATCAGCCAAAATATCCAGGAGGTACTGCTTAGAAAAATCCTGATGCATTACACAGACCATCGGCTCACGGAGAATCTCAATACCAGATGTTGTGCAACGATAGGCCAACTCATCCTGATAGATTCGCTCATCACAGAATCGACCAAATTCATTGTGAATATCAAACGCATGCCCCATCACAACTTTATCAATGATATGAAATGAATTCTGATCCAGCGGCTTGACTAAAAACGTGCAATCAATTGGCATAGAGGTCGCTCCTTGCCAATTTTATATACTATTTGCCATTCTTTGAAAAATAATTTTGCTGTACATGATTTTGCCATGTATTCAGCCGTAGAGGCGGCGGAGTTTCTCCGGCGGGACACCGAAAGCATTGCCAAACAGAATCAGCTGGTTGATGAGCGTCGTCCGGAAAACGCCGTGTTTCTGCCAGCGGCGGCCGGAGGTGAGTACCGCTTCGCGCACCGTAACAATTTTCCCAAGCCGCCGCGCGCGGCGAACCAGCTGTACATCCTCCAGAATCGGCTGCTCCGGAAAGCCGCCGAGTTTTTCGAAGGTTCCGCGACAGAGAAACAGCCCCTGATCACCGTACGGACGACGAAAAACCCGTGAACGGATGTTTGTGCCCCACTCGACCAGCCCGATCCCGCGCAGCCGCTCTTTTACGCGAAAGCGAAACGCGCCCAGCAAAACCCGTGGGTTTTTGAACGCATTGCGGACAATAAAATCCCAGTTGTCCGGCAGTTCGGTATCCGCGTGCAGGAAGAGCAGGATTTCTCCGCTCGCCGTTTTTGCCCCCGCGTTCATCTGCGCCGCGCGGCCCGGCGCGGTCTGCACTATCCGCGCACCCGCCTGATCCGCGAGTAAAACCGTTTCGTCTTTACTGATGCCGTCGGCTACAATGCACTCGACGTCGAAACCGGACGTTACTTTTTCAAGAACACCTGCAATGTGATCCGCTTCGTTGAACGCGGGAATGACCACCGAGATTTTTGCCGGAATATTTTCGGGCAGGTCAACATCGCCGAGTTTCGGCAGAAGCACCGGCTTGCAAGGCGCCGCCGCCAGCGTTTGTCTCAGTACCCGCTCCGTACCCCAGTCTATATTTTGGAATATCTCAACCGGAAAAGCTTCCCTTTGGGTAGGGACCGCTCTCCGAGCGGTCCGTGGACGCCTCGGAGAGGCGTCCCTACCATTTCGAAGCCCGATCAGGTAATATCCGCCGTCGGCTGCCGGGCCGAGCACGCATTCGGACCGTCCCCCAACGTAGGACAGCCATCCTGGCTGTCTTGACAGGCTGGAAGCCTGTCCTACTTTTTTCAGGCAGCGAAAAGCATCACTGATATTTTTCCAGCCATTGGCCGGACAATCGCAGCCGACGATGACAACCCGCTCCGCGTCGGCGTTAAAATGATCCTGAAACGCGCGCGCCATTCGTTCGCCGAGGTCGCCATCGCCCTGCTCCGCATATTGGAGATCATCGCCAAGCCAGCCGCGCATCTGTTTTTTGTCGCCGCCCGTCCAGCGAATTTCGATTCGTGCGCCGACCTTTCGGGCCTGAGCAACCGTGTGTTCGGTCATCCGACACTGAAGGTCAGCGGCACCCTCTGCGCCCAGTGCGGGAATCAGTCGCGTCTTTGTCTCTCCAGGGATTGGAAAGCGGGTAAACACAATCAAATGGTCGCTGTTCGGCATACAGGGACAATGAATGGCAAAATCAGTAAGGGCAAAATCATTTTCAGTTGAGCTGAGAGATTTTCACCACAGAGACTCAGAGAAAAGATTCTTACCTTACCTGATCATCTCCTCTGTGCCTCTGTGACCTCTGTGGTAAAACCTTTCTTTACCTCCGCTGAAAAGCGAGCCAGCCCTTCAATAATTTGGCGACAGCGGGCGTGAGGCGGGTTTTACGCCAGTTCATGGCGGC
>JAOZSE010000176.1 GCA_029939835.1 Pontiellaceae bacterium
CTGTTCATCAACTTTTTCAAAACCCAACCCGCCTTTAGCATCCAACTTGTAGGATGCGCTTCCTGTATTCAGGAGCGCGTGTCCCCGCACAATACACAACCACGCCCTCCTGAATACAGGAAGGACGTCCTACAATGTGTTGACCCGCCCCCTGCCTCCTGATCCCTGACTCCCAATGCCGTATTTCTTGCACTCTTCGAGCGCATAGCGGTCGGTGCAGCCCGCGACGTAGTCGCAGACGGTGCGCCGGAGGCCTTCTTCGTCGAGCCGCGCACGCGCTTTGCGTCCCATGGTTTCGGGATGCTCAAGGTAATGGAAAAACAGGCCGCGCATGAGGGTGACCGCTTCGGTGTTGGCATCGAAGACACCGGGGTGTTCATAGAGCTGCCGATAAAGGAAGCCGGAAAATTCTTTGAGCACAGCGGCTATTTCGTCGCTGAACGCGATGAGGCGAACGGGCGCATTCATTACCTCGGCGAAGGTCTGCGGGTTATATTCTTCGAGGCGGCGACGGCCTTCGCGCAAAACATCCTGCGCCTGCAGGTCGAGCAGGTTGCGGATGGTGATGCGCACGAATTCTTCATCTTCGAGTCCGGCATACTGTTCGCGCGTACGATCGGCGGCGAGCTTCCAGAAGGCAAGTTCTTCGAGCTGATCAAGGGTGATGAGTCCCGCTTCGAGACCGTCGTCCGTGTCGTGCGCGTGGTAGGCTATGTCATCGGCAACATCGGCAATCTGCGCCTCCAGATACTGGAACGGGCCGATGGCACGCCCGTCGAGTTCGGCGCCGGGATCAGCGGCTTCATGCTTGCGCAGGCCCGCGCGCACCTCCCAGGTGAGGTTGAGCCCGCGAAAACCGGGATACTGATATTCGAGTTTTTCAACCGCGCGCAGGCTCTGGCAGTTGTGGTTGAATCCGCCGTCTTCTTCCATCAGCTCATTGAGCACGGCTTCGCCGCGATGACCAAAGGGGCTGTGGCCAACGTCGTGCGCAAGGCAGATGGTTTCGGTAAGGTCTTCGTTGACGCGAAAGGCTCGTGCGAGCGTCCGGCCAACGGCGGCCATTTCAATGGTGTGGGTAAGGCGTGTGCGGTAGTGGTCGGCGGTGCCGTTGACGAAAACCTGTGTTTTATATTCGAGGCGGCGGAAGCAGCGGCTGTGAAGCACGCGATCGCGGTCGCGCTGAAAGCAGGGACGAACGGGATGATCGGTCTCGGGATATTTGCGACCCAGGCTGCCGGCGCTGTGCGCGGCAGCCGGCGCGAGGTCGCACCCTTCCAAATCTTCCCATGTCTGCCGAGAGTGAGTCATGGCTGCATTCTAGAACATCGTCCGCATTTGACAAATGACACACTACCGATCTTTCGTCTATTCTGCATCTGGTGGCGCTGCCGCCGCGGAGGCACAAAATATGTATGAGAAGACCGTCGGAACAAAAACCGTTTTTGAGGGACGCATTCTGAGCGTGGACGTGCTGGAGGTGGAACTGCCGGACGGACGGAAAAGCACGCGCGAAATCGTCCGGCACGGCGTGGCCGTGGCGGTGATCGCGCGGCGGCGCGACGGACGGTTTGTTTTTATCCGTCAGTTCCGCAAAGCGCTGGAGCGCGTCTGCTTTGAGGTGATGGCTGGAAACGTTGATCCCGGCGAAGCGGTGGAGACTGCGGCAGTACGTGAACTGAAAGAGGAAACCGGTTACGAGCCCGATTCTCTCCGTTTTCTTTCCTCGATTTATCCTTCGGTCGGCTACTGCGACGAACGCATCGATATCTTTTTTGCGGACGTGCATGAGCCGGGTGAAACCGATTTCGATCACGACGAATACATTGAAACCGTTCTGCTCACCGAGGAAGAAATGGATGCCATGATCCGCGATGGCAAAGTGCAGGATGCCAAAACCCTCGCCGCCTGGCAGCTCTACAAGCAGGCTTCACTCGATTGAGTGAAGCAAATTTTCAATACACAATGTTCAATCCTCAATTTTCAAATAAGAAATAATACAACCCCTTGAGCATTGTATATTGAATATTGAGAATTGAGTATTCCTTCAGATCGCCAGCAGGCCGGTCATCAGCAGGACAAAGAGAACCGCGCAGACGGCACACAGACCCAGCGACCAGTACGGGAGCGGGCTCTGATCGTCCGAACGGCGCATCATCTTCGAGGCGGTCGCCAGCGCGCCGAGCAGAAAGGTAAGTCCCAGCACACCCAGAAAGGCCAGCCGGTTCCGATCCGCATAGGGAACGCTCCCCCCTGCCCGCCCGACAAGCGGCAGCAGCATACAGGTGAAGAAAAAGGAGATGCCCGAGGCGACCGTCAGTACGCTGCCGGTCGCCGGTTTCTGTAGAATTTTCTTAACCATCATCAATAAATCATCCAAGAAAAATCAGTTCACCTGAGACCGCACATCTTCATCATCTTCGTCGGTATACCAGAAATAATGCTTGATCTTTTTCACCTCTTCCAAACGAGTAGTCGTACGCTCCGTCAATTCTTCCAGCGTATCCACATCATCAAGTTCTTCGGCAAGAACAATGAATTCTCCTTCATTTAAAATGCCGTATTGAATTACATACGCCGTTACCTTAGGTCGCTCTAAATTCCTGTGTGGAATATGCATCTCCCACTCGTCTTTTCCAAGATAATCCGTTATCCGGGAACCCCTCTCGCGAACGTCTCCCTGCGCTCGTTCTGCCCGAGCGAAATAGGTGTTTTTCTCTTTATCCGTCAACTCTACCGCTATACGGATCCGGTAGGTATAGTTTTTATTTGGATCTCCCTGTTCCTGATAGGTGTAAATCTTCACCACTTCAACTTTCTCATGATCCTCATTTTTGATCGTAAGATCATCCACCGAGCTGATCTTCACTCTCGTCCG
>JAOZSE010000054.1 GCA_029939835.1 Pontiellaceae bacterium
TTTTTGGATCACGGTCACCCCTTCATGGTTTTGCAGTGTTTTGGTGCCATCGGCTTCTTCGCTGATCAGCTTCCAATCAAAGCAGGGAAAAAGGTCGGTGTTGGGATAGAAGCCGGAAATCCACTCGAAATCAAAACCCTGCTTGCGTGCAATGTTTTCCCATTGATTCCATTTTTGGTTTTCGGCCAGCTCGATGTGGCCCTCCGCTACCCATTTATCAATGGTCTCTTTCCAGTAGCCGAAGTGGACGATCGGCAGGGCATCATAGTCTTCGTAGTTCAAAACGGCCAAAGTGGCTTCACGGACAGTCATGTGGAATCTCCATTTATGTATAAAAGAAATATCATATATCTAATATCTACTTTTTATCCATGGATATTCGTCTGTTATACATGTATATAAATAAGCTCAGTCATGAAAAATCTCAAAACTGCTGAATATCAACCGGAAGTTCATTACGCGAACTATATTCCGGTTCGGGCTGGGCAATCCTGGGGCCCGCGTATCATTCAGGATTTTGAACTGATCCTGATCGTGGCGGGCGGATTTTCCTATTCCGATATAGAGGTGGGGACGGTGGTCTGCGAGGTGGGCGATGTGCTGTGTATTTTGCCCGGTCGCGAGCACACGCTCAGGAATGAGCGAACGCCCGAAAAACGCGAGGCGGTGATCAGCTGCATCCATCTGGAGATGATGCAGGGCAGTTTTCTGCACGATGAATATCAGATGGCAGCGCCCCCGCCGTTGGTGACGCGTACCGGAAATGACCCAGTCGTGCATGAGCTGTTCAAGCGCTGTGAAAATATTTATACCGGCTTCAGTCCGAACCGGGACGCGTTGCTGCAGGCTGTGGCATGGGAAATTCTGCTTCATCTCGAGGAATTTCGTGAAGGCGGCACAGCCTGCCTTTCGCCGCGCATGCGGCACATACTGCGCTATATTCAGCATCACGTTCACGAGCCGCTTACGCGCGCCGACCTCGCACGCGAATTCGCCATCTCGCCCGAACACGTGAACGCACTTTTCAAAAAGGAATTGAACTCAACACCGACGAAGCAGATCCATCGCGCCAAAATTTTTCGCGCCTACACGTATCTGACGTACGACGGCCTGAGTGTGAAGGAGACGGCAGAAAAGCTGAGTTTCTACGACGAGTTTTATTTCTCGAAGGTGTTCAAGCGAGTCATCGGCCTGCCGCCCTCCCGTATCCGCCTTCGCTCGTCAGCCACGGGTTTGTAGCAGCATAACCGAGCCGGGGTGGAATTCGAGACCGAGGTGGTAGGCGTCGGCGAGGAATTCGAATGTTGCGCGGGAATAGAACCCAACGTGCGTATCATCGTCTTTGTAGTGCCAGTGCGCAAAGGGCCTGCGGTTGTCGCGAAGTTGCGTCATAATGCCGATCCAGCCACCGGGCCTCACCAGTTGCAGGAATCGCTCAAACTCCTCGTGCGGGCGGTCGAGGTGTTCCATCGTTTCGGAGCAGGTGAGGAAGTCATACTGCTTTCTGAAGACGCTTTGATCGGGCGCGTAATACAGGTCATAGATTGCGCATTCGTAATCGGCCTCCTCAAACATCACCGAAAGGGTCGGGCCGGGGCCGCAGCCGAAGTCGAGCCCGTGTGTGCCGGGGGCGATCTTTTTTTTCAAAGGCCGGAACAGGCGGCTCAGAAAGTTCCGGTAACCGGAGTCGTCCGGATCGTTTTGATGCAGATCGTAGCGCGCCTTCTCCTCTTTCTGCGACAGATGGTAGTTTTTAGGCACAAAAACGAAGTCACACTGAAGGCAGTGCAGGTAATTGCGCATGCGGTCGCGGCAGAATCCGTGTGTTTCAGCAGACATGCACAGGGGGCAGTTGGAGGTCGTTTCTTTTTCAGGCATAAGCGCAATAATATAGCATATTTTCTAAGAAAGTGGATGTTTTTTATTCAACAACTAACGTTGCCAGTGCATTCGCCGCTGTGTATCGAAACGAGAGTTTCACTTGTTTCTAAGCCGCGAACCGCTACATTCCCATGCTTTATGGCGCTACTCAGTTTACAGAATATTCATATGGCATTTGGCGGGCCGCCGGTGCTCGACGGCGTGAATCTGCTTGTCGAGCCGGGCGAACGCATTTGCCTGGTCGGCCGCAACGGCGCGGGCAAATCGACCCTGCTCAAAATTATTAACGGCGACCTCGTCCCGGATGAGGGCGAAATCATCCGCCAGCGCGGTCTCAAGGTGGCGCAACTGGAGCAGGAAGTGCCGATGGATCGCACCGGAACCGTTTTCGACATTGTTTCCGAGCAGTGGGATCACGAACATGAATTGAGCCATCCGGTTGAGCGTGCCATTTCGCTTTTGAAACTCGACCCGCAGTCCGATTTTTCAACGCTTTCCGGCGGTATGCGCCGCCGTGTGCTGCTCGCGCGCGCCATCGTTAACGAGCCTGGTATCCTGATTCTCGACGAGCCGACCAATCACCTTGATATTGAAGTCATCGAATGGCTCGAAACTTATCTGTGCCGCCGCGAAGGCTCGCTGCTGTTCGTCACCCATGATCGCGCGTTTGTTCGCAATCTTTCCACACGCATGGTCGAACTTGATCGAGGCCGCCTTTACAGCTGGGATTACGACTACGACACTTTTCTCGAAAAGCGCGCCGAGCGCCTTTCTGTCGAACGGGGACAGTGGAAACAGTTCGATAAAAAGCTGACCGAAGAGGAGCTGTGGATACGCCAGGGGATTCCCGCCCGCCGCACGCGTAACATCGGCCGCGTCCGTTCACTGCTGGAAATGCGGACGGAGCGCAGTCGTCGGCGGAAGCAGGCGCGCGGCGCGCGCTTTTCGATTCAGGAAGCAGAAATGACCGGGCGCAAAGTCATTACCGCCCACAATGCTTCCTACAGCTGGGGCGGTGAACCCGTGATCGCCAATCTTGATCTGCGTATTATGCGCGGCGACCGCATCGGCATTATCGGCCCCAACGGCTGCGGCAAGTCCACGCTGCTTCGTCTGCTGCTCGGCGATCTCCACCCTCAGTCCGGTACGGTCAAGCACGGTACCAATCTTGAGGTCGCCTACTTCGATCAGCATCGCCGGCAGCTCGACGAGGGCCAAAGCGTGAAATGGAACCTCTGCGGTGACAATCAGTTTATCATGATGAACGGCCACAAACTGCACGTGCTCGGCTATCTGCGTAATTTTCTCTTCTCGCGCGAGGATGCCGAACAGCCGGTCGGCTCGCTTTCCGGCGGCGAGCGTAACCGCCTGCTGCTCGCTAAACTTTTTGCGCAGTCCGCCAACGTGCTGGTGCTTGATGAGCCGACCAACGATCTCGACGCCGACACGATGGAGGTGCTCGAAGAGCAGTTGCTCGACTTTGACGGCACCATTCTGCTGGTCAGCCACGACCGTGCATTCCTGAACAATGCGGTGACGAGCATCCTATCCTTCGAAGCCGAGGGGAGCATCGGCGAATATGCCGGTGGATACGACGATTGGGTTTCTCAAACCGGAGGTTTGAAGCAGAGATCAGAAGTCAGAGATCAAAAATCAGAGTCGGAGAAAGCTCGAACGCGAAAGCTGAGCAACAAAGAGCGCGACGAACTGAAAAAACTGCCGAAACGGATTGAGGTTCTCGAAGCGGAGCTTGAAGAATTGCACGCGACTCTCAACGACCCCGAGTTCTATCGCCGCCCGCCTGAAGAGATCAAAACCGCCACCGAACGCGCCGAAGCCGTCCCACATGAACTCGAAACCACCTTCACCCGCTGGGCGGAATTGGAACCTCTTTCCTGATCAGCACCTTGCATTTCCCGGGGCAGGGCGTAAAGTCGAGGCGCAAGCCAAGGGGAGGTGCATCATGGGAAGTCGCGGAATCTCCATTGTCGGAATGGACATCGAGGAGCTTCTGACGCTCCTCAACAAAGCGCTGGCCGATGAGTGGCTGGCGCACTACCAGTACCGGGGAGGAGCCAAAGTCGTCGCCGGGCCGATGAAAGACGCGGTGATTGCCGAGCTGATGCTCAGCCGCTAACACATAAGCCAATGATACATGCCGCACGCATTCACGGGCTCAATGACAAGCCTATCCGAAAGGGCGGGTTTGTCCTCTACTGGATGGAGCAGAGCCAGCGCGCCGAATGGAACCATGCGCTGGAATATGCCGTGGAGCAGGCCAACGGACTGAAGCTGCCCGTCGGGGTGGTCTTCGGACTGACGGACAACTATTCCGGAGCCAATCTGCGCCACCACGCGTTTATGCTCGAAGGCCTGCAAAAAACGTTTCAGGCGCTGGAAAAACGCGGCATCAAGGCGGTGCTCAAACACGGCCATCCGGCAGACGTTGCGCTCGAAACGGGGCGGGATGCGGCGCTGATCGTTTGCGATCGCGGCTATCTGCGGCATCAGCGTGAGTGGCGTGCACGGGTGGCCGGCAAAGCAACGTGTAAAGTGGTTGAGGTCGAGAGCGATGTAGTTGTGCCGGTCGAAACCGCATCCGATCATGCCGAGTACATGGCGCATACCCTGCGCCCGAAACTTCACCGCTATTGGGCTGAATTTCTGCGACCAGTGCGCAGGATAACGCCGGGCAGGCCTTGGCCTGACCGGCGACGCCTCGGCACCGTCGGGAAAAAATTCATGGAGTTTCCAGACATCAGAAATTCGTCCCGCGCCGTATTACAGAACCTGCTTAAAGAATTCAAACTCGACCGCTCGGTCAGGCCGGTTTGCGGATTTACCGGCGGAACTGCGGAGGCGCGGAAGCGGCTGCGGCGGTTTATCATGGGAAATTTGCCGTTTTACGACAAAAACAGCGGGCAGCCGCAGGAGGACGGCACGTCGGGCCTGAGCCCGTATCTGCATTTCGGGCAAATCTCGCCGCTTTTCATTGCCTTGGAAGTGCAACGATCCGGTGTACTTTCGGAACCGAAGGATCGCTTTTTGGAGCAGTTGCTGGTTCGGCGCGAACTGGCGACAAACTTCGTCTGGTTCACGCCGGATTATGATCAGTACAGCGGTCTGCCGGCGTGGGCAAAACAGACGCTCAAAAAGCATACAAAAGACCGGCGGGAAGTGCTCTATACACTGGAGGAGCTGGAGCAGTCAAAAACACACGACTCATATTGGAACGCGGCGATGGACGAAATGCGTGTGACGGGCTTCATGCACGGCCATATGCGGATGTACTGGGGTAAAAAGGTGCTGGAGTGGAGCCGCACCCCGGAGGAGGTCTTTTGCAACCTGCTGACTCTCAACAATAAATATTTTCTGGATGGTCGGGATCCAAATTCCTGTGCGGGAGTGGCGTGGGTCTTCGGGAAACACGATCAGGCCTGGAAAGAACGGAAAATTTTCGGAAAGGTGCGCTATATGAACGCCGACGGCCTGAAACGAAAATGCAACATCGCTGCCTATACGGCCAAAGTACGCAAGCGGCTCGAAGCGGTGAAGTAAAAGCTTCCGCACTTGCACAATTTTTTCCAGCGTGTACGCTTCAACCCATGGCTGCAAAAAGTGATTCCAAGAAAGAAGGGGCCGCGTCGCTCGACGTGGTCTTGTCGCAAATCAAAAAACAATACGGCGACGGGGCGATTGTCCGGCTGGGCGATCAGGAAACCCCTAAGACCATTTCCCATATTCCCACAGGCGCATTGACGCTTGACCTCGCGCTCGGCATCGGCGGCGTTCCGCGCGGTCGCGTGGTCGAAATCTACGGCCCCGAATCCTCCGGCAAAACGACGCTCGTTTCCCACATCATCGCCAATGTCCAAAAGGCAGGCGGTACGGCGGCGTTCATTGACACCGAGCACGCGCTTGATCCGGCGTACGCCAAAAAGATCGGCGTGGATATCGATAATCTGCTTGTCTCGCAGCCCGATTCCGGCGAGGAGGCGCTGAATATTTGCGAAACGCTGATACAAAGCGGTTCACTGGACGTGGTGGTGGTGGACTCCGTCGCCGCGCTCGCGCCGCGCGCCGAGCTGGAGGGCGAAATGGGTCAGTCTCACGTCGGCCTGCAGGCCCGGCTCATGAGCCAGGCGCTTCGCAAGCTCACCTCGGCGATCAACCGTACGCAGTGCTGCTGCATTTTCACCAATCAGATTCGTGAAAAAATCGGCGTGATGTTCGGCAGTCCCGAAACAACCCCCGGCGGACGCGCGCTGAAATTCTACTCCTCCGTTCGACTCGACATTCGTCGCATTGGCCAGCTCAAGGATACCGCCGGAAACGTTTACGGCAACCGCACCAAGGTGAAAGTGGTCAAAAACAAAGTGGCGGCGCCGTTCCGGATCGCCGAATTCGATATTCTCTACGCCGAGGGCATCTCGTGGACCGGCTCGATCATCGATGCGGGGATTGAAGCCGGCCTGATTGAAAAGAAAGGCTCCTGGCTTTCGTACGACGGGCAGCAGCTCGGGCAGGGCCGCGAAGGCGCGCGCAAATCGCTCCTCGAAGACAAAAAGCTTTGCGACGAACTCGTCAAAAAGATCGAAGAGGCCGCCAAGGCCAAAACCGACGGCGCGTAGGAATGGAAGGTTGGAGCGGTGGAGTAATGGATTGCTGGAAAACTACAGCCGCGCTTTTTACGACCTTTTGTTTGATCTTTTCCGGCTGCAAGCCGCCAGCATTTGATGGCGAAAAAGCCTATGCCGAAACCGAAGCCCTTGTGCAGATCCGTCCGCGTGATGCGGGAACCGGCGGCGCGCGGCGTGCGGCGGTTCATCTGGAAGGCCGGCTGAAAGCGCTCGGTTTCAAAACGGTCATAGACACCTTTTCCGAAGAAACCTCCACGGGCAAAATGTTTTTCAACAACGTGCTGGGCCGTTTGCCGGGTAAAACGGATCGGCTGATTGTGCTTTGCTCTCACTTCGACACCAAGAGCGGCATCGCAGAGGATTTTCAGGGCGCGAACGATTCGGGCTCGAGTTCCGGTGTTTTGCTCGAACTCGTGCGGGTGCTTTCAGAACACACGTCGCTTGAAACCGGGTTTTTGATTGCCTTTTTTGACGGTGAGGAGTGCCGCGTAAAGTACGGCCCTCGCGACGGTCTGCACGGAAGTCGCCGACTCGCAAAGCAGATTGCGGAAGCGGGCGGAGCCGCCGCGGTGGAGGCGGTCATTCTGCTCGATATGGTCGGCGACCGGAACCTGAACATTAGCGTGCCTCGCAACAGTTCACGTGTACTGGTGAAAGAGCTTTTTTCCGCGGCGCACGAGCTGGGCGTTCGTCCGCAGTTTGGACTTTATGGGCATGAAATCCTCGATGACCATGTGCCTTTTCTGATGCTCGGTATGCCGGCCATTGATGTGATTGATTTCGAATACGGTTCCGTGCCTGGCCTCAACGACTACTGGCACACGACGAACGACACACTGGATAAACTTTCCATCGAAAGCATGCAGACGGTCGGCGATGTCGTGCTGCGGATGGTGGAAAATCTGCAGTAGGGCGAGATGCATCTCGCCCTTACTGCGGCGGAAGCACGCCTTCCGCGACGAGCTGCTTATCCATTTCCGGCGTGAGGGGCAGGGGTAGCGGCGGCAGACCGGTTCGGATGGCATCCATCTGCACCTCTTCCAGATGCTGACGCAACGCTTCACCGGTCAGCCTGGGCTGCTGCGGTTCTTTAGGCTGCTGCTGTGCCCGGGCGGCTGCGCGTTGGCGGCTGCGTTCTTCATAGGAAGATCTGCGCTTGGCCTGCTGACTTTTGGAGAGCGGTTCGATTTCACCGGACTCGAGTTTAAAAAGTGCCACTTCGTTGCCCTTGCGCAACAGCGCTTCGGAGGCGCGCAGGTCGGCCTCGACGAGTTCCAGGCCGTCCTCTTCTTCGCCCATATGCAGGATGTAGCTCTTTTTGCTGGCGGCATCAACGACGCCGACGCGAACGTCACCGTCGGGGCCTTCAAAAATCATGGAAAGGCGCAGATTTTTTGCGAATGACTGCGTGAGCGAAATCTGAACCGTCTCGGCTTCGGGCGGCTCTTCGCCGAAGGGATGCTTATCAATAATAAGCTGATAGCGATTGAAACCCTCGTCGGCCGCCATGCAAAGCAGGGCGGAGAGCAGCAGGATCAGGATGACGCCATTTGTTTTCACCTTTGGAATTATCCGTTCTTGTTTAATTCCCGTCAAGCGGTAGGCTGTACAGACTTTGGTTTTTTATTAAAAAGGACGGGATGCAATATGCGTAAATTCCTGATTAGCGTGGCGATACTTTTGCTGGCCTGCTCTGCTTCGGCGCAAATGCCGCACCGTATTGCTGTGCTGGTGAACGAAAATTCACAGAACTCCAAAAAGGCGGCTCATGTTTTTGCCGCGCTGCACGGCGTCCCCGGCGGTAATTTGATTTATCTCGAAATGCCCGAAACCATGGTGGCGGGCCGCGCCGAGTGCACGCCGGAGGAGTTCGCGCAGTATATTTATGATCCGGCGCAGAAAATCATTGAAGAGCGCGGCCTGACCAATCAGGTGCTGGCGTGGGTCTATTCGGTTGATTTCCCTATCCGGATTTTAACCTCGTCGAATGACCGCCAGCAGATGTCGCTCATGGGGATGACCTTTACGCGCGGAAAAGTACCCGCCCTGGAGATGATTGAAAACGGAATGTTCCGGTCGCAGCTGTTTGCCGGCCCCGCAAAGGAAGGCGGGCCAAAAGCGTCGCCGCGCTCGTTCGACGTCTGGCAGGGCGGCCTTGGCGATAAAATGCCGCTGCCGAGCATGATGCTCGGTTATACCGGCGAAAACGGTACGGATATGGATACGGTGCTGCATTGCCTTGGAAATGGTGCGCGCGCCTGGCAGAACGGCGGACGCCCCCGCGTACTGTTTGTGAAAACTGACGACGAAAAACGCTCCGGTCCCCGCGAGTGGCAGTATGCGGGCGTGAGGGCCGAACTGATCCCGCTCGGCGGCAGCACCGTGATTTATACCAACCTGCCGCCGGCGCAAACCAACCTGACCGGCATAATGACCGGCGCGAAAACATTAGATGCCACTTCGTTCGGCACGTTTCAGCCCGGCGCGATGGCTGAACATTTAACCAGTTTTTCCGCGCAGTTTCAGAAAAGACAGAGCAAATGCACGGAGTGGCTCAAAGCGGGCGCGACGGTTACCGCAGGCATGGTGACGGAGCCGTACAATGTCTGGACCAAGTTTCCACATGCCCGGTTCTTTGTGCACTACGCTTCCGGCTGCAGTGCGATGGAGAGTTTTTATCAGTCGCTCTACTCTCCGGTGCAGGTGCTGCTGCTCGGCGATCCGCTTTCGCAGATCATCCGCCTTCCGGTGGAAATCAACGCCGTCGGGCTGAGTAAGGAAATTACGAGCGATCTCGATTCCGCTTTTGTCGCCGAGGCCAAAATGCCGGTCGGCGCCAAAGTGCTCTATAGTGCGCTGCTCGACGGAAAGCAGATTAAAGCGGCCGACGGCGTTTCGCTGATCGATCTGCCGTTCAAGGAAATGGGGGACGGATATCACGAAGTCCGTCTCATTGCACAGGCGCTTGCGCCGGTGACCCCGGGCGGGTTCAAGGATGTTCCCGTGCTTGTCAATAAGCAGGGCCGCTCGATCGAAATCACGGGTCTATCCGACGGTGCACCGCATCAGGTAGTTGCCAAAGCCGAGCCCGGCGGCGATGAAAAGCCGAAGGAAATTTACCTCCTGTGGAACGGACGCGAACTGGATCGCAAGCCGTACGCCGATGGCGTTGAACTTTCATTTGATGAGCGAACCGTCGGCGAAGGCCCGCACCGCGCGCAGGCGGTAAGCATTTATGAAGACGGCATGGAGGTGCTCAGTGCCCCCCGCGCATTTGTCATTGCTTTTAAGGCGGAGGCGCAGCCCGAATAGAACCTTCCTTGATTTTAACGACTTTAACGGTTTTAACGAGGCTGTAAGCGCCGTTGTAACAATGAGTACATGGATTTCCAACAGCCCTTCCGATACCTGGAAAATTGCGGCCGATTTTTTCCAGACTTTGCCTGCCCGCCGTAGTCCCGATTCTACAAGAGATCGGGACGAAGGAGGGGAACTTCCGGCGGTACTTGCTTTGCACGGCAACCTCGGTGCGGGCAAAACCTGCTTTGCGCAGGGACTGGCGCAGGCCGCGGGTGTCAAAGAGCCGGTTTGCAGTCCAACCTATACGCTGATCAGTGAATATCAGGGCGACATTCCTTTTCATCACATAGACCTCTACCGCCTCGGCGGCCCCGAAGAGGCTCTCGACCTCGGGCTTGACGAATATTTCGAAAGCGGCGGCCTCACGGTGATCGAATGGGCAGAGCGCGCTGCCGAACTGCTGCCGCCCTCAACCGTTCACATCCGACTCGATCCCGGTGACGGCGACCAGCAGCGCATCATTTCTATCGTGGAGAATCCGCTTGAGGGAAATGGTGATGGATGAAAGATGAATGATGAAAGTGGAACTCAAACGGCGTTGGCCTTTAATTTGAATAGAGGAAAAATATGATCACCCTAGGCATTGAGCTTTCCACGCAGCAGGGCAGTGTGGCGCTTCTCAAAGACGGCGAACTGCTGGCGGAAAAAACGTGGGTCGGCGAGCGTGTGCGCCACGGCGTGCTTTTTCAAAACCTGGAAGCCCTCCTGAAGGAAGTGCATATATCATATAATGATATATCCCTCTATGCGGTTGGGCGCGGGCCGGGCTCATTCTCCGGCATGCGCATGGCCTTTGCCGCGGCACAGGCCTTGGCGCTGCCGGATAAAACCGAAGTGCGCGCCGTGAGCAGCGGCGCGGCGCTGGCTCTTCAGGTGGCGCAGGCGCTCCCGCCTGCGGAAGAATGGCAGACGAGGGCGTCTGCCCCACGGGAGAACGGGCAGACAGCAGTGTTCACCCCACAGAATATCGCCGTTGTCGGCGATGCCCGCCGTGGGCAGGTCTGGATTGGGG
>JAOZSE010000009.1 GCA_029939835.1 Pontiellaceae bacterium
ACTGTAATAAGCGGTCAATTGCGCCGAATCGTTGGCTGTGGCCGCATTGTTCCATACATCCCAAAGATAAAGTGTAAGGTTGCCATCCTCGACCTTGGCGATGCGACGGCCCGAGTCATCATAGTAGTTTGTAACCACGGAATACGCAGAAGACACGGAATGCAGTCTTCCTTCGGAATTCCATGTGAGGGAGAAAGGTGCATTAGTACCGTCCGGCAACGTGAGCAATGCGCCGTTGGCATCATAGGTGAGATTCGTACTCGTCGGCAAAACAGAGAAGTCAGCCAGTTTATATGTGTCAGGCTGACCGGCGACTTCGGCTATTACACATCAAGCAGTTTGGACAAACTGACCTTAAATGCCTTGGAGAGCTTGAAAAGATTGGAGAGCGTAATATTTCTGGTTTCACCCTTCTCAATCCGCTGGAACTGCCGCAGGGAAAGCTCAAACTCCTGCATATCTTCCTGGGTCAAGCCGCGCTCGGTTCGAAGTCTGTTAATTTTTCGTCGAAGCTTTGAACAAAACCGATCAAAAGATTCACAGTATTGACTGTCTTCACCGATTCCCCTGTTGCCGCTTTTTTTCATGCGCCATGTATGGCACACATGCGCTTGACCGACTACGCCATAGATGGCATGTTGAGGTCATGGAAAAACAAATTGAATCCGCAGATCATCATCTCACGATTTTTTGCGACAAACTTATGGAAGTCCGCCAATTGTGTGCATTTCTTCTCGAAGCCTATGAAACTATTGGTCGAGACACGGGAGCGATGGATGATGTGATGCTTTCGGGTGGAGCTCTTTTTGCCAGAGACCTGAAGCGCAAACTGGCTGAACTCGAAGACCTGCTGGACAGAATCCGTAAACAGGCCACGCCCGAACCAGACCCAGAATAAGCTTTTTTGTGCGGTCTGCGAGCGCAATACACTCACCCGCAGTACAGCAACATCAGATTGTCAAAGATCAAGCGATTAAATACGAGAACTGGCAGAGCTTCATTGCTTAAAGTGTATAATCCCTAAAATTATAAGTACTCCAAAAGCTATAAAAGCTACGCCAACAAGGAAGAAAGCGTTCTTATATTGTTTTTCAGCAGCAGAAAATCCCCAGAATTTCGTGTTCCAACGAACCCCAGATTTTGCCACAGATTTGCGACGTATTATAAAATAAACTCCGATAAGCAAGCACACTAAGGCTTGTATTAGATCAGGCATGGTAATGTTTATGGGCATGGATCCTCCTTGGGTTTAAGTAAGTACTTTAATAGTAATTCCCAAATATCTTCCCATGGTATTTCCCACATATAGTAACCTGCAAGTGATGCTCCCGGCGGACCGCCCAGACCGAATTCAGAAAATGCACCGCCGCCATCTCCAAAGCTATATCCAACATGCCCGGCAGGTCCGCCCTGACCCTGAACGCCAACGTTCCACCCACGACTTGGATTTTGAAAGGAGGCCATAACGGACCCGCCCGCACCTGGGGTTACTATGCCGCCGCCAAAATAGGGATAGATGCCCGAAGTGTTTATTACAACACCTCCTGTCACACCCACCCAATATCCTCCGCTAACATTAAAATCAATATATGATTGCCCGAAGAAGTCCACATCGTTGACCGGGTTATTTCCGCAGAAGGCGTAAAGATTGGCCCCTCCTTCCTCCTGAATCGGGTCGGGGCTGACGAACTGATTCAACTGAGGCGAGAAATAGCGGAAACCAAAATAAACCAAGTCGGAAGCGTCACGCTCTTTGCTACTGAATCCAAATCGCGCAACGTATACTCCGCTACTGCTCATTAATTCGCCGAATGGCGTGTAATCGTATTGGCCGGTTACGTTCCCGGAATCATCCGTTGCCAGCACCACATCTCCGCGATGGTTGTTGTGAAGCAAATCGCTTGAACTATCACCGAAGTGATGCACAGCCACAAGCGTTCCAACGTCTCCGGCGATACCAACTCCTCGCGTGTAGTATTTCGCTAAATCAGCATCTTCAGCAGCTGTGCCAATAATGTTCATTCCGTCCCACAGATAGAGAGTCAAAGACCCGTCCTCAACTTTAGCGATTCGCCGACCATAGTCATCATAGTAGAAGTTGTTGGTTGATGTGCTGTTGGTTGCCGAGGCCAACCGCCCCTCCGCATTCCATTCGAGAGAGGACGGCGGGGCCGCCGTCCCTCCAGGGAGGGTTAAGAGTGAGCCGTTCGCGTCATAGTCCAGATTGGTGGAAGTTGGGAAAACGGAAAAGTCCGCCAGTTTATAGGTGTCGGGCTGTCCGGCGACTTCCGCCTTCAATTGAATCCGCAGATCATCATCTCACGATTTTTTGCGACAAACTTATGGAAGTCCGCCAATTGTGTGCATTTCTTCTCGAAGCCTATGAAACTATTGGTCGAGACACGGGAGCGATGGATGATGTGATGCTTTCGGGTGGAGCTCTTTTTGCCAGAGACCTGAAGCGCAAACTGGCTGAACTCGAAGACCTGCTGGACAGAATCCGTGAACAGGCCGCTTCCGAAACAGACAAGGGATAAGTTTTTTTGTGCGGCCTGCAAGCGAGCATATCCACTCGCAGTGCCGCAACATCAAATTTTCAAAGAACAAAGTTCAGGCACTTCTTCGTTTTCTGATAAAAAACAACAAATAAACACTTAGGTTAGATGTCAGCAATACGAATAGACTGAAACGATGGAATTCGGCAGATGTAGACAACAACTTTGCACGTTTTATATCTGAATCCAGCTTGGCGTCAACCCATTCCTGCGAAGAAGGATTATCCAGAAATGCCTCGGCAAACGTTTTTTGTTCTGAAGCTATCAGGAGGGTTTCTTCCTCGGCTAAGGAATCAAATGTCTGAAGACATACCCACCCGAAAACCAGATAAAGTGAAATTAATATATTTACTATCAAAAGAAAAACTCTGAGAACTTTTTTCATATTATTTCATCCTTGGAACTGGGGTTGGTTTTACTCCGATTGGAAATTTAGTACTGGTTCCGGGCACCTTCGTTGCCGCGTCAGTTACAATTCGTTTTAAGGCGTCAGGAATATCTTCCGAGGTTTTACAGTAATCATCTCGAGCAGAAGGAGAACCTTCTGCATACTTTTTTACAGCTTCTGCCCGACGTTCCATGGCGTCCTTAAAATCATCAAATCCCCGTGTAATTGGAAGCTTGTTCCAAGGAAATTTTTGAAAAAACCATTCATTTTTATATCCCAACGGGTCAATGAAGTTGACGGGATCATTTCCACAAAAACGATAAAGATTAATCCCTCCATGTTCACCAATTGGATCCATCGATATCCATCGACAAAGATGGGGGGAGTAATAACGGTAGCCGTAATAATAAAGTCCGCTTGCATCCATCTCCTTAGAACTGAAACGATAACGGCTGCTGAAAGTTCCGTTCTCAGACAACAGGTTGCCGAAGGGCATATACCGGTTTTCAGCAACAACCGCTCCGGTGGAGTCTGTGACTTGCACTATATCACCGCGATGGTTGCTGTGTAAAAGGAAGGTGCCGCTGTTAATGCCGTCGGCATGGTCGTTTGTGCTACCCATTCTGGTAACAGCAACAAGGCCTCCGATCCCGCCTGCACCCTGCAGACTGCCGCTGAGGTCTGTTCCGCGACTGTAATAAGCGGTCAATTGCGCCGAATCGTTGGCTGTGGCCGCATTGTTCCATCCGTCCCACAGATAGAGTGTCAAAGAACCGTCTTCGACCTTGGCGATGCGGCGGCCGGTGTCATCGTAGTAGAAGTTGTTGGTTGATGTGTTGCTGGTTGTTGAGGCGAGACGCTCCTCCGCATTCCAAGAAAGCGTGGATGGCGTGTTTGTTCCATCAGGAAGTGTCAGCAATGCTCCGTTCGCGTCATAGTCAAGATTTGTGCTCGTTGGAAAAACGGAGAAGTCAGCAAGTTTGTAGGTGTCGGGCTGGCCTGAAACCTCAGCCTTAAGCTGAATCCGAACATTCCCGTTAGACATCGGAAATAAGGGAACCAATGGTGCAACCCAATTTCCGTGTTCATCCTGCACCACGCCCGTTTGATTTACCGGCAGACTGAGTGCCGCATTCGTATTATCCACCGTCCCAATCAGTGTAGTCGTTTTATGACGCTGGTATTCAACAGCTTCGTCATCCGCATTGTTGAGCATCCGCACGTCAGCATTGTTTCCGGCAATGCCCTTATGAGTCATGTTCCCGACGACATCATATTGATAATGTTCAACGTGCTGAATAGTGTTTGAGTCGCTGAACAAATTGGCTCCGGTGAGCTGACCTTGATAATCATATCCGTATTGCCAATACGATCCGCTGTGCATGTCAGTTAAGGCGATGATACGATCGACATCATAGCCGTAAGCGGCACCCCAGAGGAGAGTTGTGGCGTTGCTTATGGTGAGACTGTCCAAGCGGGAGTATTGGTCATAGCCCCACATCTTAACCGTCTGCAAAGCCAAGGCTCCATGAATGACATTGGTTTGTGTGTTAAGCCTGCCGAATGCGTCATAACCATAGCTTGCCGAGGCATAATTATCAGACACCTGCGTAAGACGAGGTGTATTGGATGCGTATTGATAGTCGGTTGTTATGGTTGTTGAACCTCCCACGGTCAGTTCCCGGTTATCGAGAAATTCCTTTTCCCTCTACTACAAAAGCAAGTCCTGTTTCAGCCAATGTCTCTTTTCAAAAGTCGACCACGAAAAGCAACGATCAAAAACACAATGCCGTATCCAATTGCAGCAATATCAAACATTAATGATGAATTCATTTTAAATGAATCAGTCGCCCACTTATCAACCAAGCCCATAGCGCCAAAAACCAATAGCACTATTCCTAGAAAGAAACCGAAAACCCGATAGACAGGCCGTGCCCTTGAATTCCACTTCTTGTCAATTTTTAGTTCGCTTTGCATATCACTCCTATTCCAAACACAAATCATCATCTTCACATTTCTTTGAGCACTCCGGTATAAATGCCAGTCGTGCTCCCAGTGAGAATCCTGTTGCTCCCGCACCAATGATACCGGTCCATCTGGAAAGTGCAGCCAGTCCGCCTCTCATTGCTCCAATACGTGTAGCAGACCTTGCCGCTGCGGATGCGGCTGCTTGTCTTTGCAATATCGACCCACCTCCCACCGCTCCCGCAATAGGTGCATTTCTGATTGCCTCAGCACCTGCCCTGCTTGCAATTGCAGCATATCCAGAACCGGCAAAGCCAAGAGCAGCACTACCCAAGCCATAATATCCCGAGGCATCAACCCATCCTAAACTATCGCCATAAAATTCGTTTGCATGTCTGTCTAGACACCCTCGCCATGATTCACCTTTCCGCCGACAGAGTCCAAACGGATCAACAAAGTTGACAGGCGAATTGGCACAGAACTCATAGAGGTTGATTCCGCCATACTCGCCAATTGGGTCTGGACTAAGGAAACAATTCAGTTCCGGCGAATAGTACCGGAAGCCGTAATAGATTAACCTAGAGACATCATATTCCTTAGAAGAGAACCCGAACCTTGGCAAGTAGCCTCCACTCGAAGTCAGTTCGTTGCCAAACGGTGTAAACTCGCCAGAATAAACAACTGCTCCGGCTAAATCCGTCGCTAGAACTACGTCTCCTCGATGGTTCGAGTGCAGGAGCATTGTCGTACTACCGCTGAAATCGTGAGCCGCAACTAGAGTTCCAACGTCACCAGCGATGCCGATGCCTCTGGTAAAATATTCAGTTAAGTCAGCATCTTCATCGGCGACGGCAACAACAGTCATGGGATCCCAGACGTACAGTTCCAGTGTTCCGTTTTCGATCTTTGCAATCCGCCTTCCCCAGCCGTCGTAATAGAAGTTGTTGGTTGATGTGTTGCTGGTTGTTGAGGCGAGACGCCCCTCTGCATTCCAGTTTAACGTTAGGTTGGTTCCGCCCGGTGAGGGCACCGGGCCTACAAGGGAACCATTGGCATCGTACGTCAGGTTTGTTGAGGTCGGAAAAACCGAGAAGTCGGCGAGTTTGTAGGTGTCGGGTTCTCCGCTGACTTCGGCCTTGAGCTGGATGCGGACATTCCCATTCGACATCGGAAATAAGGGAACCAACGGGGCGATCCAGTTGCCGTGAGAATCCTGCACCACGTCGGTTCCCGAGACTGGCAGGCTGAGAACAGCATTCGTATCACCCAGCGTCCCGATCATCGTTACCGTCTTGTGACGCTCAGATTTGATAATTTCGTCATCCGCATTAGGAGTCAGTCGAACATCCGCATCGGCTCCTGCAACGCCTTTATGGGTCATATTACCCGCGGCATCATACTGATAATGCTCAATGTGCTGAATTGTGTTAGAGCTACTGAACAGATTCGCACCGGTGAGCTGCCCCTGATAATCATAGAAATAGCTCCAACGTGTATTGCTATGCAGATTGGAAACAGCTGAAATTCGATCCACGTTATATCCAAACTCATTGCCCCAAAGCAAAGTCGTTGAATTGCTAACGATTAGAGAACTCAGCTTTGAGAACTCATCATAACCCCAAGTCTTCACCGTCTGAGACGAGGAAGAGCCGTTGACCAGGTTGGTTTGCGACTGTAATCTTCCGTACTGGTCATAACCGTATTCGGCTGCGGCATAGTTGTCGGAGACTTTGATGAGCCGGAGCGCGTTGGGGTCGTACGCATATCCGGTTGAAATGACGTTGGTGCCGACGGTCAACGTGCGGTTGGTGATGAAGCCGCGCGGGCCGTAGTCGTAATCAACCAAGTATTCCAATGGCGTCGCCTGCATGGGCATGTTCTGTATTTTTACAGCGACGGTGTCAAGCCGGGAGCGGTTGTCATAACCATAGCTTTCGCGCCAGATTTCCCCGAGGGTGGAGAGGGTTTTGACGACGTTGGTCAAACGATCCTGTCCGTCATATTCATACACTATGTCCACGTCTTCGAGTCCGGCGGCGGAGCCGTCGACGCTTTTTTGTTTGAGCAACTCTTTGGCGTCGTTCCAGGTGTATTCGGTGACCGCCCCGCGCCCGTCGGTGAGGGTCGCGGGGAGGCCGCCGAAGGTGTAGGCCCATGTCTGCGGCATTTTTCCTTCGGGCGTATGGCGGGCTTTGAGACGGGTTGCGCCGTCCTGGGCATGATAGTCAAACGTGCGGGTTGCCATGTCGCCCATAAAGGGGCCGTACCCGATGGATTTGATTTCTCCTTCGCCCATATAGCGGAACTGGAGTTCAGTTTCGGTTTCGTCGTTCATGGGGAATACGGCCCAGTCGAGCCGCTTGTTGCCGTCGTATCCAAAATTGGCGGTGATGCCGTGGCGGTCGGTGACCCCTTCAGCGGCGCAGCAGCCGTAGTCGAAGCTGTTGGTGGTGCCGTCGGCATAAACGATGTCCAGGGGCCGTCCCATGTCGTCGGGGACGATTGCCACGCCTTGGCCGGTGCGGTTGGTATAGGCCGTCATGAAACGGGTTTCGGGGTCGTAGGCAAATGTTTCCGAGGTTCCATCAGGATAGTGCGTCGCAACCAGCACGCCCGCGGCACCATAAACATTAGAAACAATATTCTGAAGTCCTTCGTCCACGGTATAGGTAAGAAGCTGTCCGTGGTCGTTATACGTCGCCCGGTACACGGTCTTTTCCGTTCCGCCGAATGGGAGGATGCGGATGGCTTCCGTCAGCCGGTTGGTGCGGTCCAGATAAACCGTGTTGGTGCCTTTGTCCACAAGACGCACGGCGTTATAGTTGGCATCCTCCTCAATGATTTCGGTCCATTGGTCGGTAAGCTGAACGGTGTAATCTATGGATTCATACACTTCGTTGGTGATAGTAATAATACGGTGTCCGTTGGCCTGCGCTTCATAGCCGTACCACAGGTCTTTGCGGGCTCTGCTGTCCGTTTGAGAATAAGCTGTGTAAACGTCGGACGGATCACTGTCACGCACCGGCTCAAAAAGGGTTCTTTCCGAGAGGATGTCCCGTCCGTTTGCCGCCAGTTCCCGGCATTTCAAATAATCCCCCTCATGGTCATGAATGCTGTTGGTTTTGGCCAGCTCAGCAAACGAGTAGGTGCTAATTCCGTCGGTCTGGCCAAATGACTTTAAATGACCGACCCCGTTCCGGTCTTGCGAAGTAAACGGCCCGTGCATAAATTCGGCTACATAATACCATGTCTGCACGCCACCCTGCGGATCCGTGACCGTCAGCTGCAGAGGCTCGTCAAACCCGGCTTCCAGATGCTGGCGCAGATCGAATTCCCAGGCTCCGTTGTTGGGCCATGTGTAGGATACGACATGATGATCCGATGTCACCGCCTCCCCCGTCACCACTTCTCCAAGGGCAGGCACATAGGTCTGCTGACCGTATTCGAATATGGTGGTGTATCCGCCCATATCCGTCATGGACATCAGCCGGGCGTTGGAGCCTTCCGTTTCGTAGGTAAAGGAGGCTTTTCTTCCGGTTGCGGATGCCGAAACCGTTTCGTATACGCCAGTGACATTGCCGCTTCCGTCATACTGATAATTCAGCGCCGTCCCGGTCACATCCGAACTCACGTTCGTAATACAGCCATAGGTTGCGCTGCCGGTATCGCCGTCGCGGGCAATGTCAATCCCGTCCCCGAACCGGTCTTCCACCCGGTAGAGCGTCTGCTGCATCGGTGTGTTGAGCGGATAAAAATAATAGGACATCAACCCTTTTTTCAGATCAACCTGAACGCGACCGTCCGGCAGAAGATTGAAATCAAAATGGTCTATATAGCGGGAATCGGGATAATAGGTTCCGTCTTCATCCTGATCGCGGAAATAGACTTCCATGCCGTTCGGGAAACGAACCAGATAGGTGTCATCATTCGGTTCATAATAATACCGGGCATCATATGCGCCGGACCAGCGGAACCCGAAGGGATAAAACTGAACGTCTTCGATCGGATACCGGGCATTGTTGGATTCACGGTTGTTATAGGTCAGCATCAGGTTCAGTTCCGGCCCGCGCGGTGTTTCACACCAGAGGGGAATATCGGTAATCAGATAATTCAGATTGTAAATGTTCACCCCGTATTCGGGCATTCCTTTCGGTTCATCGCCGTCTGGACAGCCGTTGTCACCATTCTGCGGCGGGGTTCCGCAGCATCCGCCTCGAAAGGCCTGTTCTATTTCCGCCGCAACCGCTTCGCCTTTATCCATCTTCTGAAACGCGGGTTTGTGTTTGGCGGATTCAACCCAGGCCGTCAGCCCCTTTTCCTGACCCGAAGTCCACAGCTCCCTGATACGCTGTGCGGGCCACTGCACCAGCCCCTGTTCCGAGTCCAGCACCCAGCCGATCTTTTTCGTCGCTTTAAGCAGCACCACATAGTGTCCGATGGCGATATCATACTGCCCGCCTTTATGCTGCCGCAGTCCGGTTTTCTTCCGTTCCGAGAATTCGGCAATATGCGCCGGTGGAACAAACTCGACGTCTTTGGGAGCCGGAAGGCAGAGCACCACCGGACGGTCTTCGGAGACATCCATCATTAAATCCTCATAGGAAATATAGCGAAGCTTCAGGTTAAGACCCGCTTCCGTCAAAAGTGAACGGATATCCGCAAGCGAGGCGCCGTCTTCCGGCATCGTGACCGCCGCCAAAGCGGTCGCTTTCGGCGAAGCGCTCACGCCGGAATTCAAAGTCTATCAGGAACAAGTCGTCAAAAACGCCAAGGCTCTGGCCGAAGCTCTACAAGCCAACGGCTTCCGTCTGGTTGCGGATGGAACTGATAATCACCTGATTCTCATGGATGTCGGCGCAAGCGGCTTCACCGGAAAAGATGTGGCCAATGCACTGGATAAAGCCTCCATCACGGCCAACAAAAATGGAATTCCCTTCGACACGAAAAGCCCGTTCGTCACGTCTGGGGTGCGTCTCGGCACACCTGCCGTCACTACGCGCGGCATGAAAGAGGCGGAAATGGAACAGATTGCGAACTTTATCAAGGCGGTTACAGACAACATGGCGGACGAGGCCAGGCTGGCGGAAATCCGCGAAGAAGTGATCACCTTTTCCAACCGCTTTCCACTGGCGTAAAAAGCTTATTTGCTGTAGTCGGTAAAGGAAGCTGCTTCGCCAGCCAGCGGATTGTAGGCCGGTTTAATCCCGGGAACCGCCACCGCTTTCGTTCGGTTGGTATCAATAGATGCCATGATGTCCAGGCCGGAAGAAGGCTCTTCCAGGGCAACTGACCCGGCGGAGACTGATGGTACCGGCCGGTCGATCAGATGCAGGCCGAGAAAAAGCACAAACAACACGGCGATACCGTAGCGCGGCTGGGCAAATATCCCGAGCTTTCTATTCACAGCCTGCGTTGACGGCCCTCTTTCAAACGCATGGATTCCGCGCATGATGCTTTGAATATTCTTTTCCGCGCGGGCGGCATCAGGTCGCTCATAGGTTTTGAGCGCCAGCAAACCGGCTACATCCAAATCCGGAACCTCTGTTTTTTTTCTGCTCATTTTACAAATTCCGCCAGTTCAACCTGCAACTGCCTGCGCGCATAAAACAGGCGCGACCGAACCGTTCCCTCCGAACAACGCATGATTTTGGCGATGGCGGCATGGGGCATTCCCTGCACATCGTGCATAATCACGGCGGCTCTGTGCTTCTCGGACAGCCGCAGCAGCGACCCGTTCATTTTTTCCTGAAACTCACTGAGACTGACTTTGCGCAGCACGGAACCCTTGCTGGAGAATTCCTTGTAGGATTCGGCCTGCTTAATATCCGGATCGAATTCGTCAAAGTTCATGCCCTGCCGACGACGGCGTTTTTTGCGAAAGTTGATGGTGCAGTTGAGCGCGATGCGGTAGAGCCATGTATAGAATGAGGACTGTTCGCGGAAACGCGGTAACGCTTTCCAGGCTTTTACAAAAATTTCCTGCACCAGATCTTCGGCGTCTTCACGGTTGCTGACCATCCCATAAACCAGCCCGTAGATTTTGCCATGATAGCGGCGAACCAGTTCTTCGTACGCGGAAGAGTCCTGCTTGCAGGCAAGGCGAACCAGATCAAGATCATCCGGGCCTTCGGAGTTGAGCTCTATTTTGGGGTCGTTATTCATTTTTCCCAATGATTGGGAACTGCTTTTACCAATTTTTCCAAGGGTTGGAAAAAGAAAAGCGCCCCGAAAACCTCCGGGGCGCTTTTTTGAACCGTTTGTACCCTTATCCCTGAATGGCAGCCTGCGCGGCAGCCAGCCGGGCGATCGGCACGCGGAACGGTGAGCAACTGACGTAGTTGAGGCCGACTTTGCAGCAGAACTTCACGCTCTGCGGATCGCCGCCGTGTTCGCCGCAGATACCGCATTTGAGAGTCGGGCGTGTTTGACGTCCTTTTTCCACACCCATTTTGACGAGCTGGCCAACGCCATCCTGGTCGAGGTGCTGGAAGGGGTCGCACGGCAGAATTTTTTCGTCCAGGTAATCCGGCAGGAAGGTCCCAATGTCATCACGGCTATACCCGAAGGTCATCTGGGTGAGGTCGTTGGTGCCAAAGCTGAAGAATTCAGCCGTTTCCGCGATTTCATCGGCGGTGAGTGCCGCGCGCGGGATTTCGATCATGGTGCCGACCAGGTATTTGATCCGGGCGCCATCTTTCTTGATGGTTTCATCAGCGGTCTTACGGACAATTTGCTCGAGGTAGTCAAGCTCCGCCTTGGTTCCGACGAGCGGAATCATGATTTCGGGCAGCACTTTGATCTTTTTCCGGGCCTTGGACACCTTGCAGGCCGCGGCAACGATCGCGGTGGTCTGCATGACACAGAGTTCCGGATAGGTCACGGAGAGGCGGCAACCGCGATGGCCAAGCATCGGGTTGAATTCGTGCAGCTGCTTGACGCGATCCGTCACTTTTTTGGTAGATACCTTGAGGCGTTTGGCCATTTCCTGCTGGTCTTTAGCCGCGTGCGGAACAAACTCATGCAGCGGCGGGTCAAGCAGGCGGATGGTAACCGGCAGGCCGTCCATCGCCTTAAAGATGCCTTCGAAGTCCTTCTGCTGCAATTTGAGCAGTTTGGCGAGAGCTTTCTTGCGGCCCGTTTCGTCCTCGGCAAGGATGAATTCGCGGATCGCCCAGATGCGGTCGCCTTCAAAGAACATGTGCTCGGTACGGCAGAGGCCGATTCCTTCCGCGCCGAACGCGCGGGCGTTCTGCGAGTCTTTAGGCGTATCGGCATTGGTGCGCACGTTGATTTTGCGGTTGGCATCGGACCACTGCGAAATCTGTTCATACATTTTATAGATCGGGTGCTTTTTGGAGGCGGCATGTTTCTCAACCACGGCGGCCACCACGGGGCTCGACTGCGTCGGAATCTGCCCGTCATAAACCTTGCCGGTCGAGCCGTTAAGGCTGATCCAGTGACCCTGCTTGTAGACTTTTTTGCCCACGGAAACGGTTTTCTTTTTATAGTCGATCTGGAGTGCGCCCGCACCACAGATGCAGCACTTGCCCCAGCCGCGCGCAACCACGGCCGCGTGCGAAGTCATCCCGCCCGTGGAGGTGAGCACGCCCTGCGCCGCCCACATGCCGCCGACATCTTCGGGGCTTGTTTCGTGGCGAACGAGAATCACCTTGGCTTTCGGGTCTTTGGCCACAGCGGCTTCCGCTTCTTTGGCTTCGAAAACAATTTTACCGCCGGCGGCGCCGGGGCCCGCCGGAAGTGCGGTGGCGATGAGCTTGGCTTTCTTTTCGGCCGCAATATCAAAGATCGGGAAAAGCAGCTGTTCGAGGTCATCACCGGAAACAGTCATCAGCGCTTCCTTTTGCGTCAGAATCTTAGAGAGCGCTTTGCCGGTGTAGGTGTCTTTTCCGGTGGCCATTTCGACGGCCCAGCGTACGCCCGCCAGACCGGTGCGCTTGGCGTTACGGGTCTGGAGCATCCAGAGCTTGCCTTCCTGCACGGTAAATTCCACGTCCTGCGGATATTTGTAGTGCTTCTCGAGGCGATCCATAATCTTCATGAGATCGGTGTGTGCTTTTTTCCAGATGGCCGATTTTTCTTTCGGCATGTCGTCGAGGTGTTTCGGGGTACGGATACCGGCCACAACATCTTCACCCTGCGCATTGATGAGGTATTCGCCCATCGGCTTGCTGTCGCCCGTTCCGCCGTCGCGCGTAAAGGCCACGCCGGTTCCGGACTTTTCACCCATGTTGCCGAAGACCATCGTGCAGACGTTGACCGCGGTGCCGAGCAGCCCGGTGATCTTGTTGATCTGGCGGTATTTTTCGGCGCGCTCGGAGCCCCAGGAACCGAATACGGCGCGAACGGAGAGGTCGAGCTGTTGCATCGGATCCTGAGGAAACGGCTTTTTGACCTTCTTCTGGTAAACCTTTTTATAGATGTCGACCAGCTCTTTGAGCTGTTCAGCCGTGAGGTCGGTATCCTCTTTGGCTTTATATTTTTTCTTCAGCTTTTCGAGTTCGACTTCGAAGTCGTGGTGTTCGAGGCCGGCGGAGGGGCCCATCACGACGTTACCGAACATGTCAATAAAGCGGCGGTAGCAGTCCCACGCGGTGCGCTCGTTGCCGGTCTGTTTGATGAAGCCGTGAACCGACTTATCGGTCAGGCCGAGGTTGAGAACCGTATCCATCATGCCCGGCATGGAAATCGCAGCGCCGGAGCGGACGGAGACAAGCAGCGGATCGTTGGGATCACCGAGTTTTTTGCCCATCAGCTTTTCGAGTTTGCGCAACTTCTTTTTGAGCTGGTCTTCCATTCCTGCGGGATAGCGGCCGCCGCTTTTGCTGTAGCAGGCGCATGCTTCAGTCGAAACCGTGAAGCCGGGCGGCACCGGCAGGTTGGCGCTGGCCATTTCAGCCAGATTGGCTCCCTTGCCGCCGAGGATTGCTTTCATGCTGGTATCGCCTTCGGTATGTTCTTTACCGAAGCCATAGAAATACACGTATTTTTTATTATTCGCCATCGGGGTTCTCCTTCATTTCCTTTTTAAATTACCTGTGTTCGGCAGCCTTCTTCTTCCCAAAAAAAGAGGAGCCATGCTAGCAGAGCAACAGGGGGTGTCAAGGCGGAGATGGTCGGTTTAAGCAGTGTTCCTCGAAAGGTAGGGCGCGTTCGCCGAACGCGCCGCGGACGGCTCGGCGAGCCATCCCTACCCGAACGCTATTCAGCCGGCGGCTCAAGCCCGGTGCGCGCGATTTCTTCGCGGTCGGAAATGCCGTCGCCATCACGGTCCGCGACCGGATGGGCATACTCTACCGCGCCGATATCCACCCGTGCGATTCCGTCATTATTGCCGTCCAGTACGCGCGGCACGCCGTTTATATCCGTCGTCAGGCCGTTATCGGCACCCGCATCAATCAGCGGCGAATTAAACGTGGGTGCAAAAATATTTTCGTCGGCATCTTCAAACTTTGGATCAGCGGCGCTGTTGCCCGGGCCCAGCCCCCGTGGCGAGGTGCAGCAATGCTGAAGTTCCATTTGGTAAAAATTATAGTACGACAGCGGGGTTTTATTCTGCCAGATCACACAGTTCTGCGCTTCGCCGTAGGCCGCGCCGCCGCCGAACGTTGCGGCATAGTTGCGGATCAGCGTGCAGTTACGCAGCGCGCCGCCGTGAGTACCGCCGCCAAAAAGCCCGGCCCGGTTATCGCGCAGCAGGCAGTTGTCCAGCCGGGC
This sequence comes from Pontiellaceae bacterium, assembly GCA_029939835.1. Taxonomy (GTDB): domain Bacteria; phylum Verrucomicrobiota; class Kiritimatiellia; order Kiritimatiellales; family Tichowtungiaceae; genus Tichowtungia. The sequence goes on from JAOZSE010000009.1 coordinate 14,644, forward strand.
CGACCCTGCGCCGCCGCCCGACCGTTTCGCCTGATTGCCGATGAACACGCAGCGCTCCGCCCGGCCGCCATACAGCCCGCCACCGGCACCGTGCGCTGTATTGCTGGTGATGATACAGTTCGAAACCAGCCCGTTCGTCCCGCTCAGGATGCCGCCGCCGTTTAACGCCGCCGGATCGCCTTCACCGCCCGTGTTGCCATACATCACCGTGAACCCGGAAAGTTCGGCTCCGTCGGCAAGATAAACGCAGCGCGTGTTTTCGCCGCCAATGATGAATGTTTTTTCGGGGCCCGCTTCACTGCGCAGTTTAACCGGCTTATCGATCACCACGGCATCATATCGGCCCGCCGGCACGACGATTTCATCGCCCGGCTTCGCCGCGTCCACCCGCTCCTGCAGCGTCTCCGCAAATGTTGCGGACACGGCCAGGCCGATCAAAAAAACAACGGTTCGTTTCATCATCAGGGATCCTGCTTCCATGAAAGAAAGATATTTACCACCCGCTTCGCTAGAGGAACAGCCGAGTTAGTCAGAGAAGAGAAATTATTTCTCTCCACACCTTCCCTCGGAGCCTCTCTGACCCCACTCTAGCGAAGCGGGTGGTAAAAATCTCTTCTAATATAAAGGGCTTAATCACTCCGAACTGACCCTTCTACAGCAAAACATCGTCGCTTGTTTCGCGGGGCAGGAAAATGGGCGGCTCGGGGGGAGGCTTCCGCTCAGGGGGCGGGATGTCGGGCATCTGGAAAACGGGAATCTCTTCGGGGGCAGGCGCTGCTTCCGCAGCGCGACGCTCCCGGATTTGCTCACAGGCCCTGAACACCAGCAGGAACAGGCAGATCAGCACCAGCCCGGCGAAAACCCGTATGAAAACGGCGGAGGTTTGCTCCTTCCGATCCGGGCTCACAGTTCTCTCCAGTCAGTAAGGTTGAACTGGGCGAAGGGCATGCCGGGCGGAGGCGTACTGCGAAACCGTTCGTCGTAGGCATAATTTTTTAAATACCCCGCTCCGCTCACCCGGCCGATCACACCCCGGCGATACTGGGCAATCATGCCGTACAGATTGATGTAGGGGTGTCCGATGTTTCTATATTTGTCGGCTGCAGTAAAACCGTTATCGCCCGCCGCCAGCACCAGAATGGCCGCATGAATATACACTTCGCCGACTCCTGAGGCTATCTCCACTTTGTCTGCTGAAAAAAGACCCAGCAGATTATCCGCATCCGGCAGCCAGCCGTCCGGCCAGTCGGAGTGGTTTGGATTTCCGGTCGCCGATTGATAAATGATATCCCCTGTAATATAAAGAGCCCCCGCCGCGGCCACGGAAACGCGCGCATCCAGGACGCCTTCCACATAGGCATCGCCGCTCACATAAATAACCCCGTTGTCCGGAATGGCGTTGGTTTCAGTCACGAAGGTAGTCCGGTTATAGGTCACCACTTCCGTGCCGGAAAAGGTGAGGTCATAATCGCCGTTCAGGGTTATGGCGGCTTCATGGAACAGTCCTCCGATATGATCCACGACTTCACCAAAATCAATCTCCGGCTGATTGCGAAGGAGCCCGGCCAGAAACACCGCCGTGTCCGTGATGAAGGGATCGCGCACGGGATGCTGATAATTCACACTGTCATCTGCCGTGTAAACCAGGTCTTCGAACTCCGGGGTTCCCCAGATATTGATCTCGTCGTTCATATAGCCGCCGCCGGCAATCCGGTCTCCCGTGGCAAAATAAATGTTGCCGCCGGAGGCGGTTTGTTCGCGATCCGTGATCCATATTTCCCCGTTACTTCCGAACGGCTGGAGCGAGGCCTGAATTTCATTTGTCCGGGACAGATTGGGCGATACGGTTGCGGTACCCGCTGACTGAATCGTATAGCGCTGGATGGCCGAAACGGGATTGGCCGCGTTGGCAATGACATCCACCTGATAAGTGCCGATGCCGGGTATGCTCCCCGACAGGATCGCGGTTCCGACCAGCCCCAGGCTTTCCAGCGGCTGCAGGTTCACCGGGTTGACCAGAATCGCTTTGAATTCCTCCAGACCGGCTTCGGCCAGCCAGAAGGCCTGGGTGCGCTGGAGCTGCCTTTCGGTCTCCATGGCATTGAATTTTCCCAGCTGAAGCAGGGCCATGACCAGCAGGCTGAAGGTCACCACCATCACCATGATGATGACCAGAATGCCGCCGGCCCGGTTTGAGCGGTTCTGAGAGACGTTCGGCATAACGTAGGACAGGGTTGCCACTCCCTGCGGTCGTTGCCCCGAAGTCTCGGGGCCTCTCTCCCGCTGGTCGAGTCCAACCTGTCTGGACAGCCAGGATGGCTGTCCTACATTGTGAAGATGCGCCGAAAGGTTTTTAGCTCTGATATGAGGATTTGTTTTCATGATCAGTTCCTCGTACGAATGAATGTTTCGTTGGTGACGATGATGCTGCCGTCGGCATTCGCCAGTTCGAGATGCAGCCGGACGCCGTTATTTACGGCCATCGGATTAAAGCGGCCGACCCCTTCCGGAATGATGAGTCCCGCAAAGACCCCGTTGGTAAAATAATGCAAGGTGCTGTTAAAGGGGTTCTGTTGAAAGGTGATGGCATACGGCCTCACCGCATTGGCCGGCAGCACCAGCGTGGGCTCTACCGCAATGATGTCGGCAAACGTGGTCTCCCGAACCTCCCGGGACATCATTTCCACCGCAAGGGCGGCGTCCCGCCGGAGTTGCGCGTATTCATTGTTGGTGCGCCATTCGCGGTAGGTCATAAAAAGGATAAGGATCACCGTGAGGGACAGAATGGCGGCGCTGACGACGGAGATCATCATCTCCACCAGGGTGAAACCGCATTTTTTCGCGCGCGTTTTCATAAATGCCTTTCTTCAGGGCGAACGGCTGGTTGTAAGCACTACGGGAGTGTCCCCGCCGGGATAAGCCACCGCGACGGCGATGCGCTTATATTCGTTAAATAAATCAGAGGGGCCGCCCGGCACGGTTACCACGGTGACGTCCCCCGTAACCGTCCGTCCGTTAATATTATACTGCGCACTGAGGTCGCCCAGAGACACCGTTCCGTTTGCAAGGCCGGCATATGGCCCGGTAAACGCATTTTCCAGCGCGTCGGTTCCGGCGTGGATGGCCGCCTGTTTAAACGCGCGGGAAACCACCAGATGGCGGGGATAGAACAGCGCAGTGGTGACCGCGACGGCCAGAACGGCCAATATAGCCACCCCGATCATCACTTCGACCAGCGTGGTGCCTCGGCGGCGGCTTTTATTTTGTCCAGGAGTTTTCATATTGCCCAAAAGTGTACTCTTCTCTTCGTCAAAACTCAAGACGGCACTTCGTGCTCCTCGCTTTGTGCATTGTCCGCGGCCAACGCCCGCGGCTACAGGATCAATTTCTGTAGCCGGTCGCGCCGAGGCCGGCTTTCCTGTCCACTGAAGCCTTTGGCGAAGGTGGAAGGCGGTCCGAATCATTCCGGCTGAAGCCGGTACTACCAGCCAATTCCTACCGCTTTTCCTTCACGAACTTGATTTCTTTTGCGACGCCCTCGACATTTCGAAGAATAATGCTGACGGGCAGAATTTTTTCGATGGTGCCGCCCGCAACCCGGTCGCCCGTTTTGTAAAGTTTGTCATTAATCATAGCCAGCGGCATGTGCGTGCTCCACAAAATACCCTGCAGTGTGATGTTTTCATCCGCCTTGCCGGCGTCGGCCTGCGGTACCACGGGAACCACCGGCTCCACGGGAGCCATGATAAGTGCGGGGTCATAGGCTCCGTTCTGCGCCAGTTTCCGGCTCAGCGCAACGGTCTCGGCGCGGAGCGACTGGATGGAGGAGTCATAGTAGGATGCAAACTGCCCGGTCTCGACCCGCTGCTGCCGACGGTAATTGACATAACGCACGGCCAGCAGCAGGAGCGCCAGACAGCCAACCAGAATTAAAAGCGTTCGGGCATGAATTTTCATAGCCGATCTCCCCTGCCGCGTTCCGTGTACACTTTGCTCAGTACCGCTTCAACCTGCAGCCGATCCATGTTTTTCACCGTGCGCGTCAGCCAGACCTTCTCTTCATAAATAAGCGGGTCTTTGTTCTTCAGGTGCTTGAAAAAGTTGGCGACCTCGCGGCCCGATCCGAACCCCTTCAAATCCATCGTGACCCGCGCGATGCCCAGCGCTCCATCCACGGGCTCCTTCGTCACACTCATGGAGGTCATAATGAATTCCGCGCGCCGGGCTGCTTCATTGCAGAAAGCAAGGTGAATGTCTTCGACGGATGCACCGTTGGGGGCATCCTTTTCATAGTCTTTAATGAACGCTCCGAAATGCCGCGCCTCGGCCTGCATCCGGGGGAGCAGCTGTTCCAGCATCACGGCCCGCATATAGGAGACCTGCTGGTGTTCCCGGAATCCGGCCGCGCCGAATTCCGCGATCAGCGCCAGCAGTAACGGAACGGCCAGCCACGCCGCCAGTACACTTTTTTTTCGTATAAACCGCGCACTGTCCATTACTGCTCCTTAAGGATGCCTCTGTATTTCATGATTAACACATCTTTGTTCAGAATATTTCCGCGCTCGGTAACCACCGGAACAATGGCGGTGAACTGCCGGATCAGCATCGGGTCGTTCCGCCAGTCCTGCAGAAGGGCCGGAAACTTCTCGCCGGAACGGACGCGATTCGCCGGCAGGACCAGGCTGAATTCCAGTGCGGTTCTTTTATCTTTATCCTCCTGCACAAAGGCCAACCGGTTGATAAAACTGCTGTCGCGCTGATAGAGAAGCATTTCCAGCAGCGGAAGCATGGAGTGCGTGGTGTGCGGAATGGCTCTGCTGATCGCAGCAACCTGTTCGGCATTCTGCTGCAGGGTGTCCCGCAGGGTATCCGCATAGGCGAGCATGCCGCTTTGATCCGGATGCTGCTGCCGGAAGCGTTTCTGGATAACCTGCACCTGCCGGCCGCAGCGGATTCCGTCGTGAACGTTCACGGATGCGCGATACGCCACAACGGGAAGCAGAATCAGGGCGACCAGCAGATAGACCAGCATCCAGCGGTAGATGATGCGTCGCTCTTTGGCAGACCAGATCAGTCCTTTGGCCAGATTGATTTCACCCATACTCATATTTATATCCAATTTCAATGTGGGACAGGCATCCTGCCTGTCTGGACAGGCTGGAAGCCTGTCGTACTTTCTACTTCCTGTCTAAATTTCTTGAGCGGGCCTCCTGAGTCCCAGTCCAAGGGCGGCGGCCGGACTGTACGGCTCGCCGACGTTTTGCCGAACCTGCGGGTCGGCTCCCGAACGCTCCATTTCAGAAAAAACATCCCAGATGTCCACCGGCAGCCCGGTTTCCTCCTGCAGGCGGGCCGTCAGCGCGTCCTGGCCGGCAAGCTGTCCGGTCAGCAGGATTTTTGTGGCCGGCGCGTGTTTTCGCTTCATATCATAGTGCAGCAGGGCGTCCTGAATATTGTTGGCCAGATAATCCAGATTGCTCTCCCAGCCATCGCCCGCCGAAAAGATAGTGCGCGGGTAGCTGTTTCCGTTCGAGCACATCATGATGTCTGCCGTGCGGTCGGCCAGGTTGACCACGCAGGCGGGCCCGGATGCCTGCTCGCGCGTTAAAAAGCAATACAGCCGGTGAAGGGCGGAACAGCTGACTTCAACGCTGATGGAATAGAGCCCTGCGGCTTTTATAAGGTCGAGATGGCGCTGCACGGTTTTGTGCGGCGCGGCGACCAGGGTTCCCGCCAGTTCCGCCCGGTGTCCGGTTTCGTCCGGAGCCGTCGGCGCGAGATGCCAGTCCATAGAAATCTCACCGGGATGCTTCTGCAGGGCCTCTTCGGCTTCCAGCGAGAGCGCGTGCGGCAGTTCGTCGCGGGTTAAATTTTTGTAGGCAAAGGGGCGGATGGCCAGCGCACGGCTGTGCAGGCAGGTGCAGACGGTGCGCGAGGGCAGTTTTTCTTTTTTCCAGAACTCATGGAGCTTCCCCGCCAGCTCTTTATCCGGCATTTCCGGATCATAGCGGGTCGAGGCCAGTTTGTTCAGCGTCAGGGCTTCACTGGTCTGGACAAAGTGCGCGGCGGTGATCCGGCCGAAGTTAATATCCAGCCCGACGGCGTGCTCGGTAAAGTTCAGCAGGTTTGACAAAAATTTCATACGGGCCTTTGCGACTGCGCGATGTGTGCGCGAATGAAGAGGGCGGCCCGGCAGACACCCGCATTTCGCGGAGGCCTGCCGGACGACGGTTATAAGACCGTCTTCCTCCTCATATTTTTCGGTTTACTGCAGATTCAGCCGGTTAGCGATAGCGCCTCCCCATAGGCCGGATTGGTTCATGGTCAGCGCCATACCATTCAGAGCGCCGGCTCTAGCGCCTGCCCTAACGGTGATCAGGTAGGCTCCAGTAGTTGGATTGCGAGCCCCGATGGTGCGCGTTCCGGTAAAGTACTTTGCATTCTGAACTTCGTTTCGAACCATCTGAGGCAACTGGTTGTAAGTCGGCCAGGTTCCGCTTTCGGCGAACTGGACTTTCGCCGCACTCGCGAGAGTGCCGCAAATGTTCTGTCCTTCAGCGGCAATGGCGCGCTCACGGTTGTTCGACAGCAGCGGAATGACGATGGCAGCCAGAATCGCGATAATGGCGGCCACGATCATCAGTTCAACCAGGGTGAACCCGGCTTTTCTTTTGGTATTCTTCATGGTCCTCTTCCTCCTCTTTCTTTTGTTTCTGTTTCGGTTGCCTTTTTTCCCGCGCTCCGCGCGGTCGGCACTCATATTAGCCCTCGAAGTCTGTAATGCAATGCGGGAAATCCTCTTTCCAAATGCAGGACAGCCATCCTGGCTGTCTGGACAGGCCGGAAGCCCGTCCTACTTTTTACTCCCATACTCCGATACTCCCATACTCCCAGACCTCTTCTCTATCTAATATTCGCAGATACGGTAAAGACGGGCAGATAGATGCTGACGATCAGCATCAGCACCAGCATGCCGAACACGGTGATAATGATCGGCTCGAGCAGTGCCGTGCCGGTCGTAATCGCGGCTTCCACCTGGTCTTCGTAGGCATCGGCCACGCGGTCGAGCACCTCGGGCATTTTCCCGGCGTTTTCGCCCACGCCGAGCATGCGGATGAGCAGCGCCGGAAAGATTTTTGTCTGTTCCAGACTGCCCGCGATCCCGAAACCGGCAATAATCCGTTCGCGGGCCTCTAGAATGGCGGCTTCAATGGCAAGGTTGTTTCCGATTTTCGAGATAATCTGCAGCGCGGTGGCCACGGGCACGCCGCTTGCCAGCATAATGGCCAGACAGCGGCAGATGCGGGCAATGATGTATTTTTTCAGGCAGTCCCCGGCCAGCGGCAGTTTCAGCTGCATGGAGGCGATCCGCAGTCCGCCTTTGGCCGTCTTTTTATAAAAGACAAACAGGGCCACCAGGCCCGCGATGGTCAGCGCCACCAGCGGAAAATTGCTGATGAAAAAGCGGTTGATGCCGAAAACGGTGGTGGTGAGCGCCGGCAGATCCGCGCCGAGACCGGAAAAAATCTCCTCGAACTTGGGAATGACAACAAAGGCCATGACGCCGCAAATGATGGCAAAGAACACCGCGACAAATCCCGGATAAGCCATCATCGTTTTAACTTTTCGCACCAGTTTATCGCTGGCCTCCAGATAGGCCGCCAGCTGATTGAGGGTGGTTCCCAGCGAGCCGGCCTCCTCGGCGGCGCGCACCAGTCCGGTAAAAATCGGCGAAAAGGTTTTGGGATGGGAGGCGATGGCCTGCGAAAACGGGACGCCGTCGTGCAGTTTTTTAATGATATCATCGAGCACCGGTTTGAGCGGCGAGACTTCCATATCCTCATAGATGCCTTCCAGCGACTCGCGCAGCGGCAGTCCGGAGTTGACGGAAATGGCCAGCTGGCGACAGAACAGGGCCATATCTTTCAGCCGGACTTTCCGGGGGGAGAAGAGGCGGCGTTTCGCGAGGGTCAGGTCATCCGCGGAACCTCCTTTTTTAAAGAAGCGCTGGAATTCCGCGACGAGCGCGGCCAGCCGCAGCGGAAGCGGACGGCCCTCCCCGGCAGGGGTCTCCGCGGCGGGCTCAAGGCTCTCTATTTCATTCAGGCTGACCACCGTCAGGTCTTTGGCGCGCAGAACGGACAGTGCCTTCTGCCGGTCTTCTGCTTCGATGACATCGCGCAGGACTTCGCCCTGATCATTTTTTGCAGTGTAATTAAATTTGGCCATGATTTACCTCGTTATCCTGAATTATCCCGTTTGCGATGAAAATCGGTATTTCTAAATGTAGGATAGCCATCCTGGCTGTCCCGGACAGGCTGGAAGCCTGTCCTACTATAGCTGTTGGGTTACATGCAGCACCTCTTCAATGGTGGTCAGTCCCTCTTTCACTTTCCGGAATCCGTTGTGCGCCAGCGATTCCATGCCCCCTTCAAGGGCCTTTCTGCGCAACACGATATCGCTCTCCTGCGCGGCCACCGCCTCGCGCAGGACATCCGATGCTTCGAGAAATTCAAAAACGCCTGTTCGTCCGCGGAAGCCGGTGTGCCGGCAGTCGGGGCACCCCTTCCCGGCATAATAGGTCCACTCTTTGGCATCCGGATAAACAACGGAAACGAGTTCGACCTGTTCGGGCGAGGGTTTGACCGGCTCTTTGCAGCGCGGACAGATGAGGCGCACCAGCCGCTGGGCAATCACCAGTTTCACGGTGGCAGCGACCAGATAGGGCTCCATGCCGATATCCCGCAGGCGGCTGAAGGAGGACGGCGCGTCGTTGGTATGCAGGCTGCTGAGCACCAGATGGCCCGTCAGCGAAGAGCGGATGGCGATCTGCGCCGTTTCGAGGTCGCGGATTTCGCCAATCATGATGATATCGGGGTCCTGCCGCAGAATGGAGCGCAGGCAGTGGGCGAAACTGAGGTCAATCTTCTGATGAACCTGCGTCTGGTTGATCCCGTCCAGAAGATATTCAATCGGATCCTCCACCGTCTGGATATTCAGCTCGGGGCTTTTAATAAAACTCATCGCGCTGTAGAGGGTGGTGGTTTTGCCGCTGCCGGTCGGTCCCGTCAGCAGAATAATGCCGTTGGGCTGCTGCAGCACCCGCTTAAATTCTTTCAGCATGGGCGGGTCGAAGCCAACGTCTTTCATGTCCACCAGCAGCGCGCTCCGGTCCAGAATACGCAGCACCACTTTTTCGCCGTGTGCGACCGGCAGCACGGAAACACGCACGTCAATAACCCGGTCTTCCACTTTAAATTTAAACCGGCCGTCCTGCGGGCGGCGGTGCTCGGAGATATCGAGCTCGGAGAGAATTTTAAGACGGGTGGTAATGGCCGCATAGAGGCTGCGCGGCGGCGGCGTAACCTCGCGAAGCACGCCGTCAATGCGGTAGCGGATGCAAATATATTTTTCCGCCGGTTCAAAATGAATATCGCTGGCGCGGTCGCGAATGGCCCCCATCAGCAGCAGGTTGACGAACCGGATCACCGGCGCGTCATTGGCCTGGTCCTTGAGCTGGTCGAGTTCTATGTGCCCGGGCGCCTCCGTTTCCGCATCAAGGTCTTCGAGCGAAATAATGTCCTGCAGGTTTTCTTCAATATAAGCCGCAGCCCGGTAGGATTCATCAATGGCCTTCCGGATTTCCTCCTCCACACCGACTGCTTTGTGCACCTCCAGTTTGGTAATGGAACGGACGGTGTCCACCGCGCCCAGATCCAGCGGGTTGGCCATCAGCAGCGTCACGGCGTGCGAATGGTCCTGCCGGAAGGGTACAAGCGTGTAACGGCGGGCGATTTGCTCGGGCACCAGCTCAATCACCGAACGGTTAATGCGGTGCTCTTCGGGAATCTCAATGAAAGGAATATGCAGCAGGTCGGAAAACGCGCGGGCCAGCTCCAGCGAAGAGTCCAGCCCGCAGGCTTCGGCCACCTTTTTCAGGGAAGTTTCCGAGCCCGCGTTTTCATGAAACGCGTCCCGGAGCTGCTTCATACTGATTTTGGTTTTTGTACTGCTATCCATCAACGTCACCTTTTTCAATGACTCATAAGCCGTCAGAAGATTTTTATGGCAAAACCATTTACAGCAAAATCCTGAGAACCCCTCTCCCGAAATCCGGCTGTTGAAAAAATAATTTTGCTGTTCATGATTTTGTTAACCATATCTTTTGCAGGGCGGGGTCCTTGACTCCGCCTCCGAGGCCTCGGGCCTCGGCTACAATTCAACCAACCGGAACCGCTTCCATAACCGAGGCTGTTTTGTCGGCAGGCTCTTCTTCCACAGGCAGGGCCGGTATTTCAGATTCTTCGGCCGCGGCAGGTTCTTCCACGACAGTGGCAGGCTCCTCTTTCGCCGCCGCAAGATCTTCCAGCACCGTCGCTGTTGCCGTTGGTTTCGCTTCTTCCGGATCGGGCATTTCCTGAATCGGATATTCCATCATCGGTTCGTCTTCGATCAGCTCCTCCTCTTCGGCGAGAATCATGTCGTAATTGTCTTCGTCCACGACAGTTGCGGAAAGGAAGATCAGCAGGTCTATCGTCACGTTGTCGGCCGTGTTCCGGTGGAAAAGGCGTCCGAACAGCGGAATACTGCCCAGCAGCGGAAGCTTTTGTACCTCTTCGTTCGTCCGCTCTTCGAGCAGGCCGCCGATCACGATTGTTTCGCCGTCTTTGGCCATAATCTGCGTTTCCGCTTCGCGGGTGTTAATGACCGGATAGCGCACCAGAATCTCGTCATTGGCTCTTATGGTTTCAAACCCGACAACGGTGCTGACGGACGGATGAACGATCATGTTGATGTTGCCGTCGTCACAAATCTGCGGAACGACGTTGAGCTGAATACCGGTGCTTTCATAGCGCTCCAGCTCGGTGGACTTGGTCGGGGCGCTGGTGCTGCTGCTTTCGTTGATCTCAGTCTTAATAATCGGAAATTTCTGGCCGACTATAATGGTGGCCTCCTGATTGTTCAGCGTCAGAATGCGCGGAGCCGAGAGTACTTTGGTATCGTCGTCCTTCTGCAGCAAGTTAATAATTGCAGTCGCCTCCATACTGGCATCCCAACCCAGCGCGTTAAAGGAATTATCCCCCAGCGCCAACGAGGACGGGGTGCCCGCAACAATCTGGCCGACATTGCCTCCGTCCAAAGTAAAGGATGCCCCTCGAAAATCCAGTCCAACGTTCTTTAAAAGGGCCTCATTCACTTCCATAAAGCGTGATTCAATCAGTATCTGCCGCGGCATTTTATCCACTTCGGCAAGGACTTTGCCCACGCGGGCCAGGCTGCTGGGCACGTCCGTCACGATCAGCGTCTTGCTCCGAACCTGTCCCTTCTCCTCTTTTTGGTCCACCATCCGCTCCAGCTTGCCCAGTACAGTGGCGGTGTCTGAACATTCACCGCCGCCCTGCGAAGCAAACTGCCACCCCTTCTGCCCACGGGCCGAAACCACGCTGGCCGAGCCGCGCGACGAAAGCTGCCCCTCTATAAGCTCTTTCACGTCGCCCGCATCCAGAAAGTGCAGCGTGAACACGCGGGTTTCGAGCGGCTCAACCGCTGCCAGACTGGCCAGGTTTTCCAGCTTGCTGACCACGACCGTGTCGCCGACCCGGCGATAACCGAAGCCGTAAGGTTTGAGAATGACGTCGAGCGCTTCATCCCACCGCACGTTGTTCAGGTGGATACTGACGCCGTCGCTGATCACTTCCGGGCCAATGACCACGTTGCGCTGCGTCTGCATGGCAAACGCATTGAGCACCTGCCGGATGGTTCCGCCATCCACGTGGATGGAAACATAATCGGCTGGCGGAGGCTCTTTTTTGACCTGCGCCTCGGTGAGCGTTTCAACCGATATGGTGCCATCCCCCGCCGGCTCGTCAGCGGGTTCGGTCTGTGCAACCGCTGTCGCGCTGAGCGCGACCCATACAATTCCGCTCAACAGTACCAACAGCCATTTTGTCCGCTGTTTAGTTTGAATCCTGTGCTTCATGCCGGTCTCCTTATTTGTTTCATACATGCGCTTCGATCAGTCGAAGCAGCTCTTTGGGGTTCGTGGTTTTGGACAATGCCGCCTGCTCGTGAATCAGATCCAGTGCCAGCAGCTCACGAAGGGATTCGTTCATGGTGATCATCCCCTCCGAGCGGCCTGCCTGAATCATACTGTAAATCTGCTCGCTTCTCATTTCGCGGATCAAGCTTCGGATGCCGGAATTGACCCGCATGATCTCGCAGGCCAGTACGCGCTTGGAGCCGTCGTTGGTCATAATCAGCTGCTGGGCCACCACGCCCAGCAACACCTGCGAAAGCTGGAAATAAATCTGCTGCTGCTGTTCGGCCGGAAAGACATCCACAATGCGGCTGATGGCGTGCGAGGTGTCCTGCGTGTGCAGGGTGGCCAGAATCAAGTGGCCCGTTTCCGCCAGCGTCAGCGCCAGATGGATCGTTTCCAAATCGCGAAGCTCACCGACCATAATCACATCCGGCGACTGGCGGAACATACTGTGCAGCGCATCGGCAAACGACTCGGCATCGCTGCCGACCTCGCGCTGATCCACAATGCTGTTCATATGGTGGTGCTCATATTCAATGGGATCTTCGATCGTGATAATATGCAGTTTCCGGTGCCGGTTGATATAGTCCACCATGGTCGCCAGCGTGGTGGATTTGCCGCTGCCCGCCGGCCCCGTCACCAGAAAGAGCCCGGACGGACGGCTGGCAAACTCCTGAATGATTTTCGGCAGGCCCAGCTCGGAAAAGCAGGGTATTTCATCCGGGATAATTCGTGCCGCGATCGCCGGTGCGCCGCGCTGGAAATAAATATTGAAGCGGAATTTGGCGATGTCTTCAAAGTCGCGTGAAAAATCGATCGCCTTGTAGCTCTCGAGCATCATCTGCTGGCGTTCACTGAGAAGCTCCTCCACAAGATGTTGTAGTTCGTCCTTGTGGAGCGGCGGTGAAGCCAACTGTTCCAGCGTTCCATTGATGCGGATTTGCGGGGACGCCCCAGCCGTCAGCAGGAGATCGGATGCTCCCCGCTTTTTTACATCCAGAAGAAATGTTCTGAAAAATTCCGATCCCATAATCTTATTGCCCGTGTTTATCTCACATTGCTGCGGGGCTGTCAAATCGCCTATGTGGTAGTTTTTATGCCGCGCGGGCCATGTCTGAGCACTATGGAATGTGCCATCGAAAATATGGCCGATCGTGTTCTCCGTCATTACTTCGTCTTGATACGCGGCGGCATTCATTGCAGGACTCCTTGTTCAGTATGTAACGCATTTAAATGCATAACGACTGAGCAAGCAGTGCCTGTGCCAATTGTCCATCATCTTGTGACTCCTCTTTGGTTGCGGGTTGCCGCAACTGCATTGGCGTTGTGCTGCGATAACCGGCGATCAGGATTTATTGCAGAACCAACGTAGAAACGCCCGGATTTTTCAGACTGCAAAATGTAGAGGAAGGCTTTCATAAAAATGGAGCCAGCGGAGGGAGTCGAACCCCCGACCAGCTGATTACAAATCAGCTGCTCTACCACTGAGCTACGCTGGCTTCTGAATAATAGGGGCGGGATTATGCGGAATGCGCGGGCAAAGTCAATGGCCCAATCGGCGGGCAGGTGGAACTATGCCAATTGATAAAACTTTCCGGGCTATATTTTGGTATTATTGTGGGGCAGACGCCCTCGTCTGCCATTCTTTCGCAGGCGGGGGCGCCTGCGCCACAGTGAGAATATACACCGACAAGTTTTGGCAAATGGGATTATCCGCGTTTATAGCCGGGGCGATGGTGCCACAGGTGCTTGAACCAGAACCGCGCCGTGGCGGCAATCACAAGCATGATGAAGGCGCCGATGGTCAAGATCAGGAAAAGAGAGCCGCGAGAAGCTCCGGTGGTATAGGCGTCTTCTGAAAAGAAATAGAGCGAAAGAAGCCCGCCCATGATCAAAACAAGAACCGCCGACAGGAGCAGCCCGCGGTGGGCCCGCAATTTAAACATCGGCACTCTGTCACCCAACAAAATCATTAATCCCCTTGCGCACTTGAATGGCTTATTAAAATGGTTGTCTTTTTCTCAAAAGTAAATGTCAAAATCGGGAAATTTTGTGAAAGACCCCTTCCGTGAACAACTCCGGCGCCCTGAAACGTTGCGCTGATCCTTACCCGTATCTATAGCCGGTCCGGTGATGCCAAAGGTGCCGGAACCAAAACCGTGACGTGGCGCCAATCAGAAGCATAGCGACGAGACAGACGGTAAAAATTAACACAAACGGGCCGCGACAGGCTTCTAAATAGGCGTCTTCTGAAAAGAAATAGAGCGAAAGAAGTCCGCCCACGACAAAAACGAGGAACGCCGCCAAAAGCATTCCACGGTCGGCCCGCAATCTAAACATCGGTACTTTGTCACCTGCCAATACCATTCTCTACCTCCAGACCGTTTTAGTCATGATTAATATGGTTCTGTTTACTCCAAATGTACAGATTTAAAAGAAGCAGTATTCATTCCATACTGCGGCCTGCGCATGGATTAATGGAGTTGCGGGTTAAAAAAGGGCTCTTCGCTACTTGAACCGTGCCTCCGGCACTATTTTGCTTTGCAAAATTATTTATCGCTTCCGCCTTCATAAAATTACGGCGCGACAAGACGCTTTCAGGCGCGGGTATTATAAGATTTCTACACCCGCTTCGTTAGAGGGAGGCAGAGAGGCTCCGAGGTTGGAGGGCGACAGCGGTTGTGAAAATATGAAGCTTTTTTGGCTATGACCCATTCAAAGTGACGAAGAGCCAAAAAGCGATCGGCAGCCGCTTTCAGCTGAAGAATTTTCGGAGCCCCGGCGGCATGCACTGCGTGCCGGGGAAATAGAAACGAATGTGCCCGGAAACCCTACTCCACGTCCAGCGGGCCGCCGGGCTTGTCCTGAACGATGGCATGCCGGGCGCGGGCGGCGGTTTCGGGCCAGTCCTCGTTATAATGGAGGCCGCGGCTCTCTTTGCGGTGCTGCGCGGAGCGGACGATCAGCTCGGCCACGGCGGCAAGGTTGCGCAGTTCCAGCAGGTCGGCCGTTACCAGATATTCCCTGTAATAGCTGCGGATTTCCTCGCGGATGGTGCGGATGCGCCGCCGCGCGCGCGTCAGGCGGCGGTCGGAACGAACAATGCCGACATAGTCCCACATTACCGTGCGCACTTCGTTCCAGTTGTGCTCGACCACCACCGCCTCGTCGCTCGAAACGGCTTCGCCGAGTTCCCACGGCGGAATCGAAACCTCTGCAACCGGGCCGGGCTGGTCGGCGGCAATTTCTTGCGCGGTGCAATATCCGCAGACCAGCGCTTCGAGCAGCGAGTTGCTTGCAAGACGGTTGGCGCCGTGCAGTCCTGTGCTGGCGACTTCGCCGATCGCGTAGAGCCCCGGCATCGCGGTGCGCCCGTTGACATCGGCGACGATCCCGCCGCAGGAGTAGTGTGCCGCAGGTACCACCGGCACGGGCGCGCGGGCCATATCGAACCCGAAGTTGAGACAGGCCTCGTAGAGCGTCGGAAAACGTTTCTGCAGGAAGTCGGCATCGCGGTGGGAAATATCAAGATAAACAAACGGGTCGCCGTGCTTTTTCATCACCGAGTCAATGGCGCGCGCGGTAATGTCGCGCGGTGCCAGCGATCCGCGTTTATCAAAGTCATAAACAAATTCGCGCCCGCGGCGGTCGATCAGCTTTGCGCCCTCCCCGCGCACCGCTTCGCTGATCAAAAATGTTTTGGCGTCCGGATGGTAGAGACAGGTGGGATGAAACTGGATCATCTCCATGTCGCGAATCGGCAGTCCGGCGCGCCAGGCCATTGCCACGCCGTCGCCGGTGGCGACGTCGGGATTGCTGGTATAAAGGTAAGCCTTGCCCAGCCCGCCGGTGGCCAGCACGGTAACGGGTGAGCGTACGGCAAAAATTTCGCCGGAGTTTTTATCGAGAAAGTAACAGCCGATGCAACGATCCTGTCCGGCCAGGCCGATCCAGCCGGTCGGCACCACATCAATGGCCAGCCAGTTTCCGGCGAGGGTGATGTTCGGGTCGGCCTTGGCGCGGGCGAGCAGGCCGTCAATCAGCGCCTTGCCGGTTACATCGCCTGCATGGAGTACGCGGCGGCGGGAGTGTCCGCCCTCCTGCCCGAGGTCATATTCTTCCCGGTTTTCGGCACGCCGCTCAAAATGAATCCCGAACTCCTCAAGTTCGGCAATTCGCGCACGCCCCCCTTCGACCACGGCACGCACGGCTTCTTCCTCGCTCAGGCCGCCACCGGTTTGCAGGGTGTCGGCCACGTGCTCCTCAATGGAATCGTCCGGATCCATCACACAGGCGATGCCGCCCTGTGCATAGCGGGAATTCCCCTCCTCGGCAGTGCGCTTGGAAACCAGCAGCACCTTGCCATGCGCGCTCAGGTGCAGCGCGGCCGTAAGGCCCGCCAGCCCGCTGCCGACCACCAGGAAATCGCTGTCTCGTGTCTGCATGTTTTTGTAGGGGTTCCGGACGTTGGAAAATTTCAGCGGAACGCTACCACATTTTTTCCGTCAATAAAGGCTTCTCTTCCGCCGAAAGTCTGGCATTGTCCCGCGTTTTTGCGCAGAGTACCCATAACCGTGAGGAGGATCGATCATGATTAAAAAAGGCGGAACCTATGTGGTGATGGGGCTTTTAAATACGGATTCCATCGCCTATGCCACCGGCAAGATGATTGAGGATCTCGGCGGCAACGTCATTTATACCGTGCAGAATGAGCGCATGAAAAAGGTCTTTTTTGACCGCGGCTGTACCGACCTTCCGCAGGAAATTAAAGATGCCATGGTCATCAAGTACTGCGATGTCACCAACGAAGATGAAGTGCGCAGTGTCTTTAACGACATCGGCGACATCGACGGCCTCGTTCACTCCGTCGCCTTCGCGAACCCGAAAACCTGCCTCGGAAACCAGATGTACACCAGCTCGTACGATGATATTAAACAGGGCTTTCACATCAGCTGTGTTTCGCTGGCGACCGTTTCCCAGTTCGCACAGGAGCACATGCCGAACGGCGGCTCGATTGTAACGATATCCTTCGCCTCCCAGCTCGCGTTTCCTTACTACAACTGGATGGGCGTCAATAAAGCCGCACTCGAAGCACTGGTTCGCGCGCTGGCCCGTGAGTTTGGCCGCGAACATGTCCGCGTAAACGCGGTTTCGGCCGGCCCGCTCGCCACTAAAGCCGCCAAGTCGATCCCCCACTTTGCGCATCTGGCTCAAACCTGGAAAAAGATCAGCCCGCTTCCCTGGGACGCGGTCAACGACAAGGGCGAAGTGGCAAACTCCGTTCTCTTCCTGCTCGGGAAATATTCCAAAAAGATCACCGGCCAAACCCTCTATGTGGATGGCGGTGCCTCCGCCGTCGGTGGCGAACTGCTCAAACATGAGAAACCCCTCAAGACCATGACCGCAAAAAAGCGCGAAGCCCGCGAACGGCTCAAACGGATGCAGGAACGGCAGAAAAAGAAATAGGGGATTCAGTCGAAAGTCGAAATGTCCAATGTCGCGAAAAGACGTTCGACTTTAGGCGTTCAGACCTTTGACTGTATCCCGCCGAATGGCCTGCCAAGCCGTAGCCGATGAGCAGAATCAAAAGCTGGTTTTGGAACACACGTCCGCCTTCGCAAGACTCCGGCGTGACCGCCTTCTCATTTCGCCTTGCTCATTGCGAAGGCTGGTGACCCCAACGGGAATCGAACCCGTGTTGCCAGGATGAAAACCTGGAGTCCT
>JAOZSE010000055.1:0-8470 GCA_029939835.1 Pontiellaceae bacterium
CCCAACTATTCCAGCATAAATATCCTCTCCATCATCGGTAGATTTTACTTGCAAAGTAATCTCATCAGTATTATACCATTTATTTGTAACTGCATTCCACATCAATATTGAGTTTTCAACAAGAGGTTCGCTAATTTCAATATCATAATTACTAATTTTGTTAGCATTAAATTTGTTTTCTGTTTCAAGAGGGATAACTCTGCTTTTATAACGAGATGAAGCAAGGTCATATTCCCATATAGTTCCATCTCCAAGATTAATAAATTCAACAGGTTTTCCATTAAAAGTAAGAGCATCTTGTTCAGAATTAACATCTCGTTTTTGTGCACCTTCTTCTACATTTAGGAAAGTCAGCATTTCTGATTTAGTCATTTTATCCATTTTAACAGAAACCGCTGTCTCAATATCAGATTGTTGAACAAAGATGCTTCCTGCTGGAGATGGGCTTGTCATCCCATCTACATAAGGATGATTTAATATATCCAATCTATCATTTAAAAACAGAACTCCATTAGCATAGATAAATATTGTTAAAGACATTGTGCTATTATCAGCTTGGTTTTTAAATAGTTCAGTAAGTTCAGTTGTGTTTAAATCTAAAGTAGCTTTAAATCTATCTGTGTCCCAAGTAAAAGAATCAGATTGGACTTCTGCAACCATAAAATTATTATATTTTAAAACTAAATGAGGTAAATCTGTTTCAGATAAACCTTTCACTTCAAGTTCAACTTCTTCTCTAATTGCAATTTGAGCGTTATAAAAGAAACGACCTTTTTTAGTTTGAGTGTTTGCAGCGATTACTAATTTTGTAGCCATAATATGTATTTCTCCATGTAAAAATTAAATTGGTCTATATTCCCTATATTTTCGTTAGCCCTTGCACATAAATAATATGCAATATATAATAAATCTCTTTCCAAAAAAGGGAGTTTATTTTCATCTAAGTATGTAAAAATGCAAGAGCCATCAGTCGTAATTTCTTCATATCCAAGGTTGTATTCTGGAGGAATAGAATTAGTTTTTCCTGCTTGTGTGCAAATAAAATCATCGTCTCCTACAAAAACAATATCTCCTATAGCATATTCAGTTTCTACTTTCGAGGGTAAAGATATAACATAATCATCTTTTTTTTCTGCTTTCCCATAAGAATCAAGGAATTTTGAAATATCAAATGAATAAATCTCATTAAAACATTCATTTAAAACTCCCTTAAAATAAGAATCAGTAAAACGATAATCATTTATATTATTATCTCCTAAAATACTTCTTGCTCTCATTACTATATCATAAGTTTTCATTAATATACCACCTTATCTGGTTTAGGTTGATTAAATACATCATTGTATTTTTGTAAATAATAACCCGATTTATCAATTTCTCCACGAGTTTCATATGCAAGATACAATAAATAAGACACTAAGACAGTATAATATCTCATATCAATAGAAATTGGAAGTTCGTCTGTTAAAAGAGTTCGTGTTGGAGGCACTATTTCTGAGCCATTATAGAATAAAGTGGCATCGAAGATATACAAATCTTGCATTGCTTGCCACATAGCGTCCTCGAAAAAAGAATCGCTGAATTGGAAAGGTTTGGTAATATCAACCAGTGTTGTTCTGGCTCTATTTACTACATCTTTTACTTTCATTTTTTAGTCCTCGTAAGTTGTTGCTCTTTCTGGAAATCTCAATGAAAAGATTTCACTATATTTTTTCATATATAATTGCGACAACTCATAGGCTGTTTGATCTGTAGAATCTATCTCATAAGCTTTTGAAATCAAATAATTCACAAGATATTTTCTGTTTAAATTTAAAGCAAAATTTAATTCACTTGTTAAATCAACTATTGTTGGCTTTTCAGCAACATCATATTCATCATAAAATTTTGTTGGGTCATGATTAAAAATTATATCTATAACATCTTTTAAATGACCAAGGAAAAAATCATCAGACCAGCGATATGCAGTTTCATTGGTATCGATCAAAATAACCCTTGCTTCTGCGATAACATCGCCAGTTAAAAAACTCATCCTGTAACTCCTTTTATATTTTTAGCTTTTGCTAAGTGTTCATAATAAACTTTATCATGGTATCTAGCTAATTGAGGTTGCAGTATTGAGCAAGCTCCTTTAATAATACCTATGTCATATCTTATTAATATATCTTCTGGAAAATCATTTGCATTCATTCTATAACCAATTGTAACTAAAATATCACAAGTTTGATTATAATCAACTGAGTCAAAAATGATTGTTTGAATCCCATCATTATTCTGATTTGCATTCGATATATAAGTATCAACAGGCAGTTCTAATCTATATTCTAATTTATCTTTTTCAAGTTCAATTGTAAATTTTTCTTGTCTTTTTAATGATTCCATAAAATTTCTCGCAGACTTTCGTAAAGCCTGCAAGATTTGATTATCATTTTTATTTGGAACTAATTCCTTAACTCCCTGTACTAAACTATCTAATTGCATTATTTTCCTTTAGTTTTTGCAAGTTGATCACGAGTCTCAATATCTCTTTTTAATTGTAAGTTACCTTCTTTTAAAGCTTTATCAAAAACAGATTTATCAACCTCTTCTAATCTTGCCATTCCACATCTTTTAAAAGAACCAGAATCAACTAAAACAGAATCGTGCATCTCGTGCATTTGAACTAAAGAATTTTCTGCGATTTCTATCCAAGGCTCTGGCAAAATTGTTATTGTGCCTTTTGTTACATGATATTTAATCCCATTACAAGTAATGGAGTGCTGTGCATTTTCAGTAGCAGATTTACGAGCTTCAACTTGGACTCTAAAATATTTCATTTTAGGTTTTGCTACTCCTGCCATAATACAAAAGCCACCATCAGTTTCACTAACAGTGCCGATTCCATCTAGATTTGTTTCAATATGTTTTTCAGCCAATTCAAATGTTTTAAATGGCTCAAAATTCCCGTTCTTATTTTTGTTTAAAATAATCTTACTCATTGGTATTCCTTTTTTTGTTTGTTTAATAAAATAAAAACCCCTCTCCGAAAAGAGGGGTATGAGATTAGTCTAATTTAGAATAATCTATAATCAAAGTGTCGCCAGAAATATTTACTCCAGCACTAGCTGATAAAGTAATTCCTTTAACGCCATCTGCATCTAAAAATGAAATAGTTGCTGTGCCATTAGTTCTAGCTCCAGATGCCGCAATAGCAATTGCCGACCCTATTGTTCCACTATTACTTAATACAACTAATTGTGTTCTTTTAACAGTATTTGTAATTGTAATTAAACTTGGCACCATACCTAATTCAATATCCAATATTGCTCCTGTTCCAACGGTTGTTTTTCTGTGAGTTATCATTATAATCTCCTTTTGTTTATGTTAAAAATCCCCGACATTAAAGTCGAGGAATTTGATTATGCAGTACATAATGATTCAATTCTAACCATAAAGTCATCATTAAGAATCATTGAAGTGTAATACAATTTGTTACCAACCGCACCTTTTTGTCCAAGAATATCTCCACCACGAGAAACGCCAGGATTTTGGACATAAGTGTTAACAGTTCCTTTTCCTTGAAGACGAACAGTAGCATAAGCATTTTTACCTACAATATAGATAGGATATACATCTGCAGAACCAGTTCCAGCTCCACCATTCGTTAAGAATGTTGATTGAGAGGCATTAGTTGTCGCTCCTTCTAATATAGGCTCTGCTCCATCAGCTTCTACAAAACGAACTTGTTCAATAGAACCAATTTCTCCAGCCACTCTTTTTTCAACAGAAGAGTATTCAATAACAGGAAGAAATCCAGTTACATCTCTTAAATCTGAATCCATATCTGGATGTACCATTGCGAAATATGCAGATTCTACACCTTTTGTTGATACTTTAGCAGATGCACCCACAATTTCTGTGAATTTTTTAGCTAAATTTCTTCTTAAAGTTCGAACCGCTCTACGAACTGCAACTCTATCAATAGTTGCCGCTAAAGTTGCTCTTGTTAAAACTCCACCAGCATATTCAACATTTGTTCCTGCTTTCAAAGCATTAAAAGTTACTAATTCAATAGTTTGAACCATTGCATTTGCTACACCTTTAATCATTTCTTTTAATACAGGATCAATGTGAGTATCATTAACAACATCTGTTAATTCCATCACATAACCATATTGCTGTAAAGTAGCAGAAACGGTGCTTGTAGTTGGTTTTAAAGACTCTGGAGGAACTCCCTCTGACAATTTAGCTGTAGTAACAGGCAAGTTGTCCCAAGTTTTAAATGTGATTGTTTTTGTTTGGTTTTGATCTAACTTTTTAGATGCACCAAATCTTTGCGTAACGACTTCCTTTTGGAATGTTTCCAAAAACTCTTTTGAGTAATACTCGGATAATACCGATGAGATATCCCCATATTCAACTTTTTCTGACATATTGTCTCCTTTTGTTGTTTGTTTTTTTGATGCTCATCGGCTTCTATTATTATTATTTGTTTATTTATTTATAATTTTCTTTCATAGAAAAAAATTTTACACTTTTGACAAAGGATTTCTATGTTAGCTCCTTTGCCTATCTCTCCAAAAAACACAGGGTGCCCACAATTTGGGCATTTACAACCTGCATTACGATTAATAGTTTTACTTGCCTCTTTCATTTCTGGCGTTTGGCTATTAGTCCATACATTTCCATTTACAATCCGCTTACTCATATTATTTCCCCCATATCGCATCTATCTGTGCTTCTTCGCTATCTGCAGAAGGCTTTATATTTTTAACTTTTGTTTTTGATTCTTTACTAAGAATCCCTGCTTTAACTCTTTCACGAGCAGTTGTTTTTTTCTCAACAGGCTTATTATATTTCTTCCATACATCTAAAACTAAGATTAAATCATCAGCTTCCGCAGAACGAGATAACTCTTTTACATCATCATCTTGCTCACTTAACCATTTATTAAACTTATCATCAGAACCTAAATCTCTTGCACCGGGGTGCGATTTTTCGATATAATCCCATTTTTCTCTTCTTGCCATTTTTCCCTCAATTTCATTAACTCTATAAGAGTTTCCTTTTGTTTGTTGGTAAATAGCATCTTTAATCAAAGCACTAATTTCTGGATTGTTTTTAGCAATCTCACTAATTTTAACCTTTTCTCCATCTACATCAGCTTCATAATCAGAAAATCGGAATGCCATTGCATCTGCAAATTCGGCTTCTGAATAACTATGTAAATCTTCTTCCCTATTTAAAGAGTTTTCATAATCAGCTTTTGCTTTTTTTTGAGAAAGAACTCTTTGACGAACAGATTTTAAATGTTCCTCAACGCTTTCTTTTTCCTTCTCTTTAGTATCTTTGTCATCCTTATCATCTTTGGCATCATTATCTTTAGTATCATTATCTTTGGTATCTTCATCGTCCTCATCATTCTCATCTTCCTCTTTGGCATCACTTTTGTTGTCGTCATCTTCTTGATTATCTTCTTTTTCCTCTTCTTGAGAATTATTAATAATCGCTTCAATTTCTTCTTCTGAATCCTTGCTTTCGTCTTCAAGAACATCAAGGTCTCCGTCGCCCCAAACATCAATTTCTTCTAAATCTTCAATTTCTTCTGCCATAATTTTCTCCACTTCTTTGAGTTTTATTTTTTTTTCTTACGAGTTTATCATGCCTTTAATAGCATTAAGATAACTCCCTGTTATATTAATTGGAACTTTTGCAATATCTATAGTTTTTAATTTTATAGATATTTCTTTGTCCATATAATCTTTAATTGTTTGGTTCGTGTGTTCATACATTTTAATTGCATCTTTGAACTCGTCTTTTATATCAGATAAATCTATATCTTCTTTAAAATTAGTATTTTCTCCATTCTGTTCCATACGACTTTGACACGCTTGAATAAATTCATCATAACGGTCCTTAAAAGGATTGGCAGAAATAATAGCCATGATGCGTTCTGCGCACTTCTTTCCTTTATTAAAAACGATTTGGTAATTCTCTCCAGCTAACAGTTTAAATCTGTTATAATCATTTTTATTGTCCTTCTCGTGCCATCTCACGCTCTGCATCTCGTTCAAGTTCATTTCCAATTCTTTCAGCATCTTTATTTGCAATTTCATGTAATATTCCTTTTGTTTCTGCTTCTATTTTTCTAACCTCAGCACTTTCTCTTCGTGCTACAATTTCTTGTTGAGCTTGCTGTGCTTCCGCCTCAGCTTGTTTTTCCTCTGGACTTTTTATCATTAATTTAGGATTAATATCATTACTTTCCAATATTTCCTTAACTAAATAATCCATTTTATACTGTTCGTGCAATGATGGCGATTGACTAAATAACTGCAATGTCTGCATTAATTTTTGCATTCTAACCATTCTTGCTTCATAACTTGCAAATCCAATAGCTCTAACTTCATAAGGAAATTTAATCTCTTTTGGTATCGACGCATCAGTCATATTATAATTATAAAAACGACCAACTAAAGCTGAAATAACACTGTCTGCACGAGTAATAACCTTTCCAATATATTTACCTGCTCGTTCTAATCTTTGCTGTATCTCATAAGCTGTTTGAGGATTAGCACTTTCTTGCCCTTGTGATGTTCTTGGTATTCCAGAACTCATATCCGCCATCTGCATCATTTCATTAATTACTGCAAGCAAACCATTCCCAACATCTGGAACAATATATTGTCTTAATACTTCATCAATATTATCAACAGTCCCTTCAATTTCTAATATTTTACCAACATCAAATCCTTCATCAAGATTCTTGATATATCCAGAACGACCTGCAAATAAAACATTCCCAGATAGTTTTTTATTATCTTCAAAAGCTCTAATAGCTCCATTTATTACTTTTTGATACGGAGCAACATTATCTCCAACTCCAACTCCATTTGGTTTATCAACATTCTGTTCCCAAATAAAGTTATAGTAAGGCATATCTCTTTTCTGAACTTCAACAAATTTAATAATTACTCCATTACATATAACCGCCTTTACATATCGCATCTTTTCAAAGTCATCAGATTCTAATTCTATATCAGCACCTTTTAATAATTTAACTGGAACTCTGCACCAACATTCTAATAATTCTAAACCTCTAGTCCTTTCTGGAGTGTCTGCTAAACTAGGAATGTCGTTATCATACGAGAAAGCTTCATCATTATTTGAAGATTTGATAGCCCTTTTTAGGTTTGATTTGATAACATATCTATCATCTATCATATCAGCTAAATCTGCTTTTGTTATATAACTTCGTTCAATAATTCCTTCTGATTCTCTAAATGGAACTTCAATATCTCTAAAAATATTCCATATAGAAACATGAGAAACTTCTTGCTCTTGTGTTTTTTCAATAACTTCTACAAAATTATCTTCAACTTCTGCAAATTTAATCTTATCTTTTTCGTCAACAAAATAACGAACAATACCCTCGCCATAACAAGCACCATCTAAAAACATCGCATCTAAAGCTTCTAAAGCTCCACTTCGATTTAATTGATATTTAATTAATGTTTCCATTTCAATATCATCTGCTCTATCAACCATATTTGGCATTAAAGGATCTTCTAATTGAAAAGGGATTTCATTATGTTTAAATAACATATCTGAAACAAAATTTGCTCCAGCTAATACCTTTTGACGAGTTATATCTATATAAGTTTCACTTCGCCATTTATCAGATTTCTCTCCCTTTTTCCAAGTAAGACCTGTATCAATTTTATGATATGCGTTATAACATTTTAACCAAGCTGGTTCTAATTCTGTTTGTCTATTACGCTTATATTTTTCAAACAAAGTATTGTATATATAATCATATAAACTATTTAAAGTATCTATCGAATCCATAACTTAATGTTCCCAAGGTTTTTATTACCAACATTTCCGCACTCTTTTCCGCATTGGAAGAGTATTGCATTAATGCTTTCTGAATTAATCCATCAGAAGCATACTTTAATTTTTCACGACTTAATAAACTAAATAAACTTGTTAAATCACTATTTTTCAATTTCTTAAAATGAGGTTGCGGATATAATTCATTATTATCCTCAATTTCTATCCTCATTTTTCGAGATATATCTTTATCATCGAAATAAAATAATCTAGAACAACGATAATGCAAATAATTTTCCAATAAAAATGGCAATAATCCTTCTTGATGCAGAATCCCATTATGAATTACTGGTAAAAATGTGCGGAATTTACACACTGATGGAACTAATAAATCCCCATTAGATACATTTTTTAAACCTATAACACAACAACCATCTTGGTCATTAAGTGGAAATTCTATCGCTCCATAACTAATAAACAATCCATTCATTACGCTTTTTTCAGACCCTAATATACGAACATATTTATCATCTTCTATCATACTAATCATTATTTTCCTCCCTTGTTGGAATACATTTACAGTATTTTGAATAACAAATTTTACACCAGCCACATTCTTCTTGAATATGTTCTCTGTTACCGCAACTATATTTTTTTA
>JAOZSE010000055.1:8570-10790 GCA_029939835.1 Pontiellaceae bacterium
TCATTACAATATCCCTCCTCTTTTTATATCATCTCGGCAATCTATTATATCATTACCTTTCTTTGATATTAATCTTATACTTAAACAACAATATCTTAATGAATCACAAAAATCACTTTCTGGTCCATGATGATGACTAGATGTAAATACTCCCAGTTTCTCATTGTAAGCCCGACGGTAAACTCGCATTGCGGCTATCAATAAATCACAATTAACAGAATCTATCTGCATCCCATCTTTGATACAATATCGTATAGCATCTATTCCATCTTGAAATGGTAACTTATCCAAAACCTCAAAGCGAAACCCATAATCCATTAATGCAACATCTCGACGACTATATTCGCTAGTGTAATCTGTAACTTTCATATCATGCGGTGCATAATGCAACCCCCAAGTATAACCGTTCTTTATTCCTATATCTCGCAAATCTTTTATATATCCACCTAAACTCTTACCTTGAAATGGTAAACAATTAATAATCCTAACTCGACCGTCATCCAAAATCTGGAAACATAATATAACATTTATATCTTTTGTTCGTGCTAAATCCCAAGATGTATGAACTTTTAAACCCGGAATATGAGCGTATTCCTTGAATAAATTCGGATATGATACTAATTCCCTTGAAAAAAATACACCA
Organism: Pontiellaceae bacterium; assembly: GCA_029939835.1. Taxonomy (GTDB): domain Bacteria; phylum Verrucomicrobiota; class Kiritimatiellia; order Kiritimatiellales; family Tichowtungiaceae; genus Tichowtungia. The sequence continues at coordinate 9,214 of JAOZSE010000055.1, forward strand.
TCTACTATACGCTCAAATGCCTCACGACTATTACTAGGAAATTCCTGCTTAACACGATTGCCTTGCTCGTATTCTTTCTTGATATACCATCTCATTCTGTCCATATCTGCGCAACCTATCTTGTCAAAATACTCTTTCCATTTATCATTGATTTTGAAACTCGCTTTCAATTTGTAATCAGGATGATCTAACCAAGAAAAGAAAAAATACTTGTAATCCATTTTAGTCAATAACTCTTTCCTAGCATCCATCTCCTCTGCCTTTGTTGCTATCTTGTAAAAATGACCATATGCTCCTTCAGCTGTACTCTCAAAGGTTGTTATCTGATTAACCCCAGCATTTAATGCTCCTGTCATTATCTCGTCTGCATCTTGTGGACGCTTAGCGCAAACTTTACCAAACTCACTGATATGCAAATAATTTAAAGTATCACTTCGTCCACTTGTCGCAACTCGCAATACACTCGTATTATTATTAGCGTGTTTAATTACCAACTTGTTTCCATTACGGTTAATCGACGGTCGCAAACTTAATAACCAAGGGGGTAATTTGTCATAGGCAAATAAAACTTTGTTCTGAAAAAAATGCTCCGCATCACTTATCTTATGTGCAATTATCATCGTTGCACTGTTACTAGAAAATAAAATCTCATCTAACTGGAATATACACATAAATGTCGTTATACCTAACTGACGAGCCTTTAATACAACATTCTTATTCCAAAATGAATCATATAACTTAACCTGAGCTTCGTTCATAACAAATTTGACAACTTCACTCTTCGCATTCTTAACTTTGTATAAACTATTCAACCTCCAAAAACGGTCGCTTAAACAAAGCTTTAAAAACTCGGTGGATTCTGTCTCATCTAACTCTTTCTGCCCATCATCATAACTTTCTAAAAGTAATAACTCATTCGTCTCAACTAAATAAATACGGTATTCCACCAACTCTTCGTCTGTTAAAACTCTGCCTGTAATTGTCGTTTTGCTTTTTAAAAATAATACCTTACGCTCGTGCATTAAATTTAACTCCGCATTGTTTCCAGATACATAATATTTCTTATCCTCGTTTAATAATATATCAATCTCTTTTATTCGCTGAATATTTAATACATAACGCTTCTCAGAATTACTTAATTCACCTATAGGAACTAAACGCTCATCATTTAATACTTGAACTCGATTGCTATATCCTAACTCAGTTTTTACCCTGTTTGATATAAGACGACTCTCAACTAACTCTTCATAAGTCAAAATAAACCTCCATATCTTTTAATACATAACGATTCGGTTTGCGTTTTCCATTCTCCCAAGCACTAACCGCCCATTTACTTACATTGAAACGAACTCCAAACTCTGTCTGTGTTTCGCACAACCTCTCACGAATTTGCTTAATCTGTTTGCCTTCTATCATATCTTACTCCAAATCTAATTTTATAGTTTCATAAACGCATATCGCATATATCTTCATCTGAAATCCCAAGTCCCACTAGATCCATAAACTCGTTTTAACTCACATTTTAACTCCAAACAATTAAACGGAAAATCCTCAGCTTTACATGGATACATTTTCCT
>JAOZSE010000177.1:0-1161 GCA_029939835.1 Pontiellaceae bacterium
TTGGTGGTAGCCCAGGGATTCGAACCCCGAATGTTTCTAATTAATGTAACGCATTTACAGTGCGCATCCTTCACCAATTTGGATAGACTACCAATAAATTATTTAAAATGAGCCCCAGTTCGGTAACGATCCGACTTACTCGCTTTACAAGAGCGAACATCATCCAATAAATGTTTCAAGGGCATTAAATTGGTACTCCATCAGTGATTTGAACACTGCCGCGACTGTATATAAGACAATCCCGCCCAACCAGGGCCATGGAGCAATAAAATTTGAGCATCGAGCTGGATTTGAACCAGCGTAGACAACGATCGCTGTCATAAATAGTTTTGCAGACTATCACCTAACCACTCGGACACCGATGCATTAAATTGGCAGAGTGTGAGAGGTTCGAACTCCCGGCATCCGATTTTGGAGATCGGCGTTCTACCACTGAACTAACACCCTATAAAATATGAATAAAATAGTTGAATTCTCATCAACACGGGCACCCCGGCCTTGCTACTCTAAGCTGATCAGGCCTAGGGATTAAGCAGCGCTACTTAATCATTACATCATATTTTATTCTCTTCCCCAGGTAACCGAGAAAGGGCGGTCACCTGGACGCTCTGAGCTTATAGAGCTATTTGAATTCGCTCAGACGAATTTAAGATGGAGGACGCGTTTGATACGACCGACTTTAATCTCTGCGGCCCCGTAGTGCGCCCTAATCGTCTACGAAAGTATTAAAATGGTACTCACGGAGGGATTCAAACCCTCAAGGATTTCTCCGTCCGGGCTTAAACCGGATGCCTTTATCAATTTGGCCACGCGAGCATTAAAATAGTTGATTAGAGATTCAAGTATTCCTTGATCTGCCTTGCTGATGTGATCAATGAACCCGAAAGCGTTAATAATGATGGGACAGATCGAACACCATACTCTTTACTCATTATCGTTCCTTCGGGTGTTGATATATCTATAATATCAACATCTTGAAGTCGATCAGCATCAATGAGTAGTTTCTTAAGCATTATACATGGTCCACATGTTGGTGAAGTGAAGAGTTTCATTTGGTTATCTTTCGTTATGTTATAAAAGGTTTGGTCGTTGCTAGTTGCAATGACTTGGAGTGCACCCTCACATCGTCAACTGAAAGAGCGGCCTACCAAACTAGTATAT
>JAOZSE010000177.1:1261-2839 GCA_029939835.1 Pontiellaceae bacterium
ATAAAGGACACCTACTAGAAGAAAGTCGTACTCGGTAAACTTTCGGACATAATCAACTTTCGGTGTTTAAATAGATTCATTGATGGACACTAATCCATATTGACTTTCGTCTCAATTAGCAAACGAGTACTAATTCAAATGAAGCTGAAATTGTTCTTTACGCCTTAGACCACTCTCTCACGAGTTAACGATCCATAAGGACCGAAAGATACGGCATCTGAATTTTATTTTAGTGACATACTTAGCTTGGTCACTCCGATAAGTCCTCTCCTCAGTAAACTGGGTGGCAACTTTCTAATCGGCTTTAATTATGTGATCTATCTTACTAAGACTCGATCACTTTGTAAATCTTTATTTTCAACTATTTTCAACTCATTATCATTCATCATGTTATGTTTGCCGTAGCTGATTATGTTAATTACTATACTACACTCGATGCTGCTTGTACACCTAAAAATCATTTTATTTCATATTGTTCTAAGTTATTGATAACCAACAAAAAAGGACGATCTATGATCGTCCTTTTTATCTCATTGATGGTTGACGATCGATTTATCCCATCAATTTCTCCTCCCGAATACTCGCTTGATAATCCGAGCACCATAAGAGGGGCTTATTAAAGCCTCTCGGATGTATATTTGTTGTTGATGTTGTGTTCATATTTCTATTTATCAAGGTTGCTCGAAAACTCACATTCTCTTATATTTTTTACCCATAGCAATATCTGGATTATCTTTTGCAACATTATTATCTTTGAAGGCCTTGAGAACACTATCGCCGATCTCTTTGGGTACGTCTTTAATCTTTACTTGAATTGTTTTACTATTGCCTTTATCATTTGGCTTCTTGATAAATTTCCAGACAATAGGATTTCTATGATCATAAGCGTAGCTATCACCATTATCTAGCGTAACTACTACACCATAATCATTAATCATACGATACGATACAATAGCTTTGGCTTTTTTAAGTGGTTTCTCATTGATGACATTTTTGGCCTCATCTACTTCGTCATCTTTCTTTTTCTTAAGAGTAGGCCGTTGATCAACTTTACCCAAACGATCTGGAAGGCGATTATCTTCGGGGTCGAGGACACCATCAACACTGGTCCCAAGAGAAGTAGCTGACATGCCACCAAGTTCTTCGTAGAGTTCTATGAATGATTTCATGATTTATAGCAGCCCCTGTTCATCTGCTTCTAGTGGAATATAGTCACATGCGTCCCAGATAAGATCGAATAATTTACGGCCAAATGGTGTCATCTTCTTATATGATCGATGATATTTGAGAATATAATCTTGGGCGGCATCACCTACTGCATCTTGGTGTTTTCTATTAGCAGCCATCATCATTTCACCAAGGGCCGCGAAAATCATATCGCTACCAGATTCATTAATTTGTTCTTCATAGAGTTCTTCTAATTTTCTCATGATTACCCTTCAAGCTTGTTAATTTTCGATTTGGCTTTGAAGATCGCATCTTCAAGTTTGTCAGCCTTCTTATAAAGCGCTTCGAGGCCAGGATAACCTGCTCCAGTTTCACCATCTTCGAGAGCAGTCACAATACTTTTAATCTGAC
>JAOZSE010000178.1 GCA_029939835.1 Pontiellaceae bacterium
TGGGAGACTGGGCCTGGCAATGAGATCGGCGGACTGTTCAATCGACGTTCGGGTTTCGGCATCCTTCAACGACGCCGCATCAATCGACTTGAACGGCAGATAGGTATCCACATTCTCCCAACCCCGCCAAGGCTCTGTCTGATCCAACCGCTGAAGGTGGACTTTCGTGATCACGAGACCGGATCCCGCGGGATAACCCTCTGCCGTGAAATTGGCGAACTTAACGGGTTGGGAATGAGTTTAGGAAATCAAGCAATTATCTTGCAGAAAAAAGGTGACCTTGACGGTGCGATGAAGCTTCATAAGGAAGAGGAGCGTATCTGCCGTGAGCTGGGCAATCCGGACGGCTTGCAGAGAAGCCTGGGGAACCAGGCGTCAATCCTCCGCGCCCGCGGAGATATTGACGGTGCGTTGGCACTGTGCAAGGAGACAGAAGGTATCTGCCGTGAGTTGGGTAATAAGTCCAGCCTGCAGATAAGCCTGGGAAACCAGGCGAATATCCTCTCTGACCGTGGCGACCTTGATGGGGCGATGACCCTGCACAAGGAAAAGGAGCAAATCTGCCGTGAGTTAGGTAACAAGTCCAGCCTGGGGATAAGCCTGGGTAATCAGGCGTTGATCCTCTATTCCCAAGGCGACTTTTACGGGGCAATGACGCTGCACAAGGAGCATAAAGGTATTTGTCTCGAGTTGGGCAACAAGGATTCACTTGGGACGCCCCTAGCCAGCCAGGCAACGCTACTGGCGAAAATGGGACACGCAACGGAAGGGCTATCCACGGAAGAAGTGGCCAAGAGTATCGCTGGGAAGCATGGCTTTGTATCCCAAGGTAAACAGTTCAAGCCTCTCCTACCCGGTATCCGCCAAGAGCTTCATGTTGGGACACTGTCTGCTGGCAGTTCTCGTGAAAGTGTCCAAGCCACAATAGCAAAATCACAAGCACGCTCTCGAGGTGGCCAAACTCAAGGCGTACGACGCCATAGAGACACACAGGGATCAAGCGAGACAAGCGGGTTTAGGGCTCTCTCGCAACACGCATCGAAAACGCGACGGGATGAAGATTCCGAACCGAGCACGCTGAAAAAGATTGTTCTGTGGGGGATTGTTCTTTTCGTCTTTGCCTTGATATTGGCATTTACAATATTAATTTTGAACCATGTTGGGAATAACTTATGATCTCGCCACAAGAGAACGATTGAGAGTGTAACAGGCGAGTAAATGGACGGGAGATGTGTTCGCACATCTCAATCGCAAACTTGATTATCGATATTAAGCGGAATGAACTCAATGGGTGACTCAGAGCAACAACCCAAGTACCACGTCGCTTCGGATTTTCATCAACTAAGGGAAAACATATGCCGTTGATGCTGATACAATTTGACGCCGATGCCTTGAGCGCGGGGCAGCGGAAGGTTTTGCGTGATGCGCTGGCGGCTTCGGCGGGGTTGGAATTGAAGACGTTCACTGCTCGGGGAAGTGGGCGCGGGCTGGTATCCAGAATGCTGGCGGAGGGCCGGGGCGGGCCTGTGCTGGTGGTGGATGACCGGTACTCTCTGCCGGAACAAGCCTCCTGGCTGGGGCAACTGGAAAAGCAGCTTGCAGGCGAACCCAAGGCCAATCGTCCCTGGTTGGTGTATCTCAGTTCGCGTTTTCGGGCCAAGGGGCAACGGCAAGCCGAGGCCCATCCGCTGATCGCAGCGCACATTCACAAGGACGCCGCTGGGCAGTGGGTTGATAAGGTTGTCGACGAATGCAGCTACTTACTGGCACAGCGGGAGCTGGTTCTCAGCTCGGCAGGGCCTGGCATATCTGACAAGAATCATCCCTCGGACAAAGTGATACCTGTTGGCAGCTCTCAAATTTTTCTGCGCACCAAGAATGAATTGATGTCTCTGATCGGGCGCAATCCGCCGATATTTTTATTGGCCGGCCCGTTTGGATGCGGCAAACTTCACATATTGCGACATTTGTGGGGGCTGCAGAATCCAGATGCTCCGCTGCTATGCGTCTCGGCGGGGGCATTCTACAAGGAACTTTACCGAGGCAAGAAACATTATCGCCTGGCTGGGGGCTACGAAGGCATCGAACAGTTAAATCTCTATCTCGAATCAGCCGACGATGGCCTGCTCGTGCTGCAGGACATCGAAAAGTTGCCCATGACGCTTCAGGACGAGTTGATCGATCGGCTGGACTCTCGCTATGCGTTGGATGGCCAAGACGATGATCGCTATGCCGGCGCGCTTGTCCACAACAGTAACAGCGATGAAGGCAAGCTAAACCTCTACACGACCCGGGTCGCCTGCATGTCCTGCCTTTCACCGACCGTGCTGAAAGAACGGAATCTTCTGTCCCGAAAACTTCTCGACAAACTTCGTAGTAACATTACGATTCTCCCCTCGCTGAGCCAACGTGGCGCGGAGGACATTGTTTTGCTGGCAGAGCAGTTTGCCCGAAGATTTCGCGCCAAGGCGAGTGTAAAGCTGGCCGTGTCGAAAGAGGCTTCTCCGTTTACAAATGCTGCTGAGAAAAAACTCATCCAAGCCTGCTATCCCCATAATGTCGCCGATCTCAAGGCCATTGTCGAGCGGGCCTTGCGGCGATCGGCTGCGCCCGCAGGGTCCATTCGGGCCTCCGATCTGATCTTGCCGAAGGCCTCGCCGGATGTTGACTCTCTGCGTCTTTCTGACGTGGTAGCCAAAGCCCAGCAAGTGGCGATCCGGGAGGCTCTCGGCCGTACGGGGGGCAGTCTGGCCAAAGCCGCCAAACTTCTCGGCAAGGACCGTTCGACCATCCACCGCTTGATCCATTCCCTGGGCATCACCGTCTGACCGCCCGAG